>JAFKFQ010000156.1:0-14723 GCA_017308215.1 bacterium | reverse complement strand
GCGCGGTGTCGGAGGCGGCGGCGGGGACCGTGCTGCGCGACCTGATCACCGCCGTCGGCGTGCCGGTGGTGCTGCACTGCTGCGCGTCGCGGCCGCCGAACTCGATCGGGTTGGCCGCCGTCTCGACCAGCCGCACCTCCCCGGACTTGAGCCAGTGGCGGACCGCCGTGCCGTGGCCGGACAGCACCGGCGCGCGGGCGGGCGGGTCGGGCGAGACGTTCCGCGTCGTCATCCCGAGGAACTCGTCCCGGGTGTAGCCGTACTGGCGCACCGCGGCCGCGTTCACCGCAAGGAAGCCGAGCGTCTCGCGGTCGTAGACCCACATGGGGTACGGGTTGTGCTCGAACAGCTGGCGGTACCGCTCCTCGCTCTGCCGGAGGGCGTCCGCGACGCGGCGGCGGTCGGAGAGGATGAGCTCGTACTGCTCGATCGCGTCGGCGACGGCCGTCCGTACGGCCGCCGGCGAACAGGGCTTCGTCAGGAACCGGAACACGTGGCCGTCGTTCACGGCCTTGAGCGCGTGCTCGAGGTCGGGCTGGCCGGCGATCAAGACGCGGACGGTGTCCGGGTGGCTCTCCCGGAGCGCGCCGAGGAGCGCGTTCCCGTCCATCCCCGGCATGTTCAGGTCGGACACGACGACCGCGAACGGCCCCGACCGGGCCATCAGTTCGATCGCCTCCCCGCCGCCGGCCGCGGTCGTGACCGCATACCTCGGTTCGAGGAACCGCCGGTAGGCGGCGAGCATCGACTCTTCGTCGTCGACGCACAGGACTGAAGTGTTCACGCCGCCCCTCACTCCCCTGATGGCCCGACGTTACTTGATCGAATCTTCCGCCGCGTAGTTGCCCGGACCAGATCCCTGGAAGTCTCGCGCCCGCGTAATCCCCACTCCCGGCGCGAATGCGGGGGTGGCGGACGGCGGCGACCGGCATTCAGGACCGGTCCAGTACCTCGCGCACCTTCCGCGCCAGGGCGACCGGGGTGTACGGCTTCTGCAAGAAGTTCGCCCCCGCGTGCAGGATCCCGTGGCGGACCACCGCGTCGTCCGTGTACCCGCTGACGTAGAGCACCCGCACCGCGGGGCACAGCGCCCGGACCCGCTCGGCCACCGACCGGCCGCCTTCGCCGGGCATGACCACGTCGGTGATCAGCAGGTGAACCGCCCCGGGGTGGCCGGCCGCGGACCGCAGCGCCCCAGCCCCGTCGCCCGCCTCGAGTACCGCGTACCCGGCCCCCCGGAGGACGTGGCGTGTCAGCGCCCGCACCCCGTCGTCGTCCTCGACCAGCAGGATCGTCTCCGTCCCCCGCGGCAGGGCGGGAGTCGCCGACCGGTTCTCCGCCCCGCCGGCCGACGCCCCCCCCTCGGGCCGGGGGAGGTAGACTTTGAACGTCGTGCCCCGCCCGACCGCGCTGTCCACCGCGACGTGCCCGCCGGACTGTTGGACGATCCCGTACACCGTGGCCAGCCCGAGGCCGGTCCCCTTCCCGACCTCCTTGGTGGTGAAGAACGGCTCGAAGATCCGGGCCAGGACCTCGGGCGGCATCCCGCACCCGGTGTCCGAGACGGCCAGCAGGACGTGTGGCCCGGGCCGCGCGTCCGGGCGGGACGCCGCGTAGCCCGTGTCCAGCTCGACGTTGCGGGTCTCGACGGTCAGCGTGCCCCCGGTCGGCATGGCGTCGCGGGCGTTCACCGCCAGGTTCAGCAGCACCTGCTCGATCTGCCCCGGGTCGGCCTTCACCGGCCAGAGGTTGCGGGCCGGGGCGGTGGCGAGGCGCACGTCCTCCCCGATGACCCGGCGGAGTAGGCGGGTGGTGTCGGCCACGACCGCGTTCAGGTCGAGCACCCGGGGGGCGAGCACCTGCTGACGGCTGAACGCCAGGAGCTGGCGGGTCAGCCCGGCCGACCGTTCCCCGGCCTTGTGGATCTCGCCCAGCAGTTCCCGGCTCGGGTCGTCCGGCGGGAGCCCTTCGAGGAGGAGGTCGCTGTACCCGTTGATGATGGTGAGCAGGTTGTTGAAGTCGTGCGCCACCCCCCCGGCGAGCTGGCCCACCGCCTCCATCTTCTGCGCCTGCCGCAACTGCTCCTCCAGTCGCCGGCGCGCTGTGATATCCTGGGTCACTCCGATGAGCCGGACGACTCGCCCGCCGGGGTCGGTCTCGGGTTCCGCCCGGACGTTGACCCACTTGATCCGATTACCGAACACGAGCCGGTGCTCGATCTCGAACGGCACCCCGGCCCGGGCCCCTCGGAGGGCGGCCTCTAACCGCTGCCAGTCGTCCGGGTGGACCGACCGGGCCAGTTCCTCGCCGGTGTGCGGACCGGGCGCGACCTCGCCGATCCGGCTCCCCTCCTCCGAGGTGACGTAGAGCCCGCTCTCGACCTCGTAGACCCAGCCGGCGACGTGTGCCATGCCTTCGGCCCGCCGGAGCAGCGCCTCGCTGCGGCGCAACGTCTCCTCGGCCCGCGTGCGCTCGGTGGTGTCGCGGACCACGGCGACGAGATAGTCGCGGTCCAGGCTCACGGCCGTCAGGCTGACCTCGACCGGGAACGTGGTCCCGTCCTTCCGCCGGCGAACGCTCTCGATCACCCGGCCGCCGGCCCGCCGCTCCGCCGCGACCGCCGCCCAAGACCGGGCCGCCACGACCGGGTCGAGGTCGGGGACGCCCAGCGCGAGGTACTCCGCCCGGGTGTAGCCGTGGGCAAGGCAGGCGGTTTCGTTCACGTCAAGAACCCGGCCGGTCGCCGGGTCGATCACCTCGATCGAATCGGTCGCCCGGTCGATCAGGGCGCGGAACAGGGTCAGGGCCGCCTCCGTCCGCCGGCGGGCGGTGGTGTCGCGGACCACGACCGTGTAGAACCGCCGGCCGCCGGCCTCCCCCCGGGCGACCGACGCCTCGAGCGGGAACCGCTCACCCCCCGCCCGGATCCCGACTGTCCCCGTCCGCAGCCGCTGGCTCAGGGTGACCGCCTCGCCATCGCCCTCTGCCCCGGCCGGCGGAACGAGCTCGTCCGGGATGAAGTCGGTGACCCGACGGCCGAGCGCGGCGGTAGCGGGACATCGGAACATCCGCTCGGCGGCCGGGTTGAACAGGCTCACCCGCCGGTCTGCCTCGACCACGACGACCGCGTCCTTGGCCGACTGGATGACGCCGGCCAGCCGGGCCTCGGACTCGGCCAGCCGGCGCTCCGTCCCGACCTGACGGAGCACCCGCCCGACCGCCTCGGGGAGATAGTCCAGGTATTCGATCGACTTGGTGACGAAATCCCGGACGCCGACCCGGAGGGCCTTGATGACCGTCGCCTCGGTGCCGAACCCGGTGACCAGTATGACCGGCAGATCGTGCCCCGAGCCCTTGACCCGGGCGTAGAACTCGAGCCCGTCCATGCCCCCCGGGAGGCGGTAATCGAGTAGCACCAGGTCGATCCCACCCCGCAGCACGGCCCGGAGCGCCTCCTCGGCGGTCCCCGCCACCTCGGCCGAATAGCCGACTTCTTCAAGCCGGCTGCGCTCGAGTTGGGCAATCCCCGGGTCGTCCTCCACGATCAGCACGGTCGCCACGGCGGGGGGGGCGGTTGCGGGCACGAGGCGACTCCTGGTGTCGGGTGCTTCCGCGAAGAGGCGGTCGCGGGGGCGATCCGGTGCGGCGGACGGCCCCCACGGACCGGTCATGCCCGACTACTTGGTGAACTCGACTCACGTTGCAGGTGGGTCCTGGCAGAAACAATTAAACATTAAATAAAATATTTATCAATACCAACCGGAGCGGGCTCCGACCCTCACACGCTCACGCCGGTCGCTGCCGGGACACACCATTCGCGGCACCTCACGGTCGTTCCTGAACGTCAAACGCAACCCTTCGATTGTGCCCGCGAGCAACGCTCGGGTCAACCGTGCGAACCGGTCACGGACCGCCTCCTCGGGGTCGTCCACCGCACTGATAGAACCGGGTCGTCAGTGCCTGGGTCGTCCGGTCCTCGTCCTTCGTCCCCGGCCATGCACGCGGTGCGCCGGGTGCACCGCGGCTACAACAACCGCCCCCGCCGCCCCGGAGCGACCCGTGATCGTCGATGTCCACAGCCACGCCTGGGAGTACCCCACCCACTTCGGGGATGACTTCCGCGCGCAGGCGCGGCGCGCCCGGGCCGGGGTCGAGGTCGATCTCACCGTCCGGTACGACGAGTACCGCCGCGCCGCGCCCGCCGACACGCGGACCGTCGTGTTCGGCGGCAAGGCCCGGCTGAGCGGCGTGTGGGTGGACGACGACTACGTAGCCCGGTACGTCGCCGCCCACCCCGACACGCTCGTCGGGTTCCTGTCGGTCGATCCGACGCAGCCCGGGTGGGAGCGGGAGATGGAGGACGGGCACCGCCGGCTCGGGCTGCGCGGCGTCAAACTCCTGCCGATGTACGCCGGGTTCACCCCCGACGACCCGCGGCTCGACCCGCTGTGGGCCTACGCCACCCGCCACCGGCTGCCGGTCCTGATGCACACCGGCACGACGTTCGTCGCCCAGGCGCCGCTCGACTGCACCCTCCCGCGGCACGTGGACCGGGCGGCGATCCGCTGGCCGGAGGTGACGATGATCATGGCCCACCTCGGCCACCCCTACGAGGGCGAGTGCATAGCCGTGGCCCGCAAGCACCCGAACGTGTACGCCGACGTGAGCGCGCTGCACTACCGCCCGTTCCAGCTGTACCACAGCCTGATGCTGGTGCAGGAGTACGGGGTGTGGGACAAGGTGCTGTTCGGGAGCGACTACCCGTTCACGACGGTGACGGCGTCGGTCCAGGGGCTGCGCAACCTGAACGCGATGCTGGAGGGGACGGCGCTACCACGGCTCGACCCGGCCGCGGTCGAACGGTTGATCCACCGCGACGCGCTCGCGCTGCTGGGGCTCGATTGAGCCCACCGCGGCCTGAGCAACGCGATGCGTCATCGGGGAACGCGACTTCCTTCCCAACTCCTTCCGGCTGTGCCAGATGGAACCACTGGGCCGGCCGGCCACGGTCTGGTGTCTAATCTGCGACCAATGATGAAACAGGCATCCGAGGTGCAGAACACCAGGGCTTTCCCGGACATGGATGTCGCGGATTGCCCGACATCGACGCGGCGCGCCCAGGCCGCGACACCGAGGATTCACCCGTGCCTGTCTCGCACCCGGCGGTCGAACCGCCGGTCATCACCTTCGCATCCCCATCCATGCCGCGTCGGACCGGCTTGCCCGCTCTCAAGCTCAAAGTGCTGGTCGTGGACGACAACCGCGACGCCGCCGACACGCTCGGCGCCCTGCTGATGTTGTGTGGCGCAGATGTTCGCATCTGCTACGATGGCGTCGTGGCGGTTCGGGCGGCGGCGGACTTCGAGCCGGACGTCGGGCTGTTCGACGTGAACATGCCGCAGGTGGACGGGTGCGAGTTGGCCCGCCGCGCCCGCGCGGCCGCCGGCCACCGGCCGCTCCTGCTCATCGCCATCACCGGGGTGAGTGACCCGAACGCGGTCCGCCGCACGGCCGGGGCGGGGTTCAACATGCACCTCACCAAACCCGCCGACCCCGCCGCGCTCGTTGCCACGCTCGCCGACTTCGACTGGTGGCTCCGGGGACGGGTGAAGGCGGAAGGATGAAGGATGAATCGACGCTGGCAGACGGACGACCCGTCCAGTCGCTCCGCCCGGTTCACCCTTCATCCCTTCGCCTTCACCCTTACCCGACGAGCCGCCCGCCCGCCTGCTCCTGGAGGCGGATCGTCGCCAGCCCGCTCGGCTCGGTCTTCACCTCGATGATCTTGAGCTGTGTGCCGGGAAGCAGCAGGTACTCGTCTTCGCCGGTGAACGCCGAGTAGCGGCGAATGCCGACCGCCTGTGCCGGCAGCACCTCGAACAGCGTGCGCTTGCCGACGCTCCCCATGAAGCTCATCGCCACCGACCGCTTCGCGGTACACGACGACACGCCCCACCACGTCACCGTCGCGTCCTTCGGGTACTGGCCGCGCAGGTCGGTCGCGACGCCGCGCCACAGGCTGCCGGTGTAGCCGGCGAGCTTCGGCAGCGCGGTGAGGAGCAGGCGGAGGTAGCCGGTGTACGGCTGCGCGTGCTCGCGGTTAGCATCGCGCAGGACAGTGTTGAGCCGCCGGTAGAACGACGACTCGGTGGTGTACAGGTACACGGCCGCGATCTCATCCGCGGTGAGCGTCGTGCCGGGCTTCGCGGCTTGAAGCACGCCGAACTGGTATGCCCGTTTCAGGTAGAAGTCGAGCCCCGGTACGAGTGGCGCGAGCGGACCGGCGGCGTCGGGGAATGGGACCAGCGGCGACGCGAGGATGCCGAGGAGCGGCGGGAGCGGTGCGGCGAGCTCGGCGGCGACTTCCTGCAACCGCTCCAGGTAGAGTTTGTGGAGTTCCTGCGTCTGCGTGATGAACGCGCCCATCCGCGCCGCCTCGTCGGCGTCGCCGCCGCCCGCGTTCCAGCCGACGCTCGGGAGCCAATCGATCTCGCCGGCGCCGACCCCGCGCAGCGCGGTGTTGATCCTCCCGAAGTGGTCGCCGTCGCAGAAGATGTCGCCCTGTGCCGCCGGGTTGCAGTGATCGACGTGCCGCACCTTCACGTCCGGGTACTTCCTCTGGAGCCGCTCCACGAGTGCCCGCAGGTTCCGCGCGTGGGCGCCCCACCAGCCGAACACCACGCCCTTGTCCGCCGGCGCGGCGTGCTCCTGCTTCGCCTTCAGAATCTCCTCGACCAGCTTCTCCACGACCGGCCGCCAAAAGGCGGTATGCGGGTCGGCGGCGGCGCCCTTCTCGCTACTCGCCGTGAGCGCAGCGTTGAGCAGCAGCACGCCCTGCGTCAGTATCGCCTGGAACCACTCGGGCGGCTGGACCGTCTTTTCCTTCGCCAGCAGCTTGCGGATGTCGGCGATGCCGGTCGATTTCGGGAGCCCGTGCTTCGACATCACCGCCGCCTTGATGATGCAGCGGATCGACGTGACCTTGCCGAACTTGCTGTCGGCCCAGTCGGCGAACGTGTTGTCGAACATGGCGATGCCGGTCGCCGACTCGACGCGCGGGTACGGGTTCTGCCCGAACACCACCACCTTCCACTTCTCCGGCGGGTTCGGCTTGAGCGCCTGGAACGTCAGCTCGCGCACCGGCACGATGTTCGAGTCGCGCTTCGGCCCGATGAAATCGCCTGCCCGCGGCTGCGCCTCGATGGCCGGCTTGAGCACCGGCAGCCACGGCTCGCCGCCCCCGGCGAACAGTTCCGTGAGCTTGTGCGGGTCGGCGGGGTCGGCCGACGGGTCGAACGGGACGCCGGCCGCGGTCGGCTTCGTGAGGCGCTTGATGGCGCCGACCGGCTTGTAGAACGTGCCGTTCGCCGAGAGTTCGAGCCCGTCCACGACGTAGTGGACGTCCGGCTCGCGAACCGCCCGCGGGAACAACACGCGGAAGTCCGCTTCATACCCAGGGCTGACCGGCTGCACGCGCAACTTACCACCGTCGCGCACGCAGCGGACCTCGACCCCGCCGCCGACCTCGGTCGTCGTGGAGAGCGACTGCGCCGAGCCGCCACCGCCGCCGCGGGCGTTCAGGTCGTCGCGGTTGCGGGTGCGGCCCTGGTACGCCTGGTCGCGGAGCGTCTTGCGGTCCGGGCCGCTCAACCCGCCGGCGGCGAAGCGGTCGGCGAAGTAGTCGAGCTGCGCGGCCTCCTCCGCCAGGTCGAACTCGTCGTCGAGTTGCTGGCGGCGGAGCCCGTCGGCGGCGCCGCGCATCGCCACCTCGGCGTCCGTCATCTGGTTCGCGTCGGAGAAGCGGACCGCGTCTTCCTTCGCCGCCGCGACGCGCAGCCGCGCCGACTGGCGCACCACATCAATGTCGCTCGTCGCCGCGTCCTTGCTCACCGGCACGGCGACGGTGAACGTACCCCCAGCGGATTCGGTCCGGCCGCGGTCCGCGCCGTCGGTCACGACGAGGTCGTAGGAGTAGTTCACCTCGACGAGCGCGAGCGCCTTCTTCCCGCGCGCCTGCGGCGGCACCTCGATCGCCACGCCGATCAGCTTGTCCTCGGCCGAGTACACGTCACCGGCGGCGATCTTGAGGCCATCGGGCGTTTGCTCGGTCGGGTAGCGGTTCACCACGTCCGTCACGACCACGCCACTCCCGTCCGCCGGCCGCAGCGTGAGGACGAGATTCTGCACCGCGACCGACGTGAGGGTTTCACCCTCGATCTGGAACACCTGACAGGCGTCGTCGGGCGTCTCGATGTAGTAGAAGTTGCCGCCCGACGCCTCGGCCATCTTCAGGAGCAGGTCTTCCTCGAAGTCGCGGCCGAACCCGAGCGTGGTGGTCGAAATCCCTCGCGTGGCCCACAGCTTCGCGGCCTCGGCGAGCCTCCTCGGATCGGTGACGCCGACGTTCGCCGCGCCGTCGGTGAGGAGCAGCGTCCGGTTGATGGCGTGTTCCGAACGAACGGTAGCGATCTGGTCACAACCCTCGTTCCAGCCCTCGTGCAGGTTCGTCGCCCCACCCGGATGCACCTTGCGAATCAGCTTGCGGATGGCGTCCTGGTCGGTGACCGCATCCTGGTACACGACGGTCTTCGCCGTGTCGTCGAAGACGACGACGGACACCGTGTCGCGGCCGTCGAGCTGGTCGATGAGCGTCTCCGCGGCGGCGATCGCCTGTTGCAACGGCTTGCCGGCCATCGACCCGGAGCGGTCGATGACGACACTGAGATTGAGCGGCAGCCGCGGCCCCGGTCCGTGGACGGCGCCGAGCCGCTCGACGCGGAACGTCAGAAGCAGGTCGGTAACGGTCGGCGTCTGACCCGGTGCGAGGTGGTCGGTGAGCGCGAAGTGCGGCTGAAGGACCGTAGTCATGGGGGCGCCCGCGGGTGCTGGGATGGGTGGGAGTATCCCCGGGCGCCGGGTGCGGATCAAGGTGCGCAGACGGTGGCAATTTTGACAGGATGAACAGGACGAAACAGGATGAAAAATCAACCTCTGATTTCATCCTGTTTCGTCCTGTTCATCCTGTCAAAAATTGATCACGGCACGGGCAGCACGACGCGGAAGCCGGTGAACGGGCTCGGCACGTCGGCGAGCTGCGTCTGCGGCTCGCCGCGCTCGAACTCCATGTCGGTGAACGTGAGCGGCGTGCGCAGGTGGTATGCCCGGCCGCGCAGCACAGCGCGCGACTGCGGCGGAAACATGGCGCCGTCGATCGCCTTCGGCGGCTGGCCGCGCCCCGGAAGGATCGCGGCGGTCCACTCGCGGCCGTTGCCGGCCATGTCGAGGAGACCGAGCGCGTTCGCCGTCTTCTCCGCGTCCGGGCCGGTCGCCGGCGCCGGCTCCTTCAGCCCGACGCGCGCGCTGCCGCCGGCGCGGAGCGGGCCGGCAAGGCCGCCGCGGTCGTGGAAGCCGGCGGCGTGGTCCCACTCGTCCGGCGACGGGAGCCGACCGCCAACCGCCGCGGCGAACGCGGCCGCCTGGTTCGCCGTCAGGTTGACCGCCGGCGCGTGCGGGCCGCCCGGTTGCTCGCGCACCGGGTCGGGGAGGCCCGCCTCGCGGCCCCCCTCCTGGTGGAACTGGTTCCACACCTTCGACGCCGCCACGTAGAACGGCGCCGGCGTCCCCGCCCCGCCGGTCGGCGCGACGAGCCGGAAGCGCATCGTTTCGGTACCGCGCGTGAGCGTCACCCACTCCGGCGCCTGCCGGCTGTCTACGAGTGTCACCAGCGCCGCGCCGGGCTCGGCGACCGCCCCGATCGGGACCGCGTTCTCGCCGGCGCGCGACCCACCGCCCTTCCCCGCGAAGAACGCCGCGTACACGCCGACGCCGGCCGCGACCAGCAGCGCCGCCGCGACCGCGGGGACGAGCCAGCGCGGGCGCGGCCTCACGGGCGGGGCTTTGGGAACCCTCGTTGAGGTGAACTCCGGCGCGGGGTGCGGTGCGGGCGCGCCGATCGACGCCACCAGCGCCTCGGCGAACGCGGTGCAGGTCGGGTAGCGGTCGGCGGGGCTGCGCGCCATCGCCTTCCGCAGCACCACGCGCTCGGCCTCGCCGACCGCCTCGTCGAACGTGAACTTCCCCTCGATGTGGGCCGCCATCACCCCGTCGGTGGCGAACGCGAACGGCGTCTTCCCCTGGCGGAGCTCGACGTAGGTGACGGCGAGCGCGTACTGGTCGCTCGCCGGGCCGCCCTCGCCGAGCCAGATCTCCGGCGCCATGAACGCCGGCGTGCCGGCGAAGCTCACCGACTCGACCGCCTGCTCCTGCCGCCGCACCAGCCCGAAGTCGGCGACCTTCGCGTGCCGGTTCACGACCAGGATGTTGTCCGGCTTCACGTCGCGGTGCGTGATCTGACTCGTGTGGAGGAAGTCGAGCCCCTCCGCCGACTCGCGCAGGTAGACGAGCAGTTCGGCGAGCGGCAGGCCGGGAAGGCCCGCGGCCTGTGACTCCTTCAGGCGCCCGCGGAGCGAGTTGTCGGCGAGTTCGGTGACGACGTAGAGCTTGTTGCTGCCGACCCAGAAGTCTTCGGTGGCGAGCAGGTACGGGTGGCGCAGGTTCTTGATGAGTTCGAGCGACCGCAGCTCGCGCTTGGCGCTGTCCTGGTCGGCCGGCTGGTGGAGCACCTTCACCGCCTTTTCGATCCCGCTCGGGTTCTTGCGCGCCAGCCACACCTCGCCGAACGTGCCGCGGCCGAGTTGGCGCACCAGTTCGTACTGGTGCGCCACCGACACCACCGCCTCCGTCTGATCCGGGTCGGGCGGGGGGGCCGGGTGGCTGCCGCCGGCGCTGCGCGTCTCGTCGGCCGCGGTCGGCGGCGTCGCCGAGACGGGGAGTTGACCGGTGTTGACCTGCGTGCGGTCGAGCGGCTCCATCGGTGGCTTCCGCGGTGGGGGACGCGGGCCATTCTAACACCACCGCGCCCCGCGGGCTCGTTTGACCCCGCGCCGGCCGCCCGTTACGCTGACCACACGCCCGCCCCCCGGACGGCCCACCCGATGACCCGCCTCGCCGCCGCGCTCGCCGTGTGCTACCTCGCCGTACCGGCCGGCGCGCAGCAGCTCGACCGCCGCTCGCGCGACGAGCCGGAAGTCGTGGTCGAGGCCGGCGGGCGCGTCGGGCCGTGCGACACACTCGTGTTCGACAAGGCGGGCAAGTACCTGTTCGCCGGCGGCGACGACAAGGTGGTGCGCGTCTGGCCGGTGACGCCGAAGGGGTTCGCCCCCGACCCCGGCCACGCCCGCGTGCTGCGCTGGCGGGCGTGGCGGGAGCAGCGCGGCGGCATCAAGACCGTCGCCGTGTCGCCGGACGGGAACCTCGTCGCGGTCGGCGGATTCGGGATGCGGCCGAGCACGGTCACCGTCATCGACCGCGACACCGGCGACCTCGTCGGCCTGACGTGGCCGAAGTCGCGCCCCGGGATCGACAACTTCAACGCCGTCTTCACCGTCGCCTTCTCGCCCGACGGCAAGCGCGTCGGCTTCGGCACCGCCGACGGCTCGCTCTGGGTCTGGGACTACGCACTCCTGAAGCAACCGGACGCCGACGGCCGCCCGTCGGCCGCGCCGCGCTGGGTCGGGCGCCACGCGCCGATGCCGGGCGCCGAGTTCAACTACCCGCGGGCGCTCCGCTTCGACGCGAACACGCTCGTGTCGGTCGCGCAGAGCGGCGAGGTGATGTCCGCCGACCTCGCCGGCCCGCTCGCGGAGACGGCCGGCGGAAAGGTCGCGACGAAAGCGCTGTTCGACGTGAACGAGAAGTCGCCGAGGCGGTACAGAGTCCACAAGGCCGCGTGGAGCGCGGACGGGGCGTGGCTCGCGGTCGCGTCCGAGGGGCCGCAGGTGCTGGCGGCGTCGACCGACGGGAAGACGGTGCACCGGTTCGAGATCCCGCCGGACCACTTCCCGCGCAGCGTCGCCTGGGCGCCGGCCGGCGACAAGCTCGCGGTCGGTGTCGCGCGCGTCCTCCCGGCGGTCGCCGGGCAGCCGCGCTTTTACGCCGAATCGCCGGACGAACTCCACGTCCACGCCTTCCCACCGAAGGACGGCGCGCGGCCGGTCGTGCTGGCGCACCCCGGCCCGGCCGAGGCGCTGGCGTTCCACCCCGACGGGCGGCTCGCGGTCGCCGGCGGCGACGCCGACGAGGTGGCGTTGCTGACGGTCGGCGAACCCGGATCGAAAGTCGTCCGCGGGGCCGGGCGGCGGGCGTGGGGCGTGAACATCTCGACGGACGGCACCGTCATCGGCGTGAAGACCGCTCGCCAAACGCCCCCCGACCCGAACGCCCGCGCTGCCGGCGACTGGACGGGCTTCGACCTCCGTCGCCTCGGCGCGACGCGCGAGGAGGTGAAGTGGGTCGGTCCCGTCGCCACCGCCGACGGCTGGCGCGTCGAGCCGGACGCAAAGGACCGCTTCCTCTGGCACGCCGTGCTGAGCCGCGCCGGGATGCCGGACGTGCGCCACCCGCTTACCCTCGACACGCCGCTCGACCAGGCGCCGACGTGCTACACGTTCGTCCCGGCGAAGGACGGGAAGCCGACGCGCGTGATCGTCGGCCACTACTACGGCGCGTCACTGTTCGAGCTGACGCCCGAGATGGCCACGCGCCCGAAGCTGTATACCGGGCACGCCGGCGAGGTACTGTCGGTCGTCGCCGCGGCCGACGGGACGTGGTTCGTCACCGGCGGCGCCGACCACACCGTCGCGGCCTGGAGCCTCGCCGACTGGCGCGAGCAGCCGGCGCTCGGCGCGGCGTTCGACGTGCGCGACGGCGCCCCCGTAGTGACCGCCGTGGTCACCGGCTCGCCCGCGTGGGAAGCCGGCCTGCGCGCCGGCGACAAGCTCGACCTCCTCGCCGTCGGCGGTCAGCTCATGTTCGACCGCCGCCCCGGCAAGAAGGAAATCGGCGATCCGGGGCAGGCCGCTACCGCGGCCGCCAACCCGGTGTCGGGCGTCGAGCAGTTCTACGGCCTGGTGCAGCCGGGGCAGGCGCGGCGAGACACGCTCACCACGGTGCGCCAGCGGCCGCTGTGGAAGTGGTTCGGCGGGTTCGCCGACACCGGACGGCTCACCGACTGGATCGTGTGGTCGTGGCACGGGTCGTACTACCACACGGCCAGTGCCCACGGCGACCGGCTCGTCGGCTGGCACGTCAACGCCCCCGACACCGGCACCCGCCCCGAGTTCTACCCGCTCCAGCAGTTCGAGAAGCACTTCCACCGGCCCGACGTGATCGAGGAGCTGGTGACGAAGCGCGACCTCGGCGCCGCGCTCGCGCTCGCCCGCGGCGAGAACCCGCTGCCGGTGTCGTTCACGCAGTACGAGCCGGCACCGGTCCGCCTCGGGCTCGACCGCACGACCGCCGGCCCGAACGGCGTCACCGCGACGGTCGCGGTGCGGAAGCGCGGCTCGAACGTGGACCTCCTCCCCGAGCGCGTCGAGCTGTGGCTGAACGACCACCGCGTCAAGACGTGGAAGGGCACCGGCAGCGACGCGATCGAGGAGATGGTGAAGGTGCCGCTCGCGGCTCTGCGGGCGGGGGAGAATCAGCTGTCGGTGGTGACGTTCAACGCCGCCGGCGGGCGCGCCGAAGAGAAGCGACGGGTCACGAACGACGCCCCGGCGCCGCCGACGAATCTGCTCGCCGTCTCGGTCGGGATTAACGACTACTCCGGGCACCGCAAGGCCGCCGGCGGTGCGCGGGCACTCGGCGACCTGACGTGCGCCGACAAGGACGCCCGCGGTATCGCCGACGCCTTCCGCGCGTTCCGCGGCGACCGCGGCTGCTTCAAGGAGGCCACGGTCGAGCTACGGCTGGACGCCGACGCCACGCGCACGAAGCTTCTTACGGCGATCGACACGGCGGCGGCGAAGGCGCGGCCGGACGACCTGATGGTCGTCTTCTTCGCCGGCCACGGCGACCTGCTCGCCGACCCGAAGGCGCCGCTCTACGCCGCGAACGACCGTGCCCGCGGGGTGCTGAGCGGCGCCGGGCGGTTCGTGCTGTGCGGCCCCGACTACGCCCGCGCCGCGGCCGACCGGACCGGTCTCTCCGCCGAGGAGTTGTTCGAGGCGCTGGCGAAGATCAACTGCCGCAAGGTGGTGCTGCTGGACGCCTGCCACTCGGGCGAGGCGGCGGCGGCGAACCTGGTGCGCCGGTGCGTGCCGGACGGGCACGGCCCGTTCGTGGTGGCGAGCTGCGACCAGGGGCAGTTGTCCTACGAGCACCCGCGCGTCGGGCACGGCGTCTTCACCAAGGCGCTGCTCGACGCGCTCGGCCCGGACTACGCCCAGGCCGACGCCGACACGGACGGCGCGATCGGCGGCGACGAGCTCGTGGAGTTCGTGACGGCGCGGCTGCCGGGTCTGCTCCGCCAGGCGGGCAAGCCGGCCGACGCGCAGACGCCGATCTGCTTCCCGCGCCAGCCCCCGCGGGCACCGGTGGTGAGTCGGTAGCGCCCCAAGCCCGAAGTTGTCGATGAACCCGAAGGCGATCGAGACGTGGAGCACGGTCGGCGTCAGCGTCCTCTGTGAGGGCCGGTCCACCGCGGGCAGGCAACGGGGCGGGTAGACTGGGGTTGAGGTGTCGGGTGTGGCCCCACCGACTCCGCCGCGGCCCGGACCGCGGCCGAGGTATCAGGATTCGGCGCACACACCCGGACTGTGACTTCCTCCCCAGTCCGTTTGCCGCGCGGGATGCACTGTCATGGTGCGTCCGCGGGGGCGGTC
>JAFKFQ010000155.1 GCA_017308215.1 bacterium | reverse complement strand
GGCCCGCCCGCCGGCCGCCGCGAGCGAGTCGAGCACCCACGGTTCGCCGTCGTCGATCAGCAGGATGACTTTGGGGCCGTCCGGAACGGGCGCGGCGGGCGGCGCTGGAAGGGCCGCGAGCGCGGTGTCGCGGGAGGTGTTCAGTAGTGCTGCGGCGGTGGCGCGCTCGCCCTGAAGATTCGTCTTCAACTTGGCGACGTAGCGCTGGGCCTTCGGGTCGGCGAGACGTGCCGAGTTCACATCCGGGAACTCGAAGTCGACCGGCTCGAATCGCTCCGCGTCGGGGTCGGCCGCGCCCGTCGTGACGCGCCGCACCAAAGCGCGGAAGGCACTCTTGCGCTTCGGCGTGTCGCGGAAGAGCGCGTCCTTCGTCGGCCCGGCGAGGAGCGCGACGAGCCCGTCGCCGTGCGTCTCGGCGACGGCGCGCTCGTCCGGCGGCGGGCGTTCGCCCGCCTTCACGGCCGCGTCGCACGCCGCCCGCGCCGCCGCCGTGCGCTCCCGCAGCGCGGCGCGGACGCCCTCCAGCAACAGTTCGGTCGCGGCCGCCACGTCGAGCGCCGGCGGCGGGGCGGAAGCGACGAGTCCTTCGGCGGCGAAGACGGCCGCGAGGTCGTCGGCGCCCGACACCGCGACGACGCGCGCGACCGCCGGCAGGTGCAGCGCGAGCCAGCGGAGCAGGTGCGTCTTGCCGCTGCCTCCCGCGCCCACGACCGGCACGATGACGGGCGCGGCCGGCGCGAGGAGCGCGTCGAGCACGGCTCGCTCGCCGGCGGAATCGGCGCCGCGCGAGAGCCGCGCCGGCTGGTGCACCGCGACGAGCACGGCGGCCGGGAGTGTCGCAGCGTCGGGCGGGGCGCACGCGGCGAACGCCTCGGGGGTGGGCCAGAAGTCGAGCAGCGTCACGGACGGGTTCCGGTGGACAGGGTCAATCGGCGGCGTCCCCGAACGGGTTCCACGTCGCCAGGAACACGGCGCCGGCGGCGTCGAGCCGCAGCGCCGGGCTCGCCACGCCACGGAGCAGCGCGTCGGCCACCGCCTTCTCGGCCGCCGCGTGCGCCTTCTCGGCCTTCTTCTGCGGGCCGGCCAGGAATGCCAGCCGGCTTGCCGTCTGCGCGTCGCGGTCGGCGGCGGCGCGGCGGGCGGCGGCCGTCCGCGCCGCCACCTCGTCCTTCCACTTCGCCGACGCCCGGACGGCTTTTTCCGCCGCCTTGCGGGCACGCTCCACCTTCTTCGCCCACTCCCCGCGCGGGACGTGCGGCAGGAGCACCGCCCACCGCTCGGGGTTCAGGTTGAAGTCGCGCCCGCCGTCGGGCCGCACCCGCTTCGAGTACTCCTCCGCCAGCACCGGCGCCTTCGCCGACTTCTCCGGGATGAGTTCCAGGTCCTGGTCGAGCCACACCGACACGGTGAACGGCGGGAACACCCAGTCGGCCTGGCGGCGGACCGCGGCGACCGAGCCGCCGTCGGGCAGCTCCCCGACCGCCTCGTCGGTCGGGCACTCGACGATGAATTCAAACCGGAACGCGACCTCGGCCGGCTTCGCGTACTTCGCCTTCGGCCGGTAGCGCCACATCGCCGCCACCGCGCCGCGGTCGTCCCAGCCGACGTACTCGACGAGTGAACTGGTGAACGGGTCGCCGATCCGCGCCAGCGCCACCCGCTCGCGCTGCGCCCGCACGCGGTCGAACGTCAGTGCGTAGGTGAGCGGCGCCGTCGGCGTCGAGCGCTCGTCGTCGGTGTCGATGATGTGGGCGAAGTGGCGGACGAGGCGGCCGCTCGGCATGAGCGTGGCCGGACCGCCCTCGCCGATCGGCCGGCGGAACTGGTAGCGCCACACCCCGGTGTCCGCCCCGCCCTCGCCGCGGCGGGCGAACTGGAGCGTCTCGCCGACCCAGGTGTGCGTCGCCTCCTGCCACTCGGCCGCCTTCGTCGCGTCCGTCTCCCGCAGCGTCTCGGCGAACGCCTCGTGTCCCGGCGGCGCCTCTACCGCGTCGAGTTCGTCGAGCACCTGGATGTCGCGCAGCGTCGTCTCCACCACGCCCTCGTCGCCGCCGAGGCGGTCCGTCGCGGCCTTGATGGCTGCCGGCCCCTCGGCGAGCGCCAGCGGGTAGAGCGCGTCGAGTTCGGTTTCGGTGACGTATTGCAGCGCCGCGATCGAGCGCTCGAAGACCCGGTAGCCGAGGTCGAGGTCAGCCGCGGCGGCGGCCGAGAGTGCGGCGCCGGGCGCCATCGGCACCACCGACCGTACCGGCGTGCCGACGCCGAAGCGGTCGAGCCGGCCGACGCGCTGCTCGACGCGGTTCGGCGACCACGGCAGGTCGTAGTGGACGAGCAGCGTGCCGCGGCCGTGCAGGTTCAGCCCCTCCTCGGCCGCAGCGTCGCACACCAGCACCCGGAACGTCTGGCTGGCGCGGAACTGCTGCCACCCGGCCACGCCGTGCCGCAACACCTGGCCCGGCCACTTCTTCACGAGTGTGTCGTACACCGCATCCGCCGCGGCGGGGTAGGTGGCGAAGACGACGGCGCGCGTGGTTTGTGTCTTCGGCAGCGAAAAGGCACGGTCGAGCCCGGCGACGACCGCGGCGATGCGTGCGTCCGGCTCGGCGGCGACCGCCGCGTCGCGGAGCTTCGCCAGGATCGGCTTCTCGCCCTTGAACTCCGGCGTCGCCGTGAGCAATCGCTTCGTCGCGGCCGACAGTGGCGGCGGTTCAGCGGACGATTCGCCGAGCCGCACCTCGATCAGCCCGGCGAGCGATTCGGGGTCGGCCAGCGCCTCGGCAAAGAGAGCGTACAGCCGGCCGTAGTCCGCCGCCTTCTTGCCGGTCGCGGCGGCACCCGCGCGCCACTCGTCGAGTAACGCCCCGAGCGCCGGCGCGGCCGGGTCGTCGTAGGTCCAGCGCACGAGCCCGAGGCGGCCGGGGAGCAGCCCCGCCACGCGGTCATCCGCACGGCGGTTCCGCAGGAGGCGACGGTGGAGGCGGTACGCCTCCGATACGTGCGACCGCAGCGCGCGGATGAGTTCTTCGCGCTTCGGGTCGTCCGGGTCGGCGCCGTAGGCGAGGAGCGGGCGGAGTTCCTTGCCGAGTTCCTTCAGCCGCACATCTTTCGGGAAGGCGTCGAGCAACTGGTCGAGCGCCGTTTCGAGGTAGCCGCCCTCCTCGTCCGGGCGGAACAGGTGGTACAGCTGCGCGACCTTCTCGTGCGTGGCGAGCCGTTCGCGGAAGCCCTCCAGGTCGCCGAGCGGGTAGACCACCGGGTCGAGCAGGTGGAGCAACGCCTGGAAGCCGACCTCGTCCGAGTGCAGCGTCGGCGTCGCGGAGAGGAGCAAGAGCCGCGAGCGCGGGTCGGTGACGAGTGTGCGGATGATCTCGAACCGCTTCCGCGGCTTGCTGCTCGCGGCCTCGCCGACCCAGCGGGCGAGCTGGTGCGCCTCGTCCACCACGACCAGCCCGACGGCCTCGTTCTTGTCCAGGTCGGCGCCGTGCGGCAGCACGCGCACCGACTCCCCGAGGAACGGCCCGAGGCGGAAGCGGTGCGTGAGCTCCGCCTCCCACTGCTTCACCAGGTGGCCGGGCGCGAGGACGAGGACGGAATGGTCGGCGGGGTGGTCGAGGACGTACTGGCGAACAATCACGCCGGCCTCGATCGTCTTCCCGAGTCCCACCTCGTCGGCGAGGAGGTAGCGCTGCTGTGGATCTTGCAGCACGCGGCGGACGACCTCGACCTGGTGCGGTTCGAGGTCGATGCCGGCGGAGAGGAGCCCGGTGAGCCCGGCGCAGGCGCGGCGCTGCTCAATGACGGCGCGGACGAACCCGGCGCGGCGCTGCTGCCAGTGTGGCGTCTCGGTGATGCGGGCGGCGAGGAAGACGGCCGGCTCGGGGAGCGGCAGGTCGCAGCGGGTGTACAGCTCGACCGCCGGCACGAGTTCGTGCTTGGCCGCGTTCGGGAAGCGGACGACGTAGTCGTCGTGGTGCGACGCCAGCGCCCGCCCGGCCCGCCACGACACGCCGTCGGCGAGGCGCTGGTAGACGCGGGTCTCGCTCTCCAGCGTGGCGGCTCGGACGGTGGTCGGGGCGACCGATTCGACCACCGGCTCGACGCCCGGGCCGACGAAGTACTCGATGGCGACGGTCTTGCCGGCCGACTTCAGCTTGCCGACGCCGAGCGCGTTGGCAGTCGAGCGGACGAACGCACCGCGGCTGACGACGACCGGTTTCGGCATCGGCTTCGGTCCCGCGGCGCGGGGTTCGGGGGCGCTCGCCCGTCGGGCGTGGGTGAAAATGATAGGCGTCGGCGGGGCGGGTGTCCCGCGACCGCGGCCGTCGCCGCCTCGCTCGAGTCTGCCCCGCCGACACGGCCGGCACAAGCGGGTGGTGCGGGCGGTTCACTTGCAGGCGCCCCCGCGCCGGGTAAACTCGCGGTATCCGCGGACAACTCCCGAGCCGCCATGCCCACGCCCCCGATCCGCCCCCGGGCGAAGAAGCCCGATCTCCGGTCCGCCGACATCCTCGCCTGGGCCGACGCCTACCACCGCCGGCACGGCCGCTGGCCGTACATCACGGCCGGTCGCATCCCCGAGACGGCCGACCAGACGTGGGCGGCGGTGGACCAGTCTCTCCGGGCCGGGCACCGTGGGCTCCCGGGCGGGGACACCCTGTCCCGGTTCCTCCACCGGTGTCGTGGGGTGCGCCCCCGCCACCTCCCGCCACCACTGACGGTCGAGCAGGTTCTCACCTGGGCCGACGCCCACCACCAGCGTACCGGGGCGTGGCCGAGTGGGCACGACACGGGGCCGGTCCGCGGGGCGCCGAAGGGGACGACGTGGCTGGCGATCGAACTGGCCCTGGCCCGTGGGAAGCGGGGGCTGCCGGGCGGGGTGACGCTCGCGCAGCTGCTGGAGCGGCACCGCGGGGTGCGGAACCGGCTGGGCGTGCCCGACCTGACCGAGGGGCAGGTGCTGGCCTGGGCCGACGACCACCACCGGCGGACGGGGGCGTGGCCGAGGTACCAGGACGGCCCGGTCGCGGCGGCCCCCGGCGAGACGTGGGGGGCGGTGGACACCGCGCTGTTCAAGGGGAAGCGCGGGCTCCCGGGCGGGGACTCGCTGCGGAAGCTCCTGGCCCGGCACCGGGGGGCGCGGAACAAGTCCGCGCTGCCCCCGCTGACCGCCGGGCAGATCCGGGCGTGGGCGGAAGCCCACCGGAGCCGGATCGGGGAGTGGCCGCGGGTGAAGTCCGGCCCGATCCCGGAGGCGCCGGGGGAGACGTGGTCGGGGGTGAACGCGGCCCTGACGACCGGGGTGCGGGGGTTGCCGGGCGGGTCGTCGCTGTTCCAACTCCTCCACGGACGGCCCGGTCACGCCGGGCGGTAAGTGCCCGCCGGGCGTGGGGGCCGGCCGGATCCCGTGCCCGGTTCGGCTGCCGGACGTCGTTCCTTCCCCCACGCCTCCCCCGCCGCTCCCGCTGGCCGACCTCACCCCCGACCACCTCCGGGGCGTCACCCCGGTCCACGCGAGCGACCCGGCGCGGCCCGGGTTCCACGTCTGGGTGCCCGTCCCCGGCCTCGGCCGCGCCGGCGGCGTGCTCGAAGTCGCGCTCGACTCGGTCGGCGGGGCCGATCCGGTCGCCGCGCTGCGGGTGCTGATCGCCGTCGTCGCCGACCGCCGCCGGCCCCCGGATCCGTCCTGACGCCGCGCTGCCTCGTACACCATCCCCAAGGCCCGCACACGGGAGGGCCGACGAGGAAGCCGCGCCTGCCGAGCGGACGCGGCCGCTCGCGGTCGAGCGCGCGGGGTAGTGCCGGTCGCGTCAGGTCCGGCGCGTCCGCCGGAATTTCTGTCAGTGCGGGCCGCCCCCGGTCCGCTTCCCCTGGGCGCCGCCGCGGGCGGCGGCCGTCACGGATGCCATGACCGACCCCGCCCACGACACCCTCTGGCTCCACGACCGCGTCGCCCGCCTGCGCGACGGCGACCGCGCGGCCGCCGACGAGCTCCTGTGCGCTGCGGCGGCCCGGCTCGAACGGCTCGCCCGCCGGATGCTCGCGGGCTTCCCCGGCGTCCGTACCGGGGCCGACACGGGCGACGTGGTGCAGGGCGCGATGCTCCGCCTCATGAACGCCCTCCGCGCCGTGCGGCCGGCGTCCACCCGCGACTTCGCCGGGCTCGCCGCCCTCCAGGTGCGGCGCGAACTGCTCGACCTGGCCCGCCACTTCGCCGCCCGCGGCGTGAACACCCGCGTCCCCGACCCGGGCACCGCCGACTTCGGCGCCGGCGGCGGCGACAGCGTCGCCGACCTCGACCTGTGGACGCGCTTCCACGCCGCCGCCGGCGAGCTCCCGCCGGACGAGCGCGGGGCGTTCGACCTCCTCTTCTACCAGGGGCACACGCGGGCCGAGGCGGCGCTGCTCCTGGGCGTGTCCGAGCGGACCGTCTACCGGTGGTGGGCGGCCGCCTGCGTCCGCCTCTCCGACCGGCTCGGGGGTTCGCCCCCCGGCTGACCCCGCACCCCGCCACCCGCGAGGGCCGTTCCGTGTCCGACCAACCCACGCGCCCCGAGGCCGACCGGGTCGCCGACCTGCTGTTCGAGTGGCAGCTGCGCGGCGAGCGGGGCGAGGCGCCGGCACCGGCCGAGGCGTGCGCGGGCAGCCCGGAGCTCGCCCCCGAGTTCGCCCGCCGGGCCGCCGCCGTGCGGTGGGTCGAGGGCCTGTTCGGCGGCGTGGGGAGCAGCCTGGTCGAGTTCGGCCCGCCGCCCGAGCCGGACGACGGCCCGCTGCCGGTCCTCCCGGGGTACGGCCCGCTGGAGCGGATCGCCCGCGGCGGGATGGGCGTGGTGTACAAGGCCCGGAACCTCGCGCTCGACCGGGTCGAGGCGATCAAGACGGTCCGCCCCGGCGAGTTCTCCGCCCCGCGTGAGCTGGCCCGGTTCCGGTTCGAGGCGGAAGCGGCGGCGAGCCTCGCGCACCCGCACATCGTCACCGTGTACGGGGTCGGCGAGGTGGCCGGGCGGCCGTACCTGGCGATGCGCTGGGTGAACGGGTCGTGCCTCACCGACCACCCGCGGTCCACCCCGGCGGCCGAGGCGGCGCTCCTGGCGAAGGTCGCCCGGGCGATCCACTTCGCCCACCAGCGCGGCATCCTCCACCGCGACCTGAAGCCGGGGAACGTGCTGGTGGACGCCGCCGGCGAGCCCTACGTCGCCGACTTCGGCCTCGCCCGCCCGCTCGACCTGAACGCGACCACATCCGGGGCCAGCATCCCGCTCGGCACGCCGGGGTACATGTCGCCGGAGCAGACGCGGTGCGAGCCGCGGCTGACGGTGGGCTCCGACGTGTTCGCCCTCGGGGTGGTGCTGTACGAGCGCCTCACCGGCCGCCCGCCGTTCCCCGGCCGCACCCCCTACGAGGTGATGGAGCGGGTACGCACCGCCGCCCCCCGGCCGCCGGGCGAGCTGAACCCGGCGGCCGGCCGCGACCTGGAGGCGGTGTGCCTGCGCTGCCTCGAAAAGGACCCCGCCGACCGCTACCAAGGCGCCGACGAGCTGGCCGACGACCTCGACCGCTATGCCCGTGGGGAGCCGGTCGCGGCGCGGCCGCCGGGGTTCTGGGACTGGGTCCGCCAGCTCGCCCGCACCCGCCCGGAGCCGCACCCGCACTACTCCTGGCCGGTGACGGTGTGGTTCGGGGCGATCACGCTGGTGGCCGCCGCGGTCGTCCACTGGCTGGTGCAGTCCGCCGGCTCGGCGACAGCGGTGTGGGCGGTGCAGGGTGCGGCGGGGGCGGGGATGGCGGCGGTGCTGTGGTGGTACATGCTCCGCCGGTTCCGCCGCCTCCCGCCGACCGAGCGGCACTCGCTCATCATCGCCGCCGGGTCGGTCGCGGTGATGCTGGCGCTGACAGCGGCGTACGTGCCGCCGTCGGCCGATGCGCCGGCCCGGCTGGCGCTGGGCCTGTACCCGCCATTGATGGCGGCGTGCGGCCTGGGGCTGTTCGTACTCGGGTCCACGAACTGGAGCCGGTTCTTCCCGATCGGCGTGGCGGTGATCGCGCTGACCCCGGTGACGGCGTGGGCCGGCGACGCCGGGCCAGTGCTGTTCGGGTGCGTGATCGCGGCGGTGATGTGGTACTGGTCGTACGCGAAGGGCGTGAGCTTCCGCGGCCCGGTCCCCGGCGGCGAGTAACGCCGCTCGATTGTAGTGCGGCACTCCGTGCCGCGGCGGCGCGAGTGCTTCTGCGGTCAGTCGGAGGCACCCGATCGGAGGTGGCGCGAGGCTCCCGACCGAAGTCGAAGGCACCCGACGGGAGGCGGCACGGAGTGCCGCGCCACACTGGCGGCACGCGGTTCTCGTGTCAGCCTCGCCGGCCGCGCTCCGCTTGATGGGTGTCGTCCCCGCCCCCAGTCCGGCCGGAGCCCCCGATGTCCGCCCTTCACCCCGCCCCCACCGGGACGCACGCGGTCGTCGTCGGCGGGAGCGTGGCGGGGCTCCTCGCCGCCCGCGCCCTGGCCGACCACTTCGACCGCGTCACCGTCCTCGACCGCGACCGGCTTCCGAACGGCCCCGACCCGCGGAAGGGGACGCCGCAGGCGCGACACATCCACGTCCTCCTCACCGCCGGGCGGCGCGTGCTCGAACGCCTCTTCCCCGGCCTCGTGCAGGATCTCGTGGCCGCCGGCGCCGAGGACTACGACGCGATCGCCGACCTGGAATGGATTTCGCCCGTCGGCCCGGGTGTCCGTTTTCCGTCGAACACTCGCCTGCTCGGGGCGACGCGTGACCTGATCGAGTGGGGCGTGCGGTCGCGCGTCGCCGCCCGCCCGAACGTGCGGGTGCGGTCGGGGGTGGACGTGACCGGCTACCGCCTCGACCCCGCCGGCCGGCGCGTCGTCGGGGTGACGGTCGAGGACCGCATGGGGGAGTGGACGGTGGCGGACGCGCTCGGCGCCGACCTCGTGGTGGACGCCGCCGGGCGCGGGTCGCGGACACCGCAGTTCCTGGCCGCGCTCGGCTTCCCGCGGCCGCGCGAGACGGTGGTGAACGGGTTCCTCGGCTACGCCAGCCGGGTGGTGAGGCCGCCGGCCCGGTGGGCGGCCGACTGGAAGACGTTCCACGTGCAGTGTGCCCCGCCGGCGCGCCGCCGCGGCGGGGTGATCGCCGCCGTCGAGGGCGGGCGGTGGGCCGTCACCCTGGCCGGCGGCGGGACGGACTACCCGCCGACCGACGAGGAAGGCTTCCGCGACTTCGCCCGCAGCCTCGCCGACCCGCGGTTCGCCGAGGCGTACGAGGCGGCCGTGCCGCTGACGCCGATCGTCGGCACGAAGTCGACCGAGAACCGCGTCCACCACTACGAGGAGATGGCGCGCCGGCCGGAGGGGCTGCTCGTGACCGGCGACGCGGCGTGCGCGTTCAATCCGGTCTACGGGCAGGGGATGTCGGCCGCCGCGGTCGGCGCGGAGGTACTGGCGGGTTGTCTGCGGAAAATGTGGCCGGGCGCCGCCGGGCTGGCGGCGCGCTTCCAGAAGCGGCTGGCGCGGGCGAACAGCCGCCCGTGGCTGCTGGCGACCGGCGAGGACTACCGCTACACCGAGGCCGAAGGGCCGCCGCCCGGCAGGCTGGTCCGGCTGGCGCACCGGTACATCGACCGGATCACCGCGCTGGCGGCGCGCGACCCGCGCGTGCGGCGGCGGTTCACCGAGGTGATCCACCTCGTCCGCCCGCCGGCGAGCCTGTTCACCCCGGCGCTCGCGGCCCGCGCCCTGTTCGCCCGCGGCCGAGTCGCCCCGTCCCCGATCCGGAGCGCCCCGTGACCGCGATTACCCACCGGTTCGTCCAGACCAACGGGATTCGGATCCACGTCGCGGGGGCAGGAAGCGGTCCCCTCGTCGTGCTCCTCCACGGGTTTCCGGAGGGCTGGTACTCGTGGCGGCACCAGCTCGCCGCGCTCGCCGCCGCCGGCTACCACGCCGTCGCCCCGGACCAGCGTGGGTACGGCCGCACCGACCGCCCGGACGCGGTCGAGGCCTACGACATCCTGACGCTGACGGCCGACGTCGTCGGGCTCGTCCACGAGCTCGGTGCGGAGACGGCGGTGGTGGTCGGGCACGATTGGGGCGCGCCGGTGGCGTGGCACTCCGCGCTGCTCCGCCCGGACGTGTTCCGCGCCGTCGGGCTGCTGAGCGTGCCGTACCTGCCGCGGGCGTGGGGCGAGCCGCGGCCGACGGAGGCGATGCGGGCACTCGCCGGTGAGGGGCAGTTCTACCAGCTGTACTTCCAGGAGCCGGGCCGCGCCGAGGCCGAACTGGAGGCCGACGTGCGCCGGGCGGTGACGATGTTCCTGTACGCCGCGTCCGGCGACGCCCCGCCGGAGAAGCGTTGGCGGTTCCTGTTCGGGAGGGACGAGCGTCTTCTCGACACCGGCGGGATGCCCGACCGGATGCCGGATTGGTTGACGGAAGCGGACCTCAACCACTTCACGGACGAGTTCACGCGGACCGGCTTCCGCGGGGCGCTGAACTGGTATCGGAACATCGACCGGATGTGGGAGACGACGCGGTTCCTGTGCGGGGCGAAGCTGCGCCAGCCGGCGCTGTTCGCGGCCGGCGAGCAAGACGCGGTGGTGGCGATGTACCGCGCGGCGGTCGAGGCGCTACCGGCGACCGTGCCGGACCTGCGGGTGAACACGCTCCTCCCCGGCGCCGGCCACTGGGTCCAGCAGGAGCGGCCGGCAGAGGTGAACGAACTGCTGCTCCGCTTCCTCGCCCGCCTGTAACGGCAGACGAGCCCAGAGTGTGAGCGACGGGTTCAGCCGGTGAAGAGATTCGTTGTGGAACCTGCTACTCGAGCCTGCCCTGCACCGGCCGGGCTAGGGCGTGTCGGGGGCGCTCGGTGGAGGCGCGTGGAGCGCCGCCCAAGCGGCGTAGGCGAGGGTGTAGGGGAGTGTGATCGTATCCCCGATCAAAGACCCCGGCAGGTCGAAGAGGATGATCAACCCGAGGAGGTCGAGCCCGGCTTTGGGGTTCGACGGGTCGCGAACCGCTTCCAATGACTCGGCAACCATCTCTACGTCCGCGCGGACGCCGCCGTACACCCGCTTCCCCGGGGGGAACTCGTCGTGCCCTCTTGTGCGGACGCCCTCCGGCGCCGGTGGGAGCGCGACGTTCATCACGGTGCCGTAGCACCCGCTGCTCAGCGCGACAGTGGCCAAGCCCGCGAGCACGGCCGTCCGGCAGTTCATTGGCGCACCTCGCGGTCGGCGGGTGGGAACGATAGCACGGTGGCTGACCCGGTCAACGTGGTTTCACCCGCATGCTTGGTCGAACCCGTTGCTGCGTCTCAGCGGGCGGCCGCTGCCGCACTCTCGTTCCCCGCAGAGCGGGGGAACGAGGATACTTGGCGCCGGTGTTTGCTCGCCCCGCGCCCACGCTTACACCCGCGCCTTCGGCGCCGGTGTGGCAGGCACCGGCGCCGGCGCTGTGGCCGCGTGGGTGTGGCCGTTCGTCGCCGGGTCGGGGCGGGGGGCGGGCGGCTCGTCGGCGGTCAGGCGGGCGAGGTACTCCGGCACCTCGACGCCGCCCACGTCCTTGAGCACCTGCATCATCGGCGGCATCACCCGCGCCATATTCTGGAGGAACCCGGCGGTGCTCGACGCGCCATTCGCCCCGCCGCCCTCCCACACCACAACCTTGTCGAACTTGATGTTCGAGATCGCCTGCGCCGACGCCTGCGCCAGCGCGTCCATGTGCTCCAGCATGAGGAGCTGGAACGCCGCCTGCGCCCCGCCGCACGCCTCGATCACCTTCCGCAACCCCTCGCCCTTCTTGGCGAGGATCTCGTACTGCCCGCGCGCCTCGGCCTCGAGCCGGGCGTAGATCGTCGCCGCCTGCGCCTGCGCCTCCAGCTTCGTCCGCTCGGCCGCCGCCTCGGCCTCGACGATCGTCCGCGCCTTCTCGGCCTTCGCCGGGGCTTCGAGGGCGGCGCGCTGCTCGGCCTCGGCCCGTTCGGCCTCGGCGAGCGCCGCCCGTGCCAGCGCCCGGTTCTGCGCCTCCTTGACTGCCGCCTCGGCCTCGCGCTTGCGCGTCTCCGACACCTGATACGCCTCGGCCTGCTTCACCTGCATCTCGGCCTGGGCGGCGAACACCTGGGCCTGGGCCTGCGCCTCGCCGACGGCGGCGCGGGCGTTGGCCTCGGCCGTCTTCACCCGCTTCTCGCGCTCGGCGTCGGCGACCAGCGCCTCGCGCTCGAACACCGCCCGCTGCTCGCCGACCTGCTGGTCGCGGTCGAGCTCGGCGACGCGGATCGCCTGCTGGCGCATCGCCTCCTTGATGAGCGCGTCCTGCTCCAGCTTCGCCGTCTGCTCGCCGACCGCCCGCTCCTTCTCCAGCTGCGCCACGCGGATGGCCTGCTCGCGGGTCGCCTCGCGGGTGCCGATCTCGCGCTCCTTCGTCGCCCCGGCCACCGACACCGCCCGCTCGCGCTCGGCCTCGGCGACGCCGATCTGCCCGGTCTTCTCCTGCTGGGCCACGTCCACCAGCGCCTTCTGGATCGCCTCCGCCGCGGCCTTCCGGCCGATCGCCTCGATGTACCCGCTCTCGTCCGTCAGGTCGGTGATGTTCACGTTGATGAGAACCAGCCCGATCTTCTTGAGCTCGGGCTCCAGCGACCGCTGCACGCTGTCCAGGAACTTGTCGCGGTCGCGGTTGATGTCCTCGATCCGCATCGACGCGATGACCTGCCGCAACTGGCCGAAGATGATGTCGCGGGCCTGCTCCTTGACCTCCTGGGTGTCGAGCCCGAGGAGGCGGATGGCGGCGTTCTGCATCGTCTCCGGGTCGGTCCCGATGGCGACGGTGAACACGCTCGGGACGTTGACGCGGATGTTCTCGATCGAGAGGGCGCCCTTGAGTGGGACTTCGATCTGGATGGGGTCGAGGGAGAGGTAGGCGTAGTCCTGGATGAGCGGGACGATGAACGCCGCCCCGCCGTGGACGCACCGGGCGGCGTTGCCGCCGCCGGTCTTGCCGTAGATGACCAGGACGCGGTTCGACGGGCACCGCTTGTAGCGCCGGGCGAGCATGAGCACGAGGCCGAAGACGACGACCCCGACGGCGACGGCGGTGATAAGCGGCCACGGGACGTCGGCGGCGGTGGCGGCGAGGAGTGGGGGCATGGTGCGGCCTCGTGGTGTGTGTGGGTGATCGGTTACGCCGCCTCGACCTCCACCGTGTCGGCGGTGAGGACGGCGACGACGCGCACCGGGGAGCCGGTCGGCAGTTCGGGGCCGGCGGTCACCGCCTGGTACTCGACGGTGCGGTTCTGCACCGCGACCTGCACCTTGCCGTGCCCGGACCGCGTGCCCGGCACCCGCAGGTAGACCGAGCCGGTCCGGCCGACCGACCGCTCGATCCGGGCGGTGCCGTCGGCCTTCAACCCGGACAGCGAGCGGACCACGAACGCGACCGCGTAGAACGCGGCGGCGGCGGACGCGACGGCCGCGCCGAGGGCGGGCAGCTCGTCGGCGCCGTAGTAGCGGGCGGTCAGGCCGCCGAGCCCGAAGAAGGCGAGGGCGGCGCTCACGGTGCGGACCGAGAGGGCGCCGAAGAACGAGTCGTGGTCGTGGTCGCCGTCCGCCCCGGCGTCGGTGTCGGTGTCGGTGTCGTGGTCGGCGCCGAAGCCGAGCAGGCCGGCGCCGATTTGGAGGAGGATGACCGTGCCGCCGAGCGCGGCGCAGAGCAGGTAAAACGTCTCCACGGCGACCTCCGGGCGGTGCGGTTTGCGTCCAGTCTAACCGGTGGTTCGCCGGCGCGGCCCGGTGATTCGGGCAAATCCTCCGTCTGCCGGGGCGGCGCAAAAAAGTGTATGCGCCGCCGCCCGGGCGGGCACATCATGGGTGGGACGCCCCACGGAACCCCGATGAACGCGACCCACCGACCTACCGCCGTCCTCGGGTGCCTCCGGGCCGCCGTCGGGTCTGCCGCCGACGGCCCGGCCGACGCCGCGCTCCTCGCCCGGTTCGCCCGGGACCGGGACGAGGCGGCGTTCGAGTTGCTCGTGTGGCGGCACGCGGCGATGGTCCTGGCGGTGTGCCGGGCCGTGCTGCGCGACCACCACGCCGCCGAGGACGCCTGCCAGGCGACCTTCCTCGCGCTGGCCCGCAAGGCGCACGCCGTTGGTGCCCGCGGCACCACCGCCGGGTGGCTGTACCGCGTCGCCCGGCGGACCGCCACGCGCGCCGCCCGGCGCCGGACCGTCCGCCCGGCCGACATGCCGTTCGACGCCCTCCCCGCCCCCGCGGCGGAGGCGGGTGCCGACGCGGACGCGACCGCCGCCCTTCACGCCGAACTCGACCGGCTGCCCGAGAAGTACCGCACGCCGGTGCTCCTCTGCTTCCTCGACGGGCTGACCTACGCCGACGCGGCGCGGCGGCTCGGGTGGCCGGTCGGGACGGTGGCCGGGCGGGTGGCACGGGCGAAGGACTGGCTCCGCGACCGGCTGGCCGGGCGCGGGGTGGCGGTGCCGGCGGCCGGGGTCGCGGCGCTGGTCGGGACGGCGCCCGCGGTCGCCCCTGCGTTGGCCGCGGCGACGGCGCGGGCGGGGGTCGCGTTCGCGGCAGGGGGTAGGGTGGTACCCGGCGTTTCGGAACCGGTACTCGAACTGGCGAGAGAGGCGGTGCGGCGCCGGCGGCCGAGCAGCCCCCGGCGGCCGAGCGGAAGGCGACCGCCGCCCAGCGGCGGCTGAGCCTGAACAAC
>JAFKFQ010000500.1 GCA_017308215.1 bacterium | reverse complement strand
CGCGGTGGACGTCGCGCCCGCCTGGGCCGCCTTCGAGCGCAAGGCCCGCGAGACCGGCGGCTGGAGCGAGGTCATCCTGCGCGTGCCATCGGGCGCGGCGCCGTCGGTGCTGTTCGTGGCGGCGCTGCGGGCCAGCGGCGTCCCGGCGCGGGCGCTGTACGGGCGGTGGGCCGCGTCGGCGGTGCCGGACGCGACGCTCGGCGGCGCGGCGTATCTGCAATGGCACGTGAAAGCAGAGTTCTTCGCCGCCGGCGTCGGCTGGGTGCCGGCGGACCCGGGCGGGGCGGTGCAACACGACCGGACGCCGGGCGGGCTGACGTACTTCGGCACCGACCCGGGCGACTTCATTACCTTCCACACCGACCCGCACCTGGCGCTCGACACCGGCACGACCGGAGTCCGCCCGGTGCGCAACCTCCAGACGCCGGTGTGGTGGGTGACCGGGCGCGGCCCGACCACCCCGACGCGGGTGGTCGAGGACTGGAAGGTGGAGGCGAAGTAGTGGGTCACGCTTCCGTTCGGTGGGGCCGGCGTCCCGCCGGCCCCACCGAACGGAAGCACCACGAAGGAGCGGCTACTGGCCGCCGGCGACGACGGGGGTGGGGGTGTCGAGCCCGGCGAGGACGTGCGACGGGCGGTCGGCGCGGTAGTAGGTGAAGTCGGTCCCGTACACTGACGCCTCGGCGGGATGGAGGTACACCCCGATCGCCCCCCACTTCCCCTCGACCAGCACCGGCAGTCCCGGGGTGACGTACCGGACCACGGCGGTGTGGCTGACCGCTCGGTCGGCGCGGTAGACCGCCAGGTCGCCCGGCCGCGGATCGGCCACCGGGCGGTAGCCGTTGTCGGACAGGATCGTGTCCACCTCGCCCCCGCCGACCCAGTACCGGCCGCCGGTGAACACCCAGCCGTGACAGTTGCTCCGGTCGTCGCCCGGCTGGCGGCGGATGAGCTGGCTGCGGACGGCGTGGTTGTCGAGGAGCCGGGCCTCGACGGCGGCCATGGCGGCGCGGGCGCGGGGGTCGGTCGCCTCCATCACCGACACCGGGGTGCCGCGGTCGGTGGTCGGGCGGGTGACGGCGGGGCGGGTCGGGGGCTTCTCAGACACGATCGACAGCTCGGCCACCGAGCGGTCGGTGGCGGCGTCGAACGAGATTTCGTGCCACACGACGACCCCGATTGCGACCGCCAGCCCGGTCCCGGCGAGGGCGCCCCAGCGGACCGCCGGCCGGGTGGCGGCCGCGGCGAACCCGGCCGCCGCCCGTCGTGCGCCGGCGGCGGCGAGTAGCCCGGCGGCCGACACGGCCGCGGCGAACCCGGCCGCCCCGTCGGAGTCGGTGACGAACCAGGCGCCGACCCCGGCCGCGGCGCACGCCCCGGAGGCGGCGGCCGCGCGGACCCACCACGCGGCCCGCCCCAGGACCAGGTTCGCCGCGCCGATGAGGAGCATCCCGATCCCGGCGGCGAACACAGCCACCACCAGGACGAGGTTCGGTTGACCCAAGTCGTTCGAGAGCATGTCACCCGTTCCGGTGCAGGCCACCCACGCGAAAGCGTACCATTTCAGCACACCTTTCCTAACACCCGACCGGTGAGCCGGTAGTGAACCCGGCCTGAGAAATTCCTGAGAGGTTTGCCTGCGGCGGAATTCCGGTAGTGCTAGTGACGCTGCTCGGAAGTCGTGCAGCAAATTCGGGTCATCGATGATGTTGGGGGTAGCCCTCGGTCGTGGCTTGCTCATGCGTGGCCGGAAGCCGCGCCCGCTGACCCTCTCGAAGGCGGATGCTCCGCCCCTGGGGCTCATCGCGCGCGACCACCGCCTGGCTTGGTTCCAGGTCCGACACGCCCGGATCGTCTTGGCCGGTGCTGCCGGGCGCCGCACCGGCGACATCGCGCGCCGCCTGGAGTGCGATCGGACCACCATCCGGCGCGTCTGCCGGCGCTACCGGGAAGGCGGGTCGAGGAACATCCTGGCCGACGACCCGCGCTCGGGACGCCCCCAACAGATGCCCCCCCAGCGGGCCCGGGGCGTCGGGCTGGCGCGCCTGGAGCCGGTCGCCAAGGGGTTGCACGTCACCCACTGGCCCAGCGCCGCCCTGGCGCGCCAGGCCGGCGCCGACGAGGTCGTCGAGGCGATCAGCCCGGCCACGGTGCGCCGCATCTCGCAGCGCGTGGACCTCCGGCCGCGTCGCACCCGGTACTGGCGGACGGTGCGGCTGGACGAGCGGTTCCGGGGGCGGGCCGAGAAGGCCCTGTGGCGGTACGCCAACGCCCCGCGCCCGGCCCGTCGGGGCATCCGGGTCGTGTGTACCGACGAGACGCCCGCCCCCCAGGTCC
>JAFKFQ010000154.1 GCA_017308215.1 bacterium | reverse complement strand
GGCGGACCCGGCGGGGCTGAACGACACCCTGAGCTACGCCTGGCAGGTGTTCAAGGACGGCGGTGTCACGCCGTTCGCCACCGGCGCCGGGTCCGACTACAGCTTCATACCCGACGACGACGGCTCGTACCGCATCGTCCTGACGGTGACCGACGAGGACGGTGGGAGCAGTTCGGCCGAGCAGACGATCGACGTGTCGAACGTGGCGCCGTCGCCGTCGATCGTGAGTATCGGCGCGGTGCGCATCGAGGGCACGAGCATCGCGGTGAGCGGAACTGCGACCGACCCGGCCGGGGCCGACGACACCCTGAGCTACGCCTGGCAGGTGTTCAAGGGCATTGGCGTCCCGCCGTTCGCCGCCGGCGCCGGGGCGAGCTACTCGTTCACCCCGGACGACGACGGCTCGTACCGCATCGTCCTGACGGTGACCGACGAGGACGGCGGATCGGCCACCGTCGAGCAGACGATCGACGTGAGCAATGTGTCGCCGTCGCCGTCGATCGAGAGCATCGGGGCGGTGCGGGTCGAGGGCACGTCGATCGCGGTAAGCGGGAGCGCGACCGACGCGGCCGGGGTCAACGACACCCTCTCGTACTCGTGGGCGGTGTACAGGGACGGCGGGGCGACCCCATTCGCTGCCGGCACTGGGACGAGCTATTCGTTCACCCCGGACGATGACGGCAGCTACTACATCGTCCTGACCGCCTCCGATGAGGACGGCGGCTCGGCCTCCGCCGAGCAAACTGTCAGCGTGAGCAACCGGAGCCCGCTCCTCGTCAGTCTGCCGGGTGGAACCATCACCGAGGGCGTAGCCTACACCCTCACGGTCACGTCCGAGGACGTACCGGCCGACGGACTCACTTATACGCTTGAAGGGGACGTCCCGGCGGGGGCGGCGATCGACCCGGTGACCGGGATGCTGACCTGGACCCCGACCGACGCGCAAAGCCCCGGAACTTACACCTTCACCGTCCGGGTCACCGACGACGGCACCCCAGGGCTCTCCGACACCCGGGTGGTGACTCTCGACGTGGCGGAGGCGAACGAGCCCCCGACCCTCACCGGGGTTCCGGCCCGGGCGATCATCCTCGAAGGGCAGGCGTACCAGTTTACGGCCCGGGCCGCGGACGCCGACCTGCCGGCGAACACCCTCCGGTTCAGCCTGCTCGGCGGCCCGGCCGGGGCGGCGATCGACCCGGTCACCGGGGTGTTCACCTGGACCCCCGCGGCGGACCAGGGGGCGAACGCCTACTCGTTCACGGTCCGGGTCTCCGACGGCTCGGCCGCGGCCGACCTGACGGTCGAGCTCGACGTCCGGGACGTCAAGACGGCCCCGGTGTCCGGCTCCGCCGGGGTGACGGTGGTCGCCCCGGGCGAGAGCGGCCGGCCGCAGGTCCACGTCCTCGATCCGCTGTCGGGGGAGGAACTGTTCACCGTGACGGCGTACGACCCGTCCTTCACCGGCGGGGTCCGGGTCGCGAGCGGCGACGTGAACCGCGACGGCGTCCTCGACCTGGTGACCGCCCCCGGCGTCGGCGGCGCGGCGCACGTCCGGGTGTTCGACGGGTCCTCCGGCGCGGCAGCCGCCAGTTTCTTCGCCTACGCCCGCGACTTCACCGGCGGGGCGTACGTGGCGGTCGGCGACCTGGACGGGGACGGGGTGGCCGAGATCGTCACCGGGGCGGGGGTCGGAGGCGCCCCGCACGTCAAGGTGTTCCGCATGGACGGCACGGAGCTGGCCTCGTTCTTCGCCTACGACCCGACGGTGCGGGGCGGGGTGACGGTGGCGGTGGCGGACGTGGACGGGGACGGGGTGGCCGAGATCGTCACCGGCCCGGGGCCGGGCGGCGGCCCGCACGTCAAGGTGTTCCGGGCCGACGGGACGGCGGTCGGCGGGTTCCAGGCGTACGCGCCCGAGTTCCGGGGCGGGGCGTTCGTCGCCGCCGGCGACCTGGACGGGGACGGCCGGGCCGAGATCATCACCGGCGCCGGGGCGGGCGGGGGCGCGCACGTCCGGGTGTTCGACGGGCAGACGTTCGCCGAGCGGTTCGGGTTCGCCGCGGGCGCCCCGGGCTTCACCGGCGGGGTCCGGGTCGGGCTGACCCGGGTCGCCCCGGACGGCCGGGCGGTGATCGTGACCACCCTCGGGCCGGGAGATCGGCCGCGGGTCCGGGTCTGGTCGGGCACGGACGGGACCGAGTTGGCCGGGTTCCTGGCCGAAGACCCGGGGTTCGCCGGCGGCGTTTACGTCGGCGGGTGACGGCAGACGAACCCGGGCGTCGCGCCCGCCGCGTCCCACCGCGGCGGGCGTGGGGCGCGGGAGATGGTCTCTGGCGCCGACCCGGCCGATCAGAGCCGCAGCAGGCGATCGGGCGGCTGTGAGGGCCGCGGCTCATGCCGACATCGGTCGCCGAACGACTCCTTGCAAGCCGTATGTGTTACCGTGAGGAGTGGTCGCCCCTCGCTCCGGAAAGCTTGTGTCATCTGGCCCGATTCTCGCCGTTGATTTCGATCGATATAAGAGCGTTGCCTGCGCGTACGACCGAGGGTGCTGGGAGCACACATCCCCGGCACCCGATACGACCCCGCCCCATGTGGACCGGCTGCTGGCCCACTACCCCAGGGTGGTGGGCGTGATCGAAGCGTGTGCCAACGCCTGGCGGCCGTCGGGCTTCCGGTGAAGGGCGCTAGTACCGCCGTCAGGATGCGGAAGTTTCAGCACCTCAATCATCACTTTAGCAGGCCCCACTCGGCCTTGAGGCGTGCGGCCTCGGCCCGCAGCCGCCGCTCGCCGTAGGCCGGGGACGGGTTGCAGTGCCCCGAAAGGGCGGTGCGGGCGAGAAACGCCTTCCGCCAATCCCGGAGGAGGTTGTCCCCGACATCCAGTTGCCGGGCGGCCTCGGCGACCGAGCGCTTCTGGTCGGTGGCCATTCTCGCGGCTCGGAGCTGGAACTCGGCCGCGCACGCCGAACGCGGTCGAGCCATCGGTGAACTCCTCGGGCTGAGTCTACACCGCTAACCTCGTGTCCACCAAACTTGGGGAACCTCCGCTTGCCCTCCTTGCCCCGGTCCGCCGCCCGAGGTCCGGGCGAACGACGCGCCCACCGCCCCCCTGCTGGCCGATCGTGCCGGTGTCGTTCAGCTCGGCCAGTAGGGGGTGGCCGCCGCCCCCATACCCCGGCCTGGTGCCAGGCCTTCGGGGACCGGCGGCACCGGCTCCCGAACCGCACCCCAGCTCGCACGGCAGGTCATTCCACCGGAGCCCGGCGTGGAGCACGAACAGGTCCCCGGCCAGCACCTTCCGGTGGTCGGGCGGCTTGCGACCGGGGTGGTCGAACGGCTGGTGCCGAAGCTCGGGCCGGAGAGGCTCGACCTTGGCCCACAGGGCGTCGAGGGGAAGGGCGTGGCCATCCTCGACCTCCGGGGCGAGACGGAAGTCGAGGTCGCGAAGGTCATGCCCATTTCGCCACCGGTTTTGGCTCGACTGGTGCCGATCCTATACGCTCGCGCCGCCGGGGCGAGCGTAGAAGTCCTGAACAACCCCCGAGAACTCCCGATTTTCATGGCATTCTGGGGGTTGTGTCAGGGCTTCGTAGTCAGCAGGAGTTCCCGCACGGGTTCGGGGAGTTTCTGGAGGGCCGCGCCGTCGCCGGCCTGTGACAGAACCGCCTCGGCCCGCAGCCGCCGGCGGACAGCCGACCGGGCGTCGGGGAGCGTCACCGCCGCCTCTCCCGGCCACGACATCGGCCCGGACCGCCTTGTCGGAGCGCCCGCCGGGCGGCACAATCACCCGACGCCACACAACAACCCGGCCACGTCCCCGCGCCCCTCCGGCACCATGCCTACCGCCCCCGCCGCGCCGCGCCTCGTCTCCCTCGACCAGTTCCGGGGGTACACCGTCCTCGGCATGTTGTTCGTCAACCTCGTCGGTGGGGCCGCCGCCCTCCTCGCCGCGTTCAAGCACCACCACACCTACTGCAGCTATGCCGACACGATCATGCCCCAGTTCCTGTTCGCCGTGGGCTTCGCCTGCCGGCTGACACTGACCCGGCGCGCCCGGCAGGGGCGGCCGCGCGAGGCCGTGGCCCGGGCGGTGAAGCGGAACCTCGGGCTGATCCTGCTCGGGGTCGTCCTGTACAAGCTCGGCGGGCAGTACCGGGCGTGGGACGAACTGGCCCACACCGAGCCTTGGACCCTACTCCAGCGCGCGCTCAAGCGGCAGCCGTTCGAGGCGCTCGTCCACATCGGGGTCACGACCCTCTGGGCGCTCCCCGTGGTCTTGGCCCCGGGGTGGGTGCGGGTACTGTACGCGGCCGCGTCCGGCGGGCTGCACGCGGCCTTGTCGTGCGGCGGGTACTACGAGTGGAACCTGACCCCCCCGGTCGGGATCGACGGCGGCCCCCTCGGCTTTCTCACCTGGGCCGTGCCGCTGCTCGCCGGCACCCTCGCCTACGACCTGGTGGCGCGGGCGGACGCCGCCGGGCGTCCCGGTGGCGGGGTCGCCGGGTTGCTGGGGTGGGCCGCCGGGCTGATGGCCCTCGGCTACGCGCTGTCCTGTGTGGGGGCGTACGAGCCGCCGCACGACCGGGCACGGCCGGGGTGGTCGCCGGCCGCCCCGCCGCCGTTCGTCCCGCCGCCCGACCCTGCCCCAAAGAACTACTGGACGATGAGCCAGCGGGCCGGGAGCGTGTCGTACACCACCTTCGCGGCCGGGTTCGCCCTGGCGGTGTACGCCGCCTTCCGGGTGGGGTGCGACCGGCTGGGGCGGCGGTCGGGCTACCTCGACCTCCTCGGCCGGCAGGCCCTGGTCGTCTACGTGGTCCACGACCTGGTCGGCGGGCTGGTGGGGCCGTACCTCCCGCGCGACGCCCCGCTGTGGTACGTCCTGGCGGCGTTCGGCGTCGCCCTCGCACTGGTCACCGCGTTCCTGCGCTACCTCGACCGCAACGGCATCGTCTTCCGGCTGTGACCCGGCGCGCCGGCGGCGGCTTCATCAGAGATACCCCGAATTCCCTCTTGCAACGGAACACGAAATCGTTCTTGGCGGCGTGCCCTGTGTCACTTTATCAGAGATACTACGATTTCCCTCTTGCAACCCGGGCCGGGGGTGGTAGCCTTGCGTTACTTCATGTCAGGCGGCGCTCCGTTCCATTTCTCATAGCGGGGTTCGAGCCATGGTCCGTCGCGGGTTCACGCTGATCGAGTTGCTCGTCGTGATCGCCATCATCGCGATCCTGATCGGGCTCCTGTTACCGGCCGTGCAGAAGGTGCGCGAGGCCGCCGCACGCAGCACCTGCCAGAACAACCTCAAGCAGATCGGGCTGGCGCTGCACAGCCACCACGACGGCGTGGGAGCCTTTCCCGACGGCGTCCACCGCAACCAGGGGTCGGCCCCGCCGTCGACGCAGAACTACGCGCTCACCGAGAACCCCGTCCGCCGGTTCAACTGGACGATCGCGGTCATGCCGTACATCGAGCAGGACAACGTCTATAAGCTCTGGAACTTCACGAACTGGAACGCCAACCGCGGGGCCACCGGGGACGCGGCGACCGTCTCCTGGCGGCTGATCAAGACGTACATCTGCCCGTCGAACCCGTACAGCAACGGCGGGGTGGACACGACCAGCGACGGAGCGTCCACCCCGCCGATCCACTGGGCCCTGACGAGCTACGGCGCGAACGCCGGGCGGCGGAACTACCGCCGCGCCGACCAGACGAACGACGGGCCGTTCGTCCACAACACCCCGCGCCGGTTCGGGGACATCACCGACGGCACGTCGAACACCGTGTTCGTCGGCGAGCGGTACTCGCGGGACAAGCTGTTCGAGTCCCTCGGCGACAACCTGGACTTCTGGGGGTGGTACACGTTCGGGGCCGAGGGGGACGTGCTCCTCAGCGCGGCCGAGCGGATCAACTGGAAGATGACGACGGCCACGCAGGCGGACTACGACCTGCGGATCAACGTGTTCGGCAGCGGGCACACCGGGGGGGCGAACTTCGTCATGGGGGATGGGTCGGTCCGGTTCCTGTCGGACAGCCTCGACCTCGTCACCCTCCAGCGGCTGTGCATGCACCAGGACGGGAACCCTGTCACCCTGCCGTAGCCGCGGCCGGTCCACCTTCCCACACCCACCGCCACCCATGCGCACCGCCGCCCTGACCCTCACCCTGGCCGGCCTCGCGTCCGCCGCGGGTTGTTCGGCCCAGCCCGAACTGGCCGCGGTGACCGGCACCGTGACCATGAACGGGAAGCCACTCAAGAACGTCAAGGTGGCGTTCCAGCCCGACCCCGACAAGGGAACCCGTGGGGCGGGCTCGACCGGGGTCACCGACGACGCGGGGGCGTTCACCCTGACGTTCGACGGCGGGAAGCCGGGGGCGCTGGTCGGCCACCACCGGGTCGTTCTGGCCGACCTGGACGTGTACGGGAACGTGTTCGTCGGCCGGGGGAACTACCGGACCGAGGCGCCGGGGGGGCCGAAGGAGACGCCCAAGGTGTCGCGGGTCCCGGAGGCGTATGCGAACCTGGCCCGTACGCCGGTGCAAGTCGAAGTCAAGCCTGGGATGGGGGCGGTGACGATCGAGGTGAAGAAGTAGCGCCGGCGCGCGACCCTCCGTACCGCGCTCGCCGAGTACCGTGAAGTCATAGCGGCCTGTTGCGAGATGCCGGCCCGCAATCCCACCGCCCGGCCGTGCCACCGGCTACACTGTCATTTCGGCGGTCGCAGTCACTCAGCTGCTCGTAACCCGTTGCCGGCCGAGGCCGCCGTCATGTGAACGGCGGCCTCGGCCGGCAACGGGTCGTGGCGCAATCCCCACTCCGGAGAGTGCCTCCTGAGGGCGAGGAGTCTCGCCCGCCGCCCGACCACGTTGCCGACGACGAGGAGGGCGGGGGCCTGCACGCCGGCCTCGCCGGACAGGCGCCCGATCCGGTCGAGTGATCCCTCCACCACACGCTCCCCGGGGAGGGTTCCCGCCTCGACCACCGCCGCCGGGGTGTCGGCGGCCATCCCGTGCTCGACGAGCTTGCGGGTGATTGCTCCCACGTGGCGGGCGGCCATGTAGAAGACGACCGTGGGGAGCCGGGCGAGGGCCGCCCAGTCGAGGGTGCAGTCGGGGGAGGCCGGCTCGTGGTGGCCGGTCACGAGCGTCACACTCTGGCCGTCCCCGCGGTGGGTGAGCGGAATGAGGGCGGCCGCGCACGCCCCGGACGCCGCCGTCACCCCGGGCACGACCTCGAACGGGACCCCGGCTTCGGCCAGGGCCTCGGCCTCCTCTCCGCCCCGGCCGAACACGCACGGGTCGCCCCCCTTGAGCCGACAGACCGACTTGCCACCACGGGCGAGGCGGACCAAGGCGTCCTGGATCGCCTCCTGCCGGGTCGACCCGACGCAATACCCCCGCTTCCCGACCGCGACGAGTTCCGCCCCGGACCTCGCCTCCCGCAGCAAGTCCGGGGACAGGAGGGCGTCGTAGAGAACGACGTCGGCCGAACGGAGGACGCGCAGTCCGCGGACCGTAATGAGGTCTGCCGCACCCGGGCCGGCCCCGACCAGGTAGACCACCCCACGCCTCGCGTCACGTTCGGACATCGTCTACCTCAAGCAGGTGGGGCCGGGGCGAGCGGGCTCCGCTTAAACCCCGCCGGCCGTCGCGGTTAGGTTACGAAGCCGGTCGACCCCGACCCGGGCGCAGTAGGCCCCGAACGCCTCGCCTGCGGCCCGCTCGGCCCGGAACGCGGTGAACAGGGCGGCCAGCTTGGGAACGACCCGCTCGACCGGGACCGAGTCCTCGAGCTCGAAGTTCAGCCGCCGGCCGAGCGTGTCGCCGCCGACGTATAGCGTGTACTTCGTCCCCCCGCGGCCCACCAACCCGACCTCGCTCTGAAACGGCCGGGCGCACCCGTTCGGGCACCCGGTCATCCGGACGCTGATCGGCTCGCCCGCGAGCCCGAGCGCGTCGAGCACCCCCTCGAGCTGGGACACAATCCCGGGCAGGGCCCGCTCGCTCTCGGTGAGCGCCAGCCCACACGTCGGGATGGCCGGGCACGCCATGCTCCACTTCCGCACCATGGGCAGCGTCTCCGGCCGCGGGATGCCGTACTCGCACAGGAGCGAGTCGACGGCCGGGCGGTCCGCGGCGGCGATGTTGCCGAGGAGCAGGTCTTGCTGGGCCGAGATCCGCACCGTGCACCGGGCCCGCGACACCAGGGCCCGGAGCCCGCTCCGCAGCCGCAGCCTCCCCTCGTCCTTGACCCGGCCGTTCTCGACCGAGAGGCCGAGGAACCACCTGCCGTCCCGCTGCCGGTGCCACCCGTGGTGGAGGTCCACCCCGGAGATTGGGAGGTCCACCGGGGGCCGCAGCGGCCGCTTCCAGTAGTCCCGCTCGAACACTTGCCGGAACCGCCCGACGCCCCAGTCGTGGACCACGTACTTGAGCCGCGCCCGCTTGCGGTCCGAGCGGTTCCCGTGGTCGCGGAACAGCCGGACCACCGCCTCGGCCGCCGACACCACCTCGTCCGGGTCGACGCGACAGACCGGGAGGGCCAGGAGTGGGTAGGTGTCGGGCTTGCTGTTCGTCTGCCCCTGCCCGCCGCCGGCGAACAGGTTGTACCCGACCGGCCGGCCGCTCTCGACCACCGCCTGGAACCCGAGGCAGTGGGCCAAGAGGTCCGTGCAGTTGTCCTCGGGGAGCGAGAAGGCGGTCTTGAACTTCCGCGGCAGGTACACCGCCCCGTACACCGGCTCGGCCTCCTCCACCGGGACGGCGGCCGGGTCGCCGACCTTCTCCCCGTTGAGCCACAGCTCGTGGTACGCCTGCTTCCCCGCGTGCGGGGCGAGGTGGGCGGCCACGGCGTCGGCCAGGGCCTGCATCTGGACCCGGGCCGGGTCGCCGGTCGGGGCCGGGCAGCAGACGACGTTGCGGTTCACGTCCCCGCACCCGCCGAGCGTGGACAGCAGCGCCTCGTTGATCCCGGCGACGGTCGCCTTGAGGTTCCCCTTCAAGACCCCGTGGAGCTGGATGCTCTGGCGGGTGGTGAGCCGGAGCGTCCCGTTCCCGTACCGGCCGGCCAGGTCGTCGACGGCGAGGTACTGGTCCGGGGTGAGCTTCCCGCCCGGGAGCTTCAGCCGGACCATGAACATGTACGCCTTCCCGACCCCCGCCTTCTGCCGGTACTTGCGGGCGTCCCGGTCCTCTTGCTGGTAGCTGCCGTGGAACTTCACGAGTTGCTTCCCGTCTTCCGACAGGTGGTCGGTGTCGGCCGCGAGCTGCTCGGCAAGATCCCCGCGGAGGTAGTTGCTCCCCGCCTTGATCGCCTCGACGGCCGAGGGCTTCGGGGGCGTCACGGCGGGAGCGGGGGCGGTCTCGGTCGTCATGGGTCGCGTGCCCGGTTCGGGGTCAGTAGGTGGACGAGGGGGTTGGCCGGGGCGCGCGGGTCAGCCGCCGCCGAAAAGGAACTTCCAGCCGACGCGGGCCTGGCCCATCCACCCGGGGTCGTACGGCGGGTTCGCCGGGTCGATGCCGACGGCCCCGTGGCAGGTCACGCACGCCTGCCGCTCTTGCGCAGACTTAGCGTCCGCGCAGGTCGGGCAGCGGAACGGCAACCAGCCGCGGTCGCTCGGCTGGTACTCGTAGAACTTGGTCCCCGCACAGAGCTTGCAGGCGGGGTTTCCGTGGCACGGGCATCTGACAGACTTGGCCATGATGTTTGCTCACGCCGGTATCGAATCCGACACGGCTCGCAGACCGGGTCATCGAGGATGGCCAAGTAAAAAGCACAGTCGGTGCCGAATCCGTAGATATGACGCAAGTGGCTTTTAATTAATGACTTGCTTCCAGATGCTTGGCGATTGCTTGTGAACGAAAAATCGTTGTCAACGAAATTTCGTTGGCATTCCACGAGTTCTCGCTACCCAATTGGTATGTCTCGGGACGCGATAGCGGTCTTCACCGACCCCAAACAGCTCTTGCTCGACATGGCCGAGCAGCGCGCGGTCGACGCCCTCCTCAGTCTGGTCGTCACCCGCCTCGCCGACTCCCCCAGGGTTGCCCTCTCACGGGTGTGGCTCATCCTTCCGCCCGGGGCGTGCGAGGTCTGTCGGGACGGTGGCCGGGACTCGGGCATCGAGCCCGCGTTACACCTGGCGGCGAGCGCCGGCCGGTCCGTGGCCGATCCGAACGAGGCGTGGGACCGGGTGGACGGGGCGTTCCACCGGTTCGCCCCGGGCGAGCGGAAGGTCGGCCAGATCGGCCGGTCCGGGCAGCCGCTCGAGATCCCGGACGTTGACCCGTTCTCCCCCTGGGTAGCCGACTCCGACTGGGTCCGCCGCGAGGGCATCACCGGGTTCGGCGGCCAGCCACTCGTTCACCAGGGACGCGTCCTCGGGGTGCTGGCGGTGTTCACCCGTGCCCCGCTCGACGAGGGGTCGCTCGGGTGGCTCCGGATGGTCGCCAACCACGCCGCGGCGGCCATCGCCACCGCCCGCGCGTTCGAGGAGGTGGAGGGGCTCCGGCGGCGGCTCGAGCTGGAGGCCGAGTACCTCCGCGGGGAGGTCCGGGCGGCCCACGCCTATGGCCGGTTCGTCGGCCGAAGCCCGGCGCTCGACGCCGTCCTCCGGCAGATCGACCTCGTCGCCCCGACCGACGCCGCGGTCCTGGTCACCGGGGAAAGCGGGACGGGCAAGGAGCTCGTCGCCCGGGAGATCCACGCCCGCAGCCGTCGGGCCGCCCGGCCGCTCATCAAGGTGAACTGCGCGGCCGTCCCCCGCGACCTTTACGAGAGCGAGTTCTTCGGCCACGCGAGGGGGGCGTTCACCGGGGCGGCGCGGGACCGGGTCGGGCGGTTCGAGTTGGCCGACGGGGGCACCCTGTTCCTGGACGAGGTGGGGGAGATCCCGCCCGACCTCCAGCCGAAGCTCCTGCGGGTGCTCCAGGAGGGAGAGTTCGAACGGGTGGGCGAGGAGCGGACCCGGACCGCGGACGTGCGGGTAATAGCGGCCACCAACCGCGACCTCAAGCGGGAGGTCGCGGCCGGGCGGTTCCGGGAGGACCTGTACTTCCGGCTGAACGTGTTCCCGATCGAGGTTCTGCCCCTCCGCCGGCGGGCCGAGGACGTCGCCCCGCTGGCAGAGCACTTCCTGGCCGGAGCGGCGGAGCGGCTCGGCCGTCCGGTCCCGCGGCTCACCCAGGCGGACGCCGACCGGCTCCGCCGGTACCCCTGGCCGGGAAACGTCCGGGAGCTCCAGCACCTGATCGAGCGGGCGGTGATCGTGTCGACCGGGCGGCGCCTCGTCCTCGACCTGCCGGAGGCTCCGCCACCGGCGGCCCCAACGCCGCCGGTCCAGTTACTCGCCGGCGCCCCGGACCGGGTGCTGACCGAGGCCGAATTTCGGGAGCTCGAGCGGCAGAACGTCCGGGCGGCACTCCGGCGGGCCGGGGGGAAAATCTACGGGTCGGGCGGGGCCGCCGAACTGCTCGGCCTCAAACCGACGACGCTCGCGTCTCGCATGAAGGCGCTGGGCGTCCGGGCTGACGAGGGGTAACGGCGGGCGACAGACGAGGCGAGAGAAGACGAGAGACTCACGGGCACCACCCGCGTCGCATAGCCGGCTGGGGGCGCGGCTGGTGGTGTTTCCCGAGGCGTTTGTCGGTGGGTATCCGAAGAGGCCCGGGTTTGGAGCCTGACTCGGGTTCCGCACGTCCGAAGGTCGAGGGGCGTTCCGCCGGTACTTCGGAGCCACCGTCGAGGTGCCTGGCCCGGCCAGCGACACGATCGGGCATGCGGCCCGTGATCACGGCGTACACCTGGCCGTCAGGGCGGCCGAGCGGGCCGGCGGGGCGCTCTACTGCACGGCATTGTTCGTCGGCTCGGGCGGATCTCTCCTGGTGAACCACCGCGAGTTCATGCGGACGACGATGGAGTGGCTGGTGTGGGGCCAGGCTCAATGCCTTCAGTTAAGGGCTATTCTATCCGGGCGTTCACTGAAGGGCATTAGGGCTAGGAGACGGGTCGACACCCCCGGCCGGCGAGAGCCGGGCAGTGATCTGATGGGAGAACGATATGTCCCTGCTGCGGACTACTACGCACGCGAAGGGCATGAATGGTGTACTGCGCCATCACCCTAGGTGACTGGGACGCGGCATCTCCACGATGCGAAGTACCACCCTCGAGGGGCGGCATTTCGTCCTCCCCACCTGCCAGTTCCTGACCCGAACCGACTACCCGCCTGACTACTGTGACGTCCAGGGTGAGGACCCGGTGGCGGTACTCATCCGGGGCGGGAGTCGCGTCGTCGGCCCCTCGGGCAGGTGCTGGCCTGGCCGGTGTTTGGAGAAGAGGCAGTGTTGACAGCCACCTAGCAGCACAGCGCGGGTTCTCGCCCCTTCCGTAAGCTGCTCATCGGGGAGGACTCCCGGTGACTGAGCAGGAGATCACGGCCCTCGGACCGGCATTCGCGGCGTACCTGCGGCGGTTCCGGCCCCACTTCGGCCAGGACCTGACGGCCAGGCACTTCGACACCTACTACCGTAGGGTTACCGCACTACGAACTGCAGACGGTATTGGGACTTGGGGCTACACCGTGGTGGTCACGGAGGATGCCCGATGCCCGCACTTCCCATCACGTCGGTCTTCGCGGGGCTCAGCGGGTTCAGCGGCAGTACCTGGGGTGCGTCGGCACGATCGACCACGGCATCGTCACCGTCCACCTCGGCGTGACCAAGGGGACGTTTCAGGCCCTACCCGATGCCGACCGGTACCTGCCGAAGTCGTGGGCCGAGGACCGCTCCCGGTGCCGAGCGGCCGGCATCCCGGACGCCGTCCGGCACCGGCCGAAGTGGCAGGTCGCCCTGGGTCAGCTGATCCGACTCGAGCGGAACGGGGGGCGGTTCGACTGGCTGGTGTTCGACGAGGGGTACGGAGCCGCCGTCCCGCTCCTCCGGTTCCTCAACCTGGTGTAGCGGCGGTTCGTGGCCGAGGTGTCGGTCAACGCCACCGCCCGGGAGGCGGCCGGCGGCCCGGCTCGGCGTGCGGACGTCCGACTGACCTCGGTGGACGCGCGGGGCGGGAAACGGCATCGGGTGGCTCACCGGACGGTACGGGCGTCGCTCTGGCGGGCGGTCGCGGCTCGGGTGTGGGTGGCGACCGGGAGCACACCCTGGTGGTGGCCATCAACGAGATCACGGCCGAAGTGAAGTACTTCCTGATCAACGCGGTGGCACCGCTGGGGCGGGTGCTGGTCGTGGCCTTCCGCCGACGGGCAGTGGGGCACTCGTTCCGCCTCGGGAAGCAGGAGGCCGGGCTGATGGACGACGAGGGGCGGAGCGACACCGAACGGGGCCGCCACCTGGCCCTCGCCCTCGTCGTGTTGGGGCTCGTCGCCCCCACACCGAGCGGCTGCTGGGAAACCCCGGGGTGACCGCGGAGCAGGTGTGCCGGGCGCTGAACCAGCGGTGCGGGGCGGCGTTCTGCCGGCGGCGGGGCATCCCCGAGGTGCGACACACCAGCGAGGTGATCCGTTACCACCAGCGGCGGAACGCCCAGGCCGCCAAATCCCACAAGAAGCAGCGGCATAGATGCGTGCTGGAGAGCCGCACTGTACTGCTAACTGCCGGGTTACCGGGGATGCGTAGAATAGAGTCGCTGCACAGTAGGCGGTTGAGCTCATAGGGTATGGGCATGACCCACGCCGACCGGCTCCGCCGCTCGGCGGACGCCTTCCGCCGGCTCACGGGGCTCGCCCCGGCCGCATTCGACCGCTGGCTCGGGGAACTCGAGCCCCGGTACTGGGCCGCCGATGCCCGGTGGAAGGCCCGGCCCGGACGGAGGCGGAAGCCGGGGGCCGGGGGCCGGGCGGAAGCATACCCCGGGCTTGGCCGACCGCCTGCTCGTGCTCCTGACCTGCTACCGTACCTCCACCACCCACGCCGCCCTCGGGTTCCTGTTCGGGATCGACGGCTCGGTCGTCGGCCGGAACGTCAACCCCCTGCAACCGCTCCTGGCCGGGGGGCCGCTTGCCCGAGCGGCGGGTCGCCCTGGAGTCGGAGGACCTGCGGGAACCCTTTTTCGACGCCACCGAGTGGCCGATCCCGCGGCCGCCCCAGGGGCAGGAGCGGTTCTACCGCGGGACTAAGCGCAGCACACCCTCAAGACCCAAGTTGTCGTGGTCCGGCGGCGGAAGCCGCCCGGCCCCGGGGCCACACCCCGATGGGTGCGGGTCGCCGCGGTGCCCCCGACGCTCCCCGGGACGACCCACGACAAGCGGGTCTACGACCGGACGCGGGTGGTGTGCCCGCCGGAGGTGTGGCGGATCGGGGACACCGGGTACCCGGGGACCGGGTGGGAGATGCTGCCGCGGAAGCCCCCGAAGGGCGGGCGGCCCGACCGAAGGCCGGGAACCGGCGGGGGCCGCGGCGGCGGATCGTGGTCGAGCACGGGATCGGGAAGATGAAGATGTGGCGGATCGCGGCCGAGCGAGACCGGAACCCACGGCGGCGGCACACCCGGGTCACGAAGAACGTGGCCGGGCGGCACAACCTGATGGTCGCCTGACCCGCAGGAGGGTGCCGGGAGTGTTCGCCCCTTCCGCCCGCTGTCTATGGTGTGGCGGACCACTAGCAGGGTGCTGAAGAACACACCGTTGAAGCGCGGCCCGGGTCGCGCTACGCTCTTCGGATCGACCCCGGAGAACGCCGATGCGCGGCCGCGTCGACGACCAACGCCCGCTGTTCCACGTGTTCCGGGTCGAGGACCGCATCCGAC
>JAFKFQ010000499.1 GCA_017308215.1 bacterium | reverse complement strand
ACCGCGGCGGAGGTATCAGGATTCGGCGCACACACCCGGACTGTGTCTTCCTCCCCAGTCCGTTGGCCGCGCGGGATGCACTGTCATGGTGCGTCCGCGGGGGCGGTCGTCCGGGCGACAGAGCAGGTAACCCCTGCGACCCCCGCGGCACGAGCGGCTGGCTGGGGCACCGCGCCGGAACCCGACACCCGCCCACCGGCGACCGCCGGACCGCGCAGCGATGCGCGGCCGACGGCCGCCGCGTGGCGCGTTTCACACATCGTCGAGTGGCGCATCCGGCGGATGACGGATGACGACAACCTGAACCCTCGTGTCCCGTGGGCGTGTCGGGTACCTGGCCTCCCGCGTCGGGTCTCCCGGGCTCGACCCGGCCGACGGGAATCTCACCCCTCGTCGGCCTGCGGCGCCTGGTACAGGTGGCACAGCCGCGGGAACCGCTTCTGCTGCTCGGCCTCGTCGTCGAAGTCCCAGTCGTCGCCCTCGGGCGGGGGCGGCGGGGCGTCCTTCTCGGCCCGGTCGAGTTGCTCGTAGAAGTCGCTCATCCCGGTCTTCGCCTCGTACACCCGCAGCGCCGCGGCGTCGAGCCCGAACCCGTCCACCGGGTCGCCGTCGAGGATGTCGGCGAGCGAGTCGGGCTGCTTCAGCGCCGCCTCGTAGGCGCGCCGCCCGCGCCCGACCAGCCACGCCCGGAAGTCGCGGAACCCGTCGTCCGAGCACCCGCCCTGGATGAGGTACGCGGCGCCCCACAGGTCGAGCCGGTTGGCCGCCGCGACCGCCTCGTCGAACCGCGCCTGGAACGCCACCACCGCGAACCACGGGAGCTGGTCGAGCTCCGCCTTCAGCGCCTCGAAGTGGTCCGGGCCGTCCGCGCGGTAGGCGGCCTCGAGGATCTTCCAGAAGTACTTCCACTCCATGACGCCGCCCCCGCGGGAGAGTGGGGAGTGAGGAGAGGGGAGTGAGGAGAGAAAACCGGTGGGACGGTCTCCTCACTCCCCTCTCCTCACTCCCCACTGTCTTCCCCGTCCCCGTCAAGATACGTGGCGGCGAGCCGCGGCAAGCGGCGGCGCACCTCGGCGGCGTCGTCGAAGTCCCAGTGCGGCGCGAGCGGGGGCAGCGGCGGCCGCCTCGGGTGGCGGAACGTCAGCGCCCGGTCGTAGGCCGAATACCCGGCGTCGTCCCGCCCCGTGCCGGTGGCGAGGAACCACGCGTCCGCCCCCGGGCCGACCTCGGCCTCCACGTCGGTCTCGCCGTCGAGCACCTCGGCGAGCGTGTCGGGGTCGGCGAGCGCGGCGTCGAAGGCCTCGCGCCCTTGAAGGATGAGCCACCAGCGGAAGTACTGGAACCCGTCGTCCGAGCACCCGCCGTTGACGAGGTACGCCGCGCCCCACAGGTCGCGGCGGTAGGCGCGGGCGCTGGCGGCGTCCCAGTGGTGGACGAAGTCGAGGATCTCGGGCTCCGGGAGTTTCGCCAGGCGCGCGGCGAGCTGATCGGCGTGGGCGTCGGCGTCGTACCGGCGCGGGTGGGCGGCGGCGACGTGCGCCCAGAACTCGGGTTCGGTCATCGGGATTCCGGTGGGCGGGCTGGCTACTGGCGGCTCGGGATGGACACGTGCGACCCGCGGGAGTCGGTCACGACCAGTGGGAACTCGGTCTTCCCGATCCGCACCTGGTCGCGGCCGACCGACACCACCCCGGTCGCGGTGCCGAGCGGCGCCTCCCACGACACGAGCAGGTCGAACTCGGCCCGGCACGGATTCCCCTGCCACTTCACCGCCCGCAGCGGGGTCGTCACCGACACCCCGGCCACCGCCAGGTGGACCGCGAGCACCTCCCGGCGGCCGACCTCCCGGGCCAGCGTGCCGGTGCCGAGCAGGACGGCGGTGTGGTCGAACGCCCGGGCCAGGGTGGCGACGCTGTCGGCCGCGGCCGGCTGGAACAGGAACACGGTCAGGCGCGGCGCCTCGCTCCGGGCAGCCGTCGGCGGGCCGTACACGTGGACCCGCACGGCGTCGGTCGCCGGCTTCCAGAACATCACCGTCTGCCGCACCCGCCGCCACACCTCCGACTCGACCGGCTCGGGCGCGGCGACCGGGGCCGGCGCGGGGCCGTCCGGCTCGGCCGGCCCCGGGTCGGGCGCGGGCGGGGGCGGCGCCAGCAGCGGCGCGGCCGGGAGGCGCGGCGGGGCGGCCACCGGCATGTCGTCCACCGGCAGGTCGTCCTCGTCGGTCCGCGGCTGCTGGACCGGCTGCGGGGTTGGGGCCGGGTCGGGCCTTCGGACCGGCGTCCACAGCACGGCCGGCAGGGTCTCGGGCGGGCCGTTCAGCGCCGGCGCCTCGTCCTCGTCCGG
>JAFKFQ010000153.1 GCA_017308215.1 bacterium | reverse complement strand
GCGGCGGTGGTTGTGGCACGAGGCGGTTCTGCCACAGGCCGGGGACGGCACGGCCCTCCAGAAACTCCCCGAGCCCATCCGCGAGCTGCTGCTCACCACGCTCGCACCGGCCGCGTAGGGGAGTCAGAATCGGCACCAGCCGAGCTAAGTCAACAGCGAGAGCCGTGTCGACCCAAGGTCAGTTGGTTCGGATGCCGGCGACGAGGTCGAGGTACTGGGCAAACTGGTCCGCCCCGCCGCACGCGCGAACGGCCTCGGCCACCTGCCGGGCCTGCTCCACCCCACCGGAGGCTGCGACGGCGGCGTTCACCAGGGCGACATTCGACAACACGTTGGCCAACCCGGTCGAGAGCGCGGGAGCCGGGACGACGGCCGCGGGCGCGGGCGCGGGCTTCGGCTCGGCCACCGACTTCGAGACAGTCGCCGGCTCCTTCGGGGCGGTCAGCCACTTTGCTCCCGCCTTCTTGAGCTCGCTCCGGATGTTGTGGACGAGGTTCCGGATGCTTTCGTCCGAGGCCGTCACGCCCTTCGCCTTGGCCTGGGCGATGGCCGCGTCCGCGGGCAGGTCGAGGTCGGCCGACAGGATGGCCCGGACGACCGGGGAGACGGGCAAGCTCGCGGGCTTCCCCGGGGCCGTGGTCGTGCGGGCCGCGACCGGGACCGGCTTGGGGGCCGAGGCCGCGGCCTTCTGCTTGAGCTTCTTGCGGACGGTGTGGACGGTCCCGCGGATGACGGCGTCGGGGACTTTCAGCCCCTTGGCCTTGGCCTTCGTGATGACCTCATCGGCGGTCAAGCCGATGTTGGCGGTGAGGATATCGCGGACGACGGACCAGACGGTGGGGGCCATGTGGGACGGACTCCGAGGCGACGTGGGTGTGGGCGGGCGTTGTCCATTCTGCCAGCGTTACCGGACCCGGACAACCCGCACCGACGGTAGAATCTCCGTATTCCTGACGTGCTTGACGGGTGGTACGGCGCCTGACGGTTGAGCAGGAGGGGCTGGGTGGCGGCGCCTGCCGCGGAACTACTCGTCCGCGCCAGCGAGTTGCGAGCGCGGCCGTCAGGCCGCGGCCCAGTACCGCTTGGCGAACCTTTCAGCACGCCACTTCGCGTACCACCGGCACTTCGCCTCGCAGCCCAGAAGCCGCCGCTTCCGGCTCACGTCGCCCTGCTTCTTCATGGCTGTATCCTCCTACGAGGAGTACCACACCATCTAACGGGGCAGACCGCGCGGTGCGCCCGTCGATGAGGCCGATGCACGGCGCGTACCGGAAAGCGGCTGAGCAGGAGAGGCCCGTGACCGAGGCCGAGTGGGCCACCTGTGCGAACCCGAGTCAGATGTTACCCGCCATCGGATCAAAGACCGACCGGAAGCTGCGACTGCTCGTCGCCGCCTGCGCCCGGCGAGTGCTCCCAGCGGCCCCCGACCCTGACATGCTCGCCGCCCTCGACGGGGCCGAGCGGTATGCCGACGGGGCGGCATCGAAGACCGAGCTCGGCCGGCCCCGGCGGGCGCTCAATCGAACGCACCACGACCGCTTCGCCCGGTGGTTCCCGCTGTACGTCCTCCAGGTCCGGTCGGTGCCGGCGTGGCACGCGGCCCGGGACGCGGCAGGGCAAACGGCCCCGGGCGGGTTGGAGTGCTCGACATCCATGTCGCCCTCAAGTCCTTCACGCCGGGGAAGGACTGACCCATGACCAAGCTCACCCTCCCCTTCCTGCTCATCGCCCTCGCGGCATCCGCCCCGGCGGCGCCCGTCCCGGACGAGGCAAAGGCGCCGGTGCTGTTCTTCCCGACGACGCCGGTCACCTGGGTCTACGAGTGCTGGGGTGTGCGGTGGACCACCCCGAGCGAGGTCACCGAGGTCATCGTGTCGGTGAAGGGCGTGAACGGCGAGAAGGTAGTCGCACTCGGCTCGGTCTACGGCGGCAAAGCACAGCCGAGCAACTCGATGGTGACCGTCTCGGAGCGAGGACTGGTCGAAGGTTTCGGAGGCTTCAACCAGCGGTTCGAGACGGTCGCCACCGCCCTTCGGTGGCCGATTGCCCCCGGGGAGACGTGGGTCGGCAAGCTACCCCCGGTGGGGCACAAAGAGCGGCGGCTCGTCACCCGCGGCTGGGAGAAAGTCCGTGTCCCGGCCGGGCAGTTTGACGCCGTCCGGGTCGATTCCACCTACGTCCTTCAGAACGGTACTAAAGATCGGGTTGACCGGACGTGGTACTCACCTGGGGTCGGGGTGGTGAAGTGGGAGGAAGACGAGGGGCGAATGAAGGTGCTCAAGCGGTTCGTCATGGGCATGTCCTGGGAGGTCGCACCACCACCCGGGGAAGCGCCCCAAGAAGTGGGAGCCGGGCGATGAGCAGGAAGCGGCTGGGAATGCTGATGGCGGCTGTGCTCGCCGTCGGCATCGTCTCCGAGGCGTGGTGGCACTTGCCCCGAATCGGCGACCAGCCCTTCCCTGCTGACTATGCGAAGGACGGCCGGTCGGGCGACCTGCCCGCGGACATCAAGCTGATGTGGGAGACGGAGCCGTTGACCGGAAACGCCGGCCCCCATGCTGGGCCGAACCCCCGTTCCTCCACCGACCGGGCCATCCACGCGGCCTCGCGGGTGTTCGCCACCACCGGCCTCGCCGGAAAGACCCGGGCCGAGGTCATCGCCCTGCTGGGCGACCCCCGGGTCTCGAACGACAGCATCTACAACTTCCCGTTCCACGATGCCCCGTGGGGGGCGCTAGTGTACCGGTTCGACACCGGGTCCTACGGGTGGCAGTTCAACGTCCGGTTCAACTGGTGGGGGACGGTTCGGCGGGTGGACCGCCTGTGGATTCACTGAGAGGAGTACCGCGGTCCCGGAGGAACGAGAGCACCGCCTGGGGGTCGTTGGAAGTCGCCCACTCGAACTCGGACACGAACCTCTCCGGCACGACCCGCGCATCACGCAGGAACCCGCTGGGTCTGACCGCAACCCGGTGGTCGCGCTGTTGGACCAGATTGTCGCGGACACGACGGCGACGAACAATACCCACTCCACGTCGCCCTGGAGTTCACCTGTACATGGCTACCGTGTCCACCCCCACCGCCGCAGTCGGGGTCTCAGAAGTGCTCTCGAACGTGGCGCTAGTAAACGCCACCATCACGGCCGCCAGTGGGGTCGAACAGGTGAAGCAGGTGGCCGAGGCCGTCCGCGCCTGTGGCGGCCCCGACACCTTCCTCCAGTATCTCGAGCTGGTCGGCAGCATCCGGCCCGACGGGCCCGCGGCGAAGTGATTTACTGGGGTGAGCGCCAGAATCGCCGAACGTCGCCCACCCCGACTTCTGCCCTTCCTTGCTCGACCTCCACGCCTTCACGAACGGGCGGGCCAGCGCCGCGCGCGACGCCCGCCCCAGCAGGCGCGCATCCTTGCGCGTCGCCGGGACCACGAGACGACTACCGAGCGAGACAGCTCGACTGGAGAACCGGAAGATTCAGTGTGAAAGATTCTGTGCCCGGCAAAGGTAATCGCTGGTGCGATTCAGCACCAAACCCTCGAAGAGTCACAAAGTCTTCGAGAACGTCTGTCTGTTTCTCCTCCGCCGCCACTCGGCCACACCACACCTCCAGTTGTACGCCAACGACGGCGACGCCCAGGACGGGGTCGACATCTTCGACCCTCTCGTCACCGACCCACACCGGGCAGCCCAGTGCGAACTCCACGAGCGAGACAAAGCCGTCCAGTCGGCAGAACTCCGCGCTGAGGTTCGGAAGGCGCGGAGGTAGGCCCCGCCTCCCGCCCACTACGCCATCCTCACCACGGGAAAGAAGTCGAAGAAGGCCGACGATACCATCAAGGCCATCAACCGGGACCACCGCCGGACCGGGGCGTTCACGGTCGGGCTACTCACTTGGGACCGTATCGAAGAACTCCTGGACCAGCACCCGGAGGTGCGGGACCGGCTGCACAGGACGCTCACGGCCCACGCCGTCGGAGGCATCTACGGGCAGTTCGCGGCAGTTCACGCGAAGCTCGACGCCACTACAACCGGCCTGAGCCAGGACGCCATCGACGCCGCACGGGACGAGTCCAAGCGGGCTCTGGACGAACACCGCCCGGACGAGGCCCGCCGCGCGGCGGACTGGCTCTTGACTCGGCAAGCGCACCAGATGAACCCGCGGCAGCGGTGGCGGGCGAACAGCCAGTTGGCGGCCGCACACCTGGCGGACGGCCGGTTCGAGCAGGCCGGCCGGATGATGGTCGAGGGCGTGGTGCTCCAGCCCACCGATGAGAAGGCACGGGTCAACGAAGCTATTGGGCACGAGCTACAGGGGAACCGTGGTCGCGCTCACGAACTGGCGGCGGCCCTTCGGCGTGACCTGCCGTCCTCAACCGCCACCCTCGCCGCCTGGGTCAGGACCGCGCCCGACACTACGACCGCCGAGGACCTGGAGTGAGAGGCCACCGGCATCGCCAGAACGGACGCCGAGGTCACCCTCGCCCTCGCCAGCCGGTTACTGGCCGCCAACCACGGGCCCGCAGCCGAGAACTACGCTCGGGCAGCGAATCGCCTTGACCCGGCCCCCCAGGAGTGCTTCCTGCTCGCCCAGACGGTGCATCACGACATCCGCCGGCAGCGGAGGACGGCCGAACGGACCGCGGCTCTCGCTGAGGCGGAGAACCTGTACGGGTTGGTGATAGACCGGGCCCCGCACTCTCAAGGTCGTGTCTCTGACGAACCGCGGCATCCTCCGGGAGTTCTCTGAGCGCCACGGAGACGCCGAGTACGATTTCCGCCGGGCACTGGACCTTGCCCCCGACGACCCCGATGCCGCCGGGCGGTACGGCGTCTTCCTGTTCCTACGGGAGCGGTTCGGCGAGGCCGTCGAGATGACCCGCCAGGCGGTCGAGAAAGCCCCTGGTGGCCGATATGGGTACCTGCACGCGGCCGCACTACACTCCCGCAATCAGGCAGGGGACCGCGAACGAGCGGTGGAGATGTGGAGCGAGATTGCCCGCAGGGGGCGCGGCGACGAGTACGGCTCCGCGGTGTGGTATGCCGTCCGCGGGCTGTGCGGGCTCGAACGGCCGAACGACGCGCGCCCTGCTGTCCGACATCCCGGTGGGTCGGCTCCCGCGAGCCGCGAGCCTGGCACACGAGGCCCGCCTCCTGCTGGAGGCGGGTGACCGTGAGCGAGCGGTCGGCCTAGTCCGGGAAGCCGTTTCGGCGGTCGAGTCGGACTACGGCCGCACCGACTTGCTGCAACTGGCCCAACTCCTCATATGGCTCGACCTGAACGCCGACGCCATCCCGGTTCTCACGCCCGTTGTCTGCGCGGGGGTCTTTGACGACGCCACCCGCCTGCTGCTGGACGGCGCAATTCGAGCCGAGGACGACGGCCGCGCATGATGTTCCAGGGCAGTGGGGAGTACGTCCTGGTGCAGGAGCCTGTCGAGCAGCGGCAGGCTGCACTCGACCGGGTGAAAGAACGGTGTTCGGTCATCAGGTGCCGCGAGTTGGCGAACCTCGCCCCTCAGCGCCGTGCCGACCTCATCGGCCTGCTCGGTCGGGACGGGGTCGAGACCATGTGCGTCGCGGGCCGCCCGGGTCACGTTCTGTGGACGGACGGCGTAGCGCTCGCGGTGTGTGCGAAGGCAATCCATCCCAACATCAGGCGTACCTGGCCCCAGGCGGCCGTCTTTCGGATGCTGGACGAGCAGACGTTCGTGGACGCCAGCGCCCGACCACTCAGCTGGGGGTATGTCCCGACCCAGTTCGGCGTGGCGACGCTGGTGCGGGCCGCCGCCATCGCCGGATGGTCAGCCGAAGTCTGGCCCTTCCCCCAAGCCCCGGAACAGTTCGGCGAGTCTCGACGCCCGCTCGGCGAGCGACCCGGGGGACGTCAACAGGAGAGCAAACCCGCCGACCAGTGCGCGTCTCTATCCGACCCGTCCCGAAGGGATGTTCACCCCTGTAAAGAAGTCGAAACACCTGCCGATTCCGATGACTTTTGCCGTGCAAGGCGCCGGGCCGACCGCATTCTTGCGGTGCGTCCCCCGCCCACACCCGGAGAATCCTCATGAAGTCGGGACTTCTCGCGCTCGCCACGGTTCTCGGCACCGGCTACGGCACTGCATCCGCCCAGTTCACGCTCGTCCAGCCGTTCAGCCCCGCGCCGCTCCGCACGCCGCCTTTGTTTACCCCGCCCACCCACGGGAGTAGCACGGCTTCACCATTCGGTCCCGCCCGGCCGAGCGGCCCGACGGGATTCACGATGACGCAGCTGGGCGCCCCGCCGGGTCACCGCAGCGCTCCGGCAGGCACTCCGGGCGCCTCCGGGTTCACGGTCCTCCAAGGCCCCCGGCCAAGTGGCTCGTCCCGCGGGAACGCGTGGGACAGCTACTACCGCCACCGGGGCTGGGGAAGGTAGCCAACCGCCGGCGGGCGCCACGCCACCCGGGAGCAGGACCGCGACGACCGTCGACGAGGCCAGACCGACAGCAACGGTCTGGAACGACGAAGCCCGCAGCACCTGGCCGCGGGCCTCGGAGGATTAGCAGGGCGAAGGGCTAGCTGGTGTGCCGGCAGGCCGCGGCCCAAGGTGTCACGCCTCCTGCTAGTGCAGTCGGCTCACGGGTTCGCCCGCTTCAGCACGAGCCGGGAATCGCGGGGCGGGCTCGCGCTCGCGGTGCGGGACTGGGTCGTCCCGATGACGACCTCCCACCCCTCCGCGGCCAGCTTGTTCAGCTGCTCCTCGTCCTGCTGCGCGCTCCCGTGGCTGAGCGACAGGAACTTGTACTCGTACTGGACCGCCTTCGGCGGCCGGTTGACCGGTCCACCCGATAGATGAACTCCACCAAAGAACCCGGTGGTGTGGGCGTTGACCTCCACCCAGCGCGGCGGTAGGCTCCACTACCGATTCCCCGCAGACACCGCCCGCCGGAGTCCCGGCCATGCGCTGGGTTCCCCCGACCGTACTCGCCGGCATGGTCCTCGCGTGGGCCGCCCCGCCGCGCCACACCGCCGCGCGCCAGCCGGAAGCACCACCTCCGAGCCCGGCGGCCACGGGCCACGACTTCGCCGCGGACGTCCGCCCGCTGCTAAAGACCTATTGCTTCAGCTGCCACAGCACGGCGAAGCGCAAGGGCGGACTCGACCTGGAGCAGATCGACACCCCCGCCGAAGCGCTCAAGCACGGCGAGTTGTGGGAGCAGGTCGGCGAACGAATGCAGGCCAAGGAGATGCCGCCGCCGGCGAGCCCGCAGCCGACCGAGGCCGAGCGCCGCCGGTTGGCGGCGTGGGCCCGGCACGCGACCGAGTCGCAGGTGAACCCCGACACGCTGACCCCGGAGCAGTTGCGCCAGGCGCTGGCCGCACCGCCGCGGAGCCGGCGGCTGAACCGGGTCGAGTACAACAACACGCTCCGGGACCTGTTCGGCGGGCTCGACCTGCGGGCCGGCGACCTGCTCCCGACGGAAGGCGCGGGCGGCGAGGGGTTCGACACCGCCGGCGCCACGCTGTTCACCACGCCCGTCCTCCTGGAGAAGTACCTGGAGGCGGCCGAACTCGTCGTCGGCAAGCTGTTCCCGGCCGGCGGCGCGCCGCGCCCGACGGGGCCGGAGGCGGAACGGCTGGAGACGGCGCGGCGGGCGGTCCTGGTCGCCGCCCCCGGCCCGGACACGCCGCCCCGCGCGGCGGGCCGCCGCGTGGTCGAGGCGTTCCTGCCGCGCGCGTTCCGCCGGCCGGTCACCTCGCGCGAGGTCGATCGCTATCTGGGTCTTTTCGACGACGCCGGCCGCCGCGGCGCCCCCTACGAGCAGGCGATCGGGTTCGCGCTCAAGGGCGTACTCGTCTCGCCGAGCTTCCTCTTCCTGGTCGAAACGCCGGCCGAGCGCCCCGGCCTCTACCGCCTCGGCCACTACGAGGTCGCCTCGCACCTGTCGTACTTCCTCTGGGCGTCGATGCCCGACGGGCCGCTCCTCGCGCTGGCCGCGCAGGGCCGCTTGCACGACGACGAGGTGCTCCGCGCGGAGGTCCGGCGGATGACCCGCGACCCCCGCGCCCGCGGCCTGACCGACGGGTTCGCAGCCCAGTGGCTCGGCACCCGGCCGCTCGGCACGACCGTCCGCCCCGACACCAAGTCGTTCCCGGAGTTCGACGACGAACTGGCGGCGGCGATGCGCGAGGAGACGGCACTGCTGTTCGACGCCATCGTCCGCGAGGACCGCAGTGTGATGGAGGTCATCGACGCCGACTACACGTTCGTGAACGAACGGCTCGCCGCCCTCTACAAGATCGACGGCGTGACCGGCCCGCGGATGCGCCGCGTCGCCCTGACCGACCCGACCCGCGGCGGCGTCCTCGGGCACGCCGGCATCCTGGCCGTCACGTCGTTCCCGCACCGCACCAGCCCGGTACTCCGCGGCCGCTGGGTGCTGGAGGAGTTGCTCGGCGCCGAGGTGCCACCCCCGCCGCCGGACGTGCCCGTTTTGAACGAGCGGCAGAAGGGCGTTGACAACCCACTGACCCTGCGGCAGTTGCTGGAGAAGCACCGCAGCAAGGCGGAGTGCGCGGCGTGCCACGCCCGCATGGACCCGCTCGGGTTCGGGCTGGAGAACTTCGACGCGCTCGGCCGCTGGCGGACCGAGCAGGGCGGCCGCCCGGTGGACAGCACCGGCGTGCTGCCGACCGGCGAGAGGTTTAGCGGACCAGTCGAGCTGAAGAAGTTGCTCGCGGAGAAGCGTCGGCCGGAATACCTTCGGAACCTCAGCCGCAAGGCATTAGGATACGCATTGGGGCGCGAGATCGACCGGGCCGGGATGGCCGTCGTCCGCGACTGCGTGCGGGCACTCGAGCAGGACGGGTTCCGCTCGTCTCGCCTGCTGGAAACGATCGTACTGAGCTACCCGTTCTCCCACCGCAACCAGAAGTCGTGAGCCGAACCCCATGAGCGCGAAGACCCGGCCGCTCTCGCGGCGCACGTTCCTCCGCGGCACCGGTGTGGCGCTGGGCCTCCCCCTGCTCGACGCCATGCTCCCGGCCCGGGCGGGCGCCGAACCGGGCGGCGCCGCGGCGCCGGTGCGGGCGGCGTACCTGTACTTCCCGAACGGCGCGTGGATGGACGCCTGGGTGCCCAAGCAAACCGGCGCCGACTACGAGCTGCCGTTCAGCCTCGCCCCGCTGGCGTCGGTGAAGGACGCGGTGACCGTCCTCAGCGGGCTCGACAAGCCGAACAGCCGCAGCGGCGACGGGCACTACGCCAAGACCGCCAACTTCCTCACGGGCCTCCCCGTCCGCAAGACGACCGGGCAGGATCTGAACGCCGGCGGCGTGTCGGTCGATCAGGTTGCCGCGGCGCACGTCGGTCACCTGACGCCGCTGCCGTCACTCGAACTGGCGACCGACCCGGTCATCAACGGGCTGGACCGCGCCGTCAACTACACGCGGATGTACGGGTCGCACATCTCGTGGCGGCGGTCCGACCTGCCGCTGCCGCGGCTCATCGACCCGCGGGCCGCGTTCGAGCGGATGTTCGGCCCGCGCGACGAGCAGGGCCGCCCGCTGCCGCGGCCGGCACAGACCGCCGACCGCAGCCTCCTCGACGCCGCACTCGACGACGCGCACGACCTGCGCCGCCGGCTCGGCCGCGGCGACCAGCAGAAGCTCGAAGAGTACCTCGATGCGGTCCGCGGCGTGGAGCGCCGGCTCGGCCCCACGACCGCCAGCGCGGCGAACGGGTGGCGCCCGCCGACGCGGCCCGAGCGGTTAGTCCCACCGCCGGCGCTGATCCGGCCGGACGTGCTGTTCACCAGCCGGGACAACGGCGGCGACGGCGCCCCGGCGGCCGGCGGGCAGGCGATCGACCCGCCCGAACTGGTCCGGCTGATGCTCGACCTGATCGTCCTTGCGTTCTGGACGGACACGACGCGGAACGTCACGTTCCTGTTCGCCAACGACGTGTCGCCGCGGAACTTCTCGTTCCTCGACGGGGTGCGGGAGAACCACCACTCGTCGTCACACCACGCCAACCAGCAGGCGAAGATCGACGCCTACAAGACCATCACCCGCTGGCACGTCGGGCAGTTCGCGTACCTGCTCGGCCGGCTGCGCGACGTCCGCGAGGGCGAGCGGACGCTGCTCGACAACGCGCTCGTGATGTGCGGGTCGAGCCTGTCCGACGGCAACCGCCACGACCCGAACAACCTGCCGATCTTGCTCGGCGGACGCGGCGGCGGCCGGATCCGCGCCGGCCGCCACGTCGCGTCGCCGCGCAACACGCCGCTGTGCAACCTCTACGTGTCGATGCTGGAGTGCATGGGCGTCCCCGCCGAGCGCTTCGGCGACAGCACCGGGCCGATCCGCGACCTGACGGCGTGAGTAGGGTTACCGATCCGCAGGTCGCGGTAGTAGAACGTCGTGCCGCACGGCCCGCCGTGTGGCATGAGCGCGAACCGTGGCACGTCGCCGACCCGGACCCAGCCCAGCCGCTCGTAGAGGCGCGCCCCGTCCCCACCCGTCACCGCGTCGAGCACCAACAGCGTCCGCCCGCACACGCGGGCCTCGGCCTCCACTGCGCGCATGAGCGATGCACCGAGCCCCCGGCGGCGGGCGCGGCGGTGGACCAGCATCTTCACCACGTCGGCCCGGTGTGGCTGGTTCTCGGGCAGGTCGAGGATCAACTGCACCGTCCCGCACACGCCCTGCTCATCCTCGGCGACCAGCAGCACCCGCTCGTCGGTGGCCACCCCCCGGGCCACGCGGCGCCAGAACGCGACCGCCCTGTCGCGGGTCAGCGGGTGCATGAAGCTGACCGACGCGCCGCCCTCGACGCAGTCGATCAGTACGTCCGCGAGCGCCTCGACGTGCGGCTCGTCAACGGCGGGCAGGCGATGCACGGCCCAGGCGGGAGTCGTCGTCATCGGCTCGGCGGGGGTTCGGGTGCGATCACCACGGCGTACCGCGCGGGTGATCGCGTGGGGTTGCGGAACTGGGTCGGGCGGTCCAGCTGCATCGCCAGGCAGTCGCCCGCGGAGAGCCGGTGGCGGTCCTCGCCCACGGTGACCTCCATCGTGCCGTCGAGCACCCAGACCTGCTGGTACACGCGGGCGTACCTGCCGCCGTTCTCGAACACCACGCGCCGGCCAGGCGGGAAGACGACCTCGACGATCCGCATCGGCTGGACCACCCCCGGCGGCGACACGTTCCGCCGGACGTAGCCGGAGGCGGGATCCCGCCACTCCGGCTGGTCGTCGCGCCGGGCGAGCGGACTGGCAGGCGGCTGCGGCGCGTCGAACAGCGAGGCGAGAGTGACGCCGAGGCCGCGGGCGAGCTTCCCCAGCAAGGCCGCGGTGGGGCTGGTCTCGCCCCGCTCGACGAGTGAGATCATCGACCGGCTCACGCCGCTCGCGCGGGCCAACCCGTCGAGCGAGAGCCCCCGCGCGGACCGCAGGTCGCGGACGTGGGCGGCGATGCACTGGTTCAGATCCGGGGCGTCGTCCATCATAATAGACGCATTGTCCATTATGATAGAATCCGGGTCAAGCCCCGCTGCGGCTGTTCGCCCTGCCCGCCGGGGTCGGACAATGACCCGGAGTGATTACGAGAAGGAGGGCGCCGATGCCGAAGGCCATTCGCTTGTCCCGCACGGGCGGGCCGGACGTGCTCGAATGGGTGGACGTGGAGGTCGGCGAGCCCGGGCCGGGCCAGGCGCGGGTGCGGCACACCGCGGTCGGGGTGAACTTCATCGACACCTACCACCGCTCCGGCCTCTACCCGCTCTCACTCCCGAGCGGGCTCGGGAGCGAGGGGGCCGGGGTGGTCGAGGCGGTCGGCCCGGGGGTCGAGGGCGTGCGGCCGGGTGACCGCGTGGCCTACGCCGGCGGGCCGCCCGGGTCGTACTCCGAGGCCCGCGTCATGCCGGCCGACCGCCTCGTGCGCGTCCCCGCCGGAGTGCCCGACCAACAGGCCGCGGCGATGATGCTGAAGGGGATGACGGTTCAGTACCTGATCCGCCGCACGTACAAGGTGCACCCGGGTGAGACGGTCTTGTTCCACGCCGCGGCCGGGGGCGTCGGGCTCATCGCCTGCCAGTGGCTGAAGGCGCTCGGCGCCACCGTCATCGGCACGGTCGGGTCCGACGAGAAGGCGGCACTCGCCCGGGCGCACGGGTGTGACCACGTCATCGACTACACGCGCGAGGACTTCGCCAAGGGCGTGCGGGAGTTCACCGACGGGCGGGGCGTGCCGGTCGTCTACGACTCGGTGGGAAAGAGCACGTTCCTGGGTTCGCTCGACTGCCTGCGGCCGCTCGGCCTGCTCGTCAGCTTCGGCAACTCGTCCGGCCCGGTGCCGGCGTTCGAACTGAGCCTCCTCACGCAGAAGGGCTCGCTGTACGTCACCCGGCCGACGCTGGCCACGTACACGGCAACCCGCGCCGACCTAGAGGCGACGGCGAACGACCTGTTCGCCGTGGTGGCGTCGGGGGCTGTGAAGGTCGAGGTCCGCCACACCTACGCGCTGAAGGACGCGGCGCAGGTTCACCGCGACCTGGAGAGCCGGAAGACGACGGGTTCGGTGGTGATGGTCCCGTAGTCCGGCTATTCCTTGCGGGCGTCGCCCGGCCGCGGCGCCGTGGCAGCGAGGTAGGCGCTGAGCAGTCGGACGTTACGGACGAACGTCCCGGAATCGATGACCCGGCGCGTCGGGTCGTCCGGCCCGTGGTACTTCAACCGACCGCCCTCCACCCACCGGCCCTTGTCGTCCAGCGCCGCCAGGGTCGCCTTCACCGCCGCGACCTGGGCAACGGTCACCTTCCCGGGTGGGGCCGTTGTGGGCTCCTTCCCACCGCCGGGCGGCAGGTCTTTTACGCGGGCGTACTCCTTCTCGATCGCGTCCAGCCGGCTCGACACCTTGAAGGCGTAGTGCGTCGGCAGGTTGTCGTCCGCGTGGGTCGGCTTGTAATCTTTGGTGAAGTAGAGCGGGCGGTTCGTCTTCAACTCGTAGAACCGGGCAAGCCGGCCGTCCGGTAGCTGCGACTTGCGGTAGTACGCGAGCGCGCGAGGGAGCGGCTCGAGGTACTTCTTCTCACCCGTCTCCCGGTACAGGCGCAGCAGGGTGAGCATCACCCCCTGCGCCTCCCCGCCGGTGACCGCCGGGGGCTCGAACTTTCGCGCCCAGGCCGGGTGCATGTCGACATCGTACTGCTGCGCCCACCCGGGCTGCGGGTCGGGGAGCTGTGCGAGGAGGATGAAGTCGCCGCCCTTCTCGGCGGCCCGGCGGTACTTCCCGTCGCCGTAGACTCGCGTCGCCTCGAACAGGACGTCGATCACGTCGGCCAGGGAGTTGTCGTTGAACGTGTAGTAGGAGCGGTAGTCCTTGCCCGGGTAGTCGCGCGGCCAGGTCTCGGGCAGGCTCGCCTTCCGCACCGGGAATTTGGCCGGGTCGGGGAACGTGTCGTACCGCTGGGGCCAGGCGCCGTTCGGGTACTGGGCCTTGAGCAACGAGTCGAGCGCGAATACGGCGGCGGCGTGGACGACGGTGTCTTTCTGCTTCGCAGCGCGATCGACGCGCATCAGGAAGCGGACCGCCTCCTGCGTCGTGTTGTCGTCGAGCGTGGTGACGTTGCGCCCGCCGGCCCCGCCGTCGGCGCGGTAGGCGTGGTCGCGGCGGAGCTTCGGGGCGAACTCGACCCGGTAGTCCCATCCGCCGGAGCGTAACTGCCCGCGGGCCAGCGACCGGGCAGCTTCGGCGGCGGCCTCCAGGTAGTACGGGTCGCCGGTCGCCTCGTGGGCGCCGAGGTACGCCAGCCCGACCGCCGGCGTACCCGGGGGCTGTACCCAGGTCTGGGTGGCGGTCGCCTTCCCCTCGCCCTCCCGGCGCGCCAGGTCGTCGCTGTACCGCCACAGGTAGCCGCCCTCGGTGGCGACCGACGTGCGGTAGAAGGCGACGGCCCGCCGCAGGCCGGCGGACGCCTGCGCCCGCAGGTCGGGCTCGTCGGCGCGGGCGGTTTGGGCCGTGAGTGCCAGGAAGACGACGGCGACGCGGCGGAACATGAACCCCCTCCGGGCCGACGCTACGGGACGACACACATCATCCGGTGGGTCGGCCGGCTCCGCCAGTGGGTCGTTCTCGGTCTACCCGGTTCGACCGACCACGAAAGAGGGAACCGCCGTGAGAGCCCGACGCGCCTGCGTCGCTAGCGCGGCGGCCGTGCGTGTCTCGGCACCGGCCGCACCGAACTGTCAGCCCGGCGAGCGAACCGAGGGGACGAGGACGCGGAGCCGTTTGGGCGTCTGGTCGGACGCGGCCATCGCCGTCAGCCGGTGCCGGAGAGCCTCGGTGATCGGGTAGCCACGAGACAGCAGCAGGGTGCCGGCGGTGTTGTGAAGATCCTCGGCGAGGATCATCCCGACGACCAGCGCCCCGACCGACACCTCGCGGACCTCCGGCTCGTCCGCGCGGCGGGTCAGTGCCTCCAGGGCGGCGAGGACGGACGGGTCGTAGACCCCGTCACGCGACCGAAGGTGGACCAGTGCCGCCGGCGCGGGGATTCCGCGCGCCACGAGGGTGTCGAAGTCGAACGCCGCCCGCAGTACCCGCGCCCCGAGCGGGGGCGCCGCACCGCCGCTCCCCACCGGGGCTCCCGGAGTCCCGAACGGCACGTCCAGGTGGTCGATGATCTCCGTCACCCGCTCCAGCCGCGGGATCGGGCGGAGCAGGTTCCGGGTGACCGTCTTGACCTCCCGCAGCTGCCGCAGGTCGTCGGGGGCGAGGTTCGCCCCCCGGTCGGCGGCGGTCAGGACCGCCTCCGGCACCGCGACGTACCCGAGCCGCGACAG
>JAFKFQ010000498.1 GCA_017308215.1 bacterium | reverse complement strand
GAACCGCGGCCGCCAGCAGCTCGTGCTGTTCCTCGGCGACGGCGACAGCTCCTACGACCCGATCAGCGAGAACGACCGCGTCGCCCTCGGCGGGCGGATGGAGCAGGGCGACGTGTTCTTCTTCGCCGTCCCGCTCGGCGTCCGTGTCAACGCCAACAACCTGCACGGCCTCGCCGCCCTCACCGGCGGGACGGTCGTCCGGGTGCAGGAAGACCTCAACAACGTCACCAAGCGCGGCGAGTTCGTCGCCCGCCTCAAGGCGGCGCTCGACGTGCCCGTCCTCAAGCCCGAGCAGGTGAAGTTCGGCGCCGACGTGGCCGAGACTTTCCCGTCGAAGCTCCCGCCGCTGCGGGCCGACAAGCCGACGCTCGTGCTCGGCCGGCTGGCGAAGGCCGCCCCGCGCGTCACCGCCGAGGTGAAGGGCGTGGTCGGCACCCGCCCGGTCGCGCTGGCCCTCGGCCATGATCTGCCGGCCCCACTGCCCGAGCACTTCTTCCTGAACCTGATGTTCCAGCAGTGGAAGGACGCCCCGCACAAGGACGCCCCGGCCGTCCTCCAGGCCGACCGGGCGCTGGCCCTGGCGTCCACGCAGATCAACCTGTACCGCGAGGAGTACATCACCCAGGCGACGTGGGCGGTCAGCATGGACCGGCTCGACGAGGCCGCCAAGCTGTACACCGCCGCGGCCAAGATCGACCCGAACAACGCCGAGGTCGGCGCCGGGATGGCGCTGGTCGAGCGGATGAAGAGCGGCCGCACCACGAAGGCCGATCTCGACAAGAAGGCGGCAGTGAAGGCCGACCTGCTCAAACTCGACAAGAACGGCGCGGTGCGGCTCGTCATCCAGGAGGGCGCCCAGCCGAAGGTCGAGGGTCAGCCGGCGCCCGGCGCTCAGCCGGCCCCGACCCCGCCGGCCAAGACCGACCTGATCCAGGAAGCCGCCCAACTGCGGCAGGTCGAGGAGCAGCGCTACCGGGTGCTGGTGGACGCCACCATCCGCCGCGCCCGTGAACTCCTCCGCACCGACCCGGACGGCGCCTACGGCGAGCTCAAGCGCCAGCGGGACGACATCCTCGCCTACTCCGGCATCGGCGACGCCGCCCGCAGCCGGTACGCCGCCGACCTGACGGCGGTGATGCAGGAGATCTTCCTGAAGGGGGCCGAGATCAAGCGGCAGGCGGCGGCCGAGCGCGACCAGATCGCCAAGACCCGCCAGCGGCTCAACGAGTTCGACCGCCTGCAGGCCGAGGAGGACCGCACGAAGGCCCGGATCGACGCCTTCCGCCAGCTCATGCAGCAGGCCCGGTACGAGCTCGCGTACCAGGAGGCGCAGCTGATGATCCAGGAGCGGGTCAGCCGCGGCCAGGCGGTGCCCCCGGCGGCGACGGCCAGCTACATCATCGGCCAGCACGCGACGCAGCTGCGCGAGTGGCGCGAGCTCGTCCGCATCCGCGAGGACCGGTTCCTCCTCACCATGATGCAGACCGAGAAGAGCCACATCCCGTACCCGGACGAGCCGCCGGTCCACTTCCCGCCGGCGGCGGTGTGGCGGCAGCTCACCGAGGGCGACGGCCAGCGGCCGGGCCGCCGCGACCGGTACGGCAACACGGCGCTGGGCGCCCAGCCGAGCCCGTCGCTCCTGCGGCTGCGGAGCATCCTGGAGGACGGCCTCCCGGTGGACCTCGGTGGCAAGGACCTGAAGACCACCCCGCTCAACGAGGTGCTCGGCGACCTGTCCAAGCGGTACGAGGTCACGTTCGTCATCAACCGGACGGCGCTGGAGGGGCTGGACGAGGCGACCGCCCGGGCCGAGAAGCTCGGGGCGAGCGGCCTCAACGGCCTGCGGCTCGGCACGTTCCTCGACGTGTACCTGCGCGGGCTCAGCACCACGAACGTGACCTACGTGGTCCGACCGGACTACATCGAGATCACGTCCTACGACGCCCGGCTGCTCGACAAGGTGACGACCACGTTCGCGGTGGCGGACCTCGTCATCCCGATCCCGTCGGCGGTGAACCAGACGACCCTCCAGCAGACCCTCGGGGTCCAGCAGCAGACGCTGGCGATCTTCGGGGCGGCGTCCGGGGCGGCGCAGTTCCTCGGCGGCGGCGGGTTCCTGGGCGTCAACGGGAACAACGGCGGCAACCCGTTCGCCGGCGGCGTCCAGCAGCCCGGCGGCGGCGGACAGGCGGGTAACCCGTTCTTCGGCGGACAGAACCAGGGCGGCATCGTCGGCCTCGGCGGCAACGGCGGGGTCGGCCAGTTCGGCAACCTCGGCGGTCAGTTCGGCCTCCAGGGCGGCACCCAGGAGGCGCTGCTCATCGGGGTGATCGTCGAGACCGTCGCCCGCGGCGAG
>JAFKFQ010000152.1 GCA_017308215.1 bacterium | reverse complement strand
GCGCCTCGCCTGGTACGGCGCCGCGGTCGTGGCGACCGTCGTCGTCCTCGCCGCGGGGATGCGGCTCGACCAGATCAGCCTCCGCGAGCCGATCAGCTACGACGGCGACGTACTCCTCATCATGCCGATGGTGAAGGCCACGATCGAGCGCGGCAGCCACTGGCGGAACGAGCGGATGGGCTACCCGGGGGTCTACGAGCTCCACGACTTCCCGGTCATCGACCACCTCCACTTCGCGGTCATCTGGACGATCGGCCGGGTGGTGACCGACTGGGTGCTGGTCTACAACCTGTACCACCTGCTGACGTGGCCGCTGACGACGCTCACGGCGATGTGGGCGTTCCGCCGGCTCGGGCTGTCGCTCCCGTTCGCCGCGGCCGGCGGCGTCCTGTATTCCTTCCTCCCGTACCACTACATGCGCGGCGAGTCGCACTACTTCCTCGCCGCGTACTGGGTGATCCCGCTGTCGTGGCTCCCGGCGCTCGACGTGCTCAGGGGCGACCCGCCGTTCTTCCGCCGCCGCCCGGAGGGCGGGTACGACTGGGCGCTGAAGACGCGCGCGACCGCGTGGCAGGTCGTGCTGGCGGCTGCAACCGCGTCGGCCGGCGCCTACTACGCCTTCTTCGCGTGCGCCATCTACTGTGCCGCCGGCGCCTACGCCTGGGCCGCCCAACGGGCGTGGAAGCCCGCCGCGGCGGCCGGGTTGGTCACGGCGCTGGTGGTCGCGTTCGGCGTAGCGAACCACCTGCCGACCGTCTTTCACTCCGCCGAGTACGGGCGGAACACGGTGACCGAGCGGTTCGCGCACGAGAGCGAAACGTACGCGATGAAGTTCGCCCAGCTCGTCCTCCCCATCGACTTCCACAACCTGACCGCGTTCAGCCGGGTCAAGGCGGCGTACGGCATGTACCCGCTGAACAACGAGAACACCAGCGCCCCGCTCGGAGCGGTCGGGGCGGTCGGGCTGCTCGGGCTGCTCGGCGTGCTGGTCGTGCCGAACCGGCTCGGCTGGCCGTACCGCCCGCTCGCGGCGATGGCGCTGTTCATCCTGCTGTTCGCCACCGTCGGCGGCCTCGGGGCGATCTTCAACCTCGTCGTGTTCGACCAGATCCGCTGCTACAACCGGTTCAGCGTCTACCTCGCCTTCATCTGCCAGTTCGCAACGCTGTGGCCCTCGGCCTGGCGGTCGTCGGGATCGCGGACCAGACGCCGGCGCAGTGGTTCCGCGAGCCGGTCGTGAAGATCACCGAGGGCTACGCCGCGCGGTTCCGCGCCGACCGCGACTTCTTTGCCCGGGTCGAGGCGCAGGCGCCCGGGGCGCGGGTGTTCTGCATCCCGTACGTCCCGTTCCCGGAGGCGCCGGGGCCGCACGGGATGGGGACGTACGAGCACGCGCGGGTGTACCTCCTCTCGGACACGCTGGTCGCCGGGTACGGGGCGATCAAGTTCCGCGAGGCGGACGAGTGGCTGCGCAGCCTGGCGTTCGAGCCTCCGGCGACGCGGGTGCGGCGGATGATGGCGTCGGGGTTCGACGGGGTGCTGGTGGACGGCCGCGGGTTCCTGACGGCGGAGGCCGGGAACCGGGTGGTCCGCGAGATCCGAGCGTCCATCCCGGAGCGGGTGGCGCTGCCGCAGGTGATCCACGCCGACGGGCGGCAGGTGTACCTCGACCTCCGCCCGTACCGCGAGTTCGAGCAGGCCCGCGACCCGGCCGCGTTCGAGCGCGACGCGCGGGCCGAGCGGGAGCGGGTGTGGCTGTGCTGGATCCGGGGGTTCCCGTCGACGGGACCGCTCGGGTACGAGAACAACCACCGGTGGGCCTACCGGTCGGCGGCGTTCCAACTCGTCAACCCGTCCGACCGGGACCAGGTGTACGAGCTGGCCGCGACGTTCGACACCGACGCCGGCGGGGTCTTCCACATCGACCTGTCGTGCCCGACTGTCAACCTCCACGACAGCTTCGACATCGGCGCGGTGTCGGACGAGGAGCCGCGGCGGCCGGGGGGGCAGCGGAAGGTGTACCGGATGACCATTCCCCCCGGGCGGCACACCGTGCGTGTCAACTGCACGCCGCCACCGAAGTTCATTTCCGGCGACTCGCGCCCGATCTGCTACTACCTCCAGGACGTCGGGTTCTACCCGGTCCGGTGACCGGCTCGCCGGGACCAAGCTATCCACCCGCCGGGTCGCCGTCGCCCTTGCGCCGGCGGGCGAACGCCTCGACCGCCCGCTCCTGTTCCGCCGTCTCGACCGACCCCGGCCGCAGGTCACGGACCTTCTCCAGCGCCGCCTTCGGGTCGTGGCCGCGGGCAACGAAGTACGCCGCCAGCACCGTGCCCGTCCGCCCGAGCCCGGCGGCGCAGTGGACGGCCACATTCATCCCCGACCCGTGGACCCTGAGGATGGTGTCGAGCAGGTGGTCGAGTTGCCGCTCGGTGGGCGCTTCGAAGTCCGGTACCGGCACGCTGACGGCCATCAGCCCGGCCTCGTTCACCCAACCCCGCGGGAGCGGGTCTTCGGTGAGCGACACGACCACATCGACCCCGTTGCGGCGGAGCCAGCGTAGGTCGTCGGCCGAGTCCGGCCGGGCGAGGGCGGCGAGGCGGGGCCGTTCGACCCACGTGAACCCGGGTGGGGGCATCTTGGCCGGTGGGCAGTGGACAGTGGGTGGTGGGCAGTATGAATGATACCCGCCCGGGATCGCACGCCCCCGGCACGGACGAGTTTTTCTACCCACAGCTCATTGCCCGCTACCGTAACGGCTTCTGCCCCGCCGCCGCCCGGAGGCGGTTCGCCTCCTGCCACACCTTCGGGTCGGTCTGGAGGAAATCGACGAGGTTGCCGGTCGAGACGCCGAGCAGCGCGGCGGCGTCGGCGACGCGGGCCGAGGTGGCGGCGAGCACATCGAGCACAACGCCGACCGCCGGCCAGAACCGTGGGTCTTTGCGGCCGAGTGAGAGTTTCCCGGAGCGGTCGCGGGCGTCGGAGTAGTCGGGCAGGGCGGTGATGATCTCGTGTGTGACGCCGGGTGGCAGCTCGTCGCGGAGGTGGAGAAAGAGGGCGTGCGCGAGGCGGTCGAGCGCCTTCGCCTTGTTTACGTGCTGCGACCGTGACTCCTCGGCAATGACCAGGAGGCCGGTAGGCGGGTGACGGAGGCGGACGGCGGAACTGGTCTTGTTCCGCTTCTGCCCGCCGGGGCCGCTGGCGCGGTACGTATCGACCTCGCACTGCGCAAGGAGTTGGTCGGGCGTGAGCGCGGCCCAGGTGGACCGCGGCGGGCGTGTCGTGTGTGGTGCGGTCATCGAGTCGTTCCGGGCGAACCGGCGACGTGAGTCGCCGGATGTGAGGTGTCCAACCGGCGCCGTCCAATGTCGGTCCACCGGGTTACCACCCACACTTGGCGACTCACGTCGCCAGTTCGCCCGGACACCTGCGCCCCGCGCGGCTTACTTGCCGCTCGCGTAGGCCTTCTGGAACGCGGCGACACCGGCGCCCACGTCCAGCTTGAACCCGCTCTCGGCCAGCACCAGCTCCAGCGCGCTGATCGCGCCAAGCACCTCGAAGGCGTCGGTGTAGCCCATGTGGCTCAGCCGCCAGATCTTCCCCTTCATCGCGTCCTGGCCGTCGGCGAGCTTGAACCCGTACTGCTTCTCCAGCTTCTTCAGCGTGCCGCTGCCGTCCACGCCGGCGGGCACGGTGATGACCGTCAGTGCGCTGTTCGGCCGCTCGGCGAACAGCTCCAGCCCCATCGCCGTCACCCCGGCGCGGGTGGCAGCGGCGATGCGGGCGTGGCGCGCCCACAGGTTTTCGATCCCCTCGGCGCGGACGCGCTTCAGACTCGCCCGCTGTGCCCGGATCAGCGTGTTCGCCGGGGTGAACGGCGTGTCGCTCTCGGCCAGGCTCTTGCGGTAGCGGCGCAGGTCGAAGTAGAAGTTCCGCACCGGCGTGGCGTCGATCTTCTTCCACGCCTTCTCGCTCACGCTCACGAACGCCAGACCCGGCGGCAGCATCAGCGCCTTCTGCGAGCCGGTCACGCAGATGTCGATCTTCCACTCGTCCACCCGGCACTCCATCGCCCCGAGCCCGCTGATGCCGTCCGCGATCAGGAGCGCGTCGGTACCGGCGACGATCTTGCCGAACGCGGCGAGGTCGTGGCCGACGCCGGTGCTCGTCTCACTGAGCGTGGCGAAGACCGCCTTCGCGTCCGGGTTGGCCTTCACCGCCGCCTCGACCTGCTCGGGCGTGACCGCCTTCCCGTAGGGCACCTCGACGGCGACGATGTTCGCCCCGTGCGCCTTGAGCACGCCGCGCCACCGCTCGCCCCAGCGGCCGGCCGTCAGAAGAATCACCTTCTCGCCGACCGCCAGCGAGCTCGACACCGCCGCCTCCATCCCGCCGGTGCCGGAGCTGGTGATGGTGAACACCGGGTTGGCGGTCTGGAAGACGTACTTCAGGTCTTCGCTGACCTCGGCGAGGATCGCCTTCGCCTCGGCCGACCGGTGGTAGGTCACCGGCTTGGCGAGCTCGAGCAGCGTCTCCTCGGGAACGGGGGTGGGGCCGGGGGTGAACAGGCGCGGCTTCATCAGCAATTGCGTCCTAGTATGGGAAGGCGGTTCGGGTCAGTGAGTCATTCTAAGGACGCGCCCACCGACCGGCCGGGTTCGCGGCTTCCCGCGGATGAGAAGTTGGAGCGGCGGGGCACTCTGGGCCGATGATACCGGTTGACCCGCGCCCGAACCCACGCGAGACTCGCATGTCCGCCCTTACCCGCTGCGGCGTGCTCCTCCTGGCCACGGTCTCGGCGGTCGGGTGTTCCCTGTTCGCTCAGCAGACACCGACCCCGGCGTCGCGGCTGACGCGCGAAGAGTTGGCGGCGATGACGCCGCCGCCCGGCGAGCGGTACTTCCTCATCCTGTTCGGGTCTGACCGGCCGACGCGACAGCCGGCCGACACCCACACCTGGGCGACGCTCGTGACGGTGTCCGGCACTCTCGGCACCGCCGAGGCGGCGGTCGCCGAGGAAACGATCAGCTGGCTGCCGGCGGAAATGCCGATTAAGCCCCTGAGTCGGAGCGTGGTCCCGGGACGGAATTACGGGCTCCACGAGACGATTCGCGTCATGCTCGACACGAAGCAGGAAATCGCATTGTGGGGACCGTACGAGGTCTGGCACGGCTTTGCCCAGCGGTTTCGGGTTCAGAAGGCCTTCATGGAATCGGGCGCGGTCGGCTACCAGTGCATCGACTCCTGGGGCGAGGCGGGTCGGACCGGACGGGGCTGCGACTGCATCCACTCGATCTCGGACATGGACCCGGAACTGCCGCGATCGCGCTACCCACTCTTCCTCTACGGCCAGCCGGCCACGGCGCGGCTCGTCCGCCGGATCATGCACGTCCCTGCCACCATCGGCGTGCCGGCGACTCACGACTGGATCGTCCCGCGCCTCGGGCTCACCGACTTCCCGATCGAGAAGCGAGAATACCGTGGGCGGGTTGTGCCCTACGTCCGGTAACCGGCGTGAACCTGTGAACCGACCGACCCCTCTACACTTGAACCGCCAACCCCGGAAGGAGGTGACCCGTGCGACCGATTGCGACCGGAACCCGCGTCGTGGTGTCGTGTGGGTTCCCCAACATCTTCCGAGGCAGCGATGGGCCGCAAGAACGACCCGCCCCCGGACTGGGTGCGGATGACCGATGAGCTCGGCCCCGAGGACGGGACCGACCCGAAGGACTGGCACAAGAAGCCGTGGGACGCGCCGAAGGCCGCCGGGCGGAAGGCGCGGCAGTTGTGCGGACAGGTGGCGGAGGCACTGCACACAGCAATCGGCGGGTGCGCCGACCCGGCGGTGCAGGGGCTCGCGGTGGCGAGCGTCGATCCGGCGCCGCACACCGGCCGGTTGCGGGTGGTGATGGCGCTGCCGGCGGACGGCGCGGTGACGCGGGCGGAGGCGGAAGCGGCCCTCGCCCGCGCCGCCGGTCGGCTGCGGGCGGAGGTCGCCGCTGCTGTCCACCGCCGGTATGCGCCCGAGTTGGTGTTCGAGGTCGTCTGACGATCCTCACACGGCCGTCGGCTCCGCGCCGGCGGCCGGCTTGTTTTCGGCGCCGATTCTCTCCCGCACCTGCGCGCGGAAGTTGCGGGGCACGTCGTTCTTGTTACCCCCAGTCGTAGGTGAGGCGGACCCGCGGCGTCTCGTCGAACGCCGCCACCAACTTCTCGTAGGTGCCCCACGACACGTCGCGGACGGTCACCGATCGAGCGGTCCTGCGGCCGGCAGCGGGGGCGTTCGGGGTCATGGCATCGTCCTCCGCCCGCATTGTAACCACTGCCGATTTCGGATTCCCGCGAAGGATTCGGCCCGGCCGCGGACAATACCCGGGTGTGACCGCGACCACGGGACCGGCGGATGAGCGACGGCGGGCGGGCGTGGCGGGAGCGGGCCGTCCGGGACGCCGTGCTTGGCGGCGACGCCGCCGCCTGGCGCGGGTGGTACGACGACCACGCTCCCGCCCTTGCCGCCTACGTCCGCTGGCGCTGCGCCGGGCTCCCCGACCTCGCCGACGACGTGCTGCAAGAGGCGTGGCTCACCGCCGTCCGCCGGCTGCGCGCGTTCGACCCCGCCGCCGGACCGTTCGCGGCGTGGCTCGCCGGCATCGCGGCGAACGCCGTCCGCAACGCCCTCCGCGGCCGGCGGCGGAAGCAGACGCGGCCGCTGACCGCGACGCCAGAGCGCGCCACCGACCCGACCGCGCGGGACACGGCGGAGCGGGTCGCCGCGGCGCTGGCGGCGCTCCCCGCCCACCACGAGGCGGTCCTCCGGGCGAAATACCTTGACCGGAAGACGGTGGACGAGATCGCCGCCGCCCACGGGCTTTCGCCGAAGGCCGCCGAGTCGCTGTTGGGCCGTGCGCGGCAGGCGTTCCGCGAGGCCTTCGAGGCCGACCATGACTGACCCCGACGACCTGGCCCCGCTCCTCACCCCGCGGCCGGCGCCCGCGCCCGGCTTCGACGCCGCACTGTTCACGCGCACGGAGCGGGCGCTGGCGCGCGGCCGGCGCGTACGGCGCCTCGGCCGCGCGGCGGTGGTCGTCGGCGTGTTCGCGGTCGGCGGGTTGGTCGGGTGGGCGTCGAAGCCGACGGCGGCGGAGCAACCCGTTCGCGTGGTCGCGCACGTCGAAGTGGTTGCGGTGCCGGTTGTGGTTCCTGTGCCGGTCGGCGAGTCGCCGCCGGTGTCCGTCGCGGCCGCGGACCCCGAACCGGCCACGGCGGCGGCGGCGGAACTGCTCGCCGAGCAGGCCGACGACCCGGCCCGCGCCGCACGGCTCTACCGCCTCGCGGGCGACAAGTACCTGCGCGACGCGCAAGACTTCCGCAACGCCCGTCGCTGCTATCGGCTGTTCCTCGGCCGCGCCGGCGCCGGCGGGTTGTCGCCGGCCGCGGCCGACAACTGGTTGCTCGCCGAACTCAAGGTGTCCCTGTCGAAGGAGCGGACCGATGCGACGAAGAACGACGGCTAGCGCGCTGGCGGCGGTGGCGCTGTTCACCGGCCTCTCGGTCGGTCAGCCGCCGGCGCCGCCGAAGGCCATCGACCCGACCGACGCGCTGATCCAGAAGGCGCTGGCGAACGACCCCGACGTGCAGGTGGCGCGGGCGAAGCTGGCCCTCGCCGAGGCCGAGGTGGCGAAGGCCCGACAGGCGTCGGTCACGCGGGTCATCACGCTCCGGGACACGGTCGAGCAGCAGCGGCAGGCGGTCGGCCGCCTGGTCGAAAAGCTCTCGTTCGTCGAGAAGGCGGCGAAACAAGGAGGCGCCTCGCGGGAAGACCTCCTCGTCGTCCAGGAACAGGTGGCGTCCGCGCGGGCGGCGCTCGAGCGCGCCGAGATCGAACTGCGGCTTCTCACCGGCGACGGCCCGAAGGCGGCAGCCGGGGCCGGAACGGGCCTCCGCATTCACATCCCTCCGCTCGGTCCGCTCCCGCCGGACCAGGATCCGGAAGTTATCAGGATGCTCACCGAGATGATCGGGCAGGGGCTTGTGCGGAAAGGACCGTCCGGCCTGATCCCGGACCGCATCCGGTCAGCGCTCGATGTCAAGGTCCGACTCGGGAACAAGGGCGACGGGATCAGTCTCGACGCGGCGATGGAGGTGTTCAAGCGGGAGGCCGGGCTCGACGTGTCGATCCGCCCCACCCCCTCGCCGATGCCGCGGATCGTCCTCGCCGGCGAGGAACTGCCGGTCGGGGCGTGGTTCCAGATGTTTCAGGATCACGGTGGGCAGCGCGACGGGTTCGCGTTCTACGTCCGCGAGTACGGGTTGCTCGTCGCCTACCGCCAGACCGCCCCGCCGGACGCGATGACGCTGACGGAGTTCTGGCGCGCCCGCCCCGTCGCCGCCCCACAGCCCGCTGCGAAACGGGTCGATTTCGCACACGACAACCTCCCGGCGGTCCTCAAGGCGAAGGCCGGGGGGGCGATCGCTATCCTGCTTCCTGTTAAACGGGCGGACGTGGAGTCCGCGAAGGCCACATCCGACAATCCTTCGGTTGAAGCATTCGTCATCGGCTCGACGGGTGACACCGCGGCGATACTGATTCGTTCAGACCGACCCGGGACGGCTCGTGTGAGCTGGGCGGTGACCGACCAGGCGGGCCGGCGGTTCGCGAAGGACGGGCAACCGGTCGAATTCGAGTGACGGGCGGGTGTTGTGTTGGGCCGTGACGATCCGGCTCCGCCGCACGAAGTCGCAAGTGCGAATTACAACCGCTTGCGGCTTCGCGCAGCGGAGCCGGATCGACTACCGCCCCTGGTTCCAGTAGATCCGTACGTTCTTCGTCGCCCGGCCGCAGGCGATGATGTCCGGCTTGCCGTCGTTATCGAGGTCGGCGACGGTCAGGTCTTCGACGGCGACGCCGCCCTCGTCCACCAACTGCCGCGCCCACGCGGCGCCCGTGCCGTCGGCGGACGTGTAGACGCGGACGCCGCACTTCTCGGCGAAGGTGTCGCCGGCCTTCGGGTTCGGGTTGTCGCGGACGCCGATCACCAGTTCGTCGCCCGGCACGCCGTCCAGGTTGGCGAACGCGACCGCGTGGCCCCAGCGTAGCTTGTCGTCAACGACGTGCCGGTCCCAGAGCTCGCCGCTCCCCTTCGTGTACGTTACCACTTGGTTCCCGTGCCACGGCTCGATCGTACCGATGACCGGCCGCCCGCCGACGAGCCCGGTCTTGATCTCGCTCGCACCGCGGTTACCCGCCGGGTTTGCCTGATTGCCGAGGCCGATCTTCGTACCTACCCACTTCGGCTCGCCGCGGCGCAGCTGGTACACGCCCTCGTAACTCGTCACCAGGATGTCGTTCCCCTTAGCGGCGCCGACCGGCGTGAAGTTGTGCATAACGTGCAGGTCGTCGAACAGCACCTGCGCCTTCCAGCGCTCCGACTTCTCCGGCTCGGCCGGCACCTTGTACGCCATCACGCGGACCGGACGGCCGTCGAGCCAGTTCGCCTTCTGCGTCGCGTCGCGGCCCATCAGCGGGACGTGGACGACCTCGGGCTTGCCGTCGCCGTCGATGTCGATGGCACGGACGCGGTGGACGGTCGGCTCGTCGCACGGGATCGGGATCATCGTCCACTCGTCGTCGAGGCTCTTGCCGCGCTTGAGCCACTGGAGCGTGCCGGGGTTGGCCGTGTCGAACGGCTTCCACGCCGCGCCGAGGACGACGTCGAGTTGCCCGTCGCCGTCGATGTCCAGCACCGCGGCGCACACGTTGTCGGGCCGCGTCTTCCCGTCGAGGATCACGCGCTTCTTCCACGTCGGGTTCTCGTACCAGACGACCTTGTGCTGATCGACCACGAGCACGTCGGGCTTCTTGTCGCCGTTGAGGTCGGCGGCGAGGACCGCGTAGCCGATCGACAGCTTGGTGTCGATTTCCTCGGTCTTGAAGCGGAGCGGGGCGGGGCCGGGCGGGCGGGCGGCCGAGCCCGCGCCGCCCGCAAGACCGGCCGCGGCGACGAGCGCGGGGAGCAAAATACCGGCGGCCCTCATGCGAAGTCCCCTGGGGGTGTGACCTATGGTTCAGGGTGGAAAGCGTGTGCCCAGTTTACCCACCCGGCAGCGGTTGTCACCCGCGGCCGAGGGCGGTGGCGGCCGGGCGGGTCGCCCGGGTTGACCGGGCCGTCGGGATCGGGACAATAGACAGGGTTGGGACGAGCCCCACCGTGGAAGGACAACGCATGGCCACGCCCGTCTCGCACCGCCCGGCCCGGGAGTGGCTGCTCCTGATCCTGGCGCTGGTGCTGGTCGGCGCCGCGGTCGTCCCGGTGTGGCACCTCGCCGGCGGCGAGTCGCGCGACGACTTCGCGGCGAAGTGGACGCCCGAGCGGCTGCGGCAGTTGTTCCTCGGCCCCGAGCAAGTTCTCTGCTACCTGGCGTTCGTGTGGGCGGCGCTAATCCTCCAGAGCCGTTACCGCGAGGTGTGGCGGCAGCGGCTGGCGTTCGGGTACGGGCTGCTCCCCGATGAGGAGGGCGCCCGCATCCTGCCGGAAGACGCCCGCCCGCTGGCGCGGAAAGTCGAGCACCTGACCGGTCGCCGGCCGTTCATCCTGGCGAACATGATCCGCCTCGGCCTCGGCAAGTACGCCATCTCGAAGTCGGCGCCCGACGTGGCCGAGGTGGTGCGCAACCAGGCCGACGTCGAGTCGAGCCGGCTGGTGAGCACGATGGGGACGGTCCACTACCTGGCGTGGGCGATCCCGGCGATCGGGTTCGTGGGCACGGTCCGTGGGCTGGCGGGGGCGTTCGGCATGGCCGGCGTCACCGACATCGAAATGGGCGCGTTCACGCGGCAGGCAACGGACCAACTGAAGATCGCATTCGACTGCACACTGGTGGCGCTGCTGTTGAGCCTGGTGCTGATGTACATCGTCCACACCGTCCAGCGCGCGGAAGAGACGCTGGTGGTGGACGCGCAGGAATACTGCCAGGAGCACCTCCTGCTTCGCTTGTACGATCCCGACCGGGGCTGACCCGGACGGGCGATGGCGGCGCGTCGGACGTTGACCCCACGGGCACCCCGCGATGCTCTGGTCGAAAAAGCCCGCTCCCGTCCACGACAAGTCCCGCGTCGTCGGGATCGACCTGACCGCGTCGCGCCTCCGCGCCGTGTCGGTCGGTGCGGGGAAGGTGCGCGTGCTCGTCCTTGACGACCCCGCCGAGGAGTTGGTTCTCGCCGTCGCCTGCGACCGCCGCATGCCGGAGGCCGGGCACGCCGGCGCGGCGTTGCGGCGGCTCGCCCCGCACTCCGTCTGCCTCGGCTTCCTGCACGCGGTCGGGCAGCCCCGCGAGTTCCCCGCCGGGCGGCATTCCCTCACCGCCGACGCCGCTCTCGATTACGCCTTCGCCAAGGCCGCGGCGCCGCTCGCCGCCGAGACCGAGGCCGCGGCGCTGCTCGTGCCGACGTACCTCACCCCGGCGCAGGTGGCGCGCGTCGTGGCCCTCGCCGGGAAGGCGAAGCTGCCGCTGAAGGGGACGGCGTCGGCGGCGCTCGCGGTCGCCGCGCACCGCGCGAGTGCCGTCCTCACCGGGCGGCCGGTCGCGCAGCCGGGTATGACGAACGGCGACGTCATTCCGCTACGTCCCGCCGCGACCGGCCCGGGCGCCGCCGTGGTCATCGACGCGGACGAGGCGGCGCTGACGGCGGCGGTGGTGAAGATCGAGCGCGACGCGGCGAAGGTGGTCGCCGCCGCGCACTGGCCGAAGGCCGGGCTGAAGGGGTGGATGGACCGCCTCGTCGATGCCGTCTCCGACCGCTGCGTCCGCCTGTGCCGCCGCGACCCACGCGATTCGGCCGAGGCCGAGCAAGCGCTGTATGACCAGCTCGACGCCGCGCTCGACCGCCCGCGCACCGGGGCGCCGGTGGCGCTGTCGGCGCGGATCGGCCACTGGTTCCAGGATCTCACCGAGCCGGCCGACGACTTCGACCTCCACGCCGCGGCGCTGGCGAAGTGGTCGGCCGAGGCCGTGCGCGAGTTCGTCAGCGGGTGCGGGGTGCCGACGGCGCCGCGGGTGGTGTGGCTGACGCACGCCGCCGGCCGCCTGCCCGGCCTCGGCCGCGCCGTCCACCTCCGCGCGCCGGAGGGGACCGCGGTCGAGCTCCTCCCGCCCGGCGCCGCCGCCCACGCCGCCGCCGCGCTCGTCCCGCGCTGGGTGGCGGGCGACCTCTCCCGCTCCCACCTCGACGGCACCATCCCGCTCCCACCGGAGGCGGCCGCCGCCGCGCCGCGATCCTCCACCAAGCGCTAGCCCCCGCGGAGCCACCCCATGCGTGTCCGACACAAGCAGCCCACGTTGGTCAGCATGTGGATGCTCGACGTGTTCTGCTGCGCCCTCGGGTGCGTCACGCTCCTCTGGTTGCTGAACACGCGCCAGGCCGGCGACCAGACCGCCGCCGCGAAGGCGGCGACCGTTGACCTCGCCCGGGTCCGCGACGACCTCAAACTCGCGCTCACCAATCTCGACTCGACCAAGCTCCGCCTCAACAGCGAGGTGGCGCAGCTCACGACGGAACTCGGCGCGGTGCGGACCGAGAAGTCCGACCTCGCCCGCAACCTCGGCATCGCCCGTGACGAGGCGAAGGCGGCGCGGGAACTCCTCGACGCCACCAAGACGGCGCTCAACGCCGCCGAGGTGAAGATCGACGCGACGGCGAAGGATCTCGTGCTCGCGCGCCAGAAGGCCGACGACGCGGACGACCTCCTCCGCCGCAAGCAGAAGGAGGCGGACCAGCTCGCCCGCAAGGCTGCCGTGTCCGCCGCGACGGCGGAAGATCTGGCGCGGCTGGTTCGCACCACCGAGGAGGAGCGGGCCGCGCTGGAACGACGTGCCGCCGAACTCCGCCTTACGCTCGCCGACCTCGACACCCGCCTCGCGTCGGCCGCGGCCGACGCCAAGACGATGGCGACGAAGTCGGCCGCCGACCTCGCCGCCACGCGCACGGCCGCCGAGAAGGCCGCGACCGCCGCCGCCGCGGCGAAGACGGCGGCGACGAAGGCCGACACCGACCTGCTCGCCGCCCGCGGCCAGATCCGCGACCTGCGCAAGCAGATCGACGAGGCGAACGCCACGATTATCGACCTCCAGGGCGAGAAGGCGAAGCTCGCGGACAAGACGAACAAGCTCGACCCGAACGACGAGAAGCGGTTCGCCGGCATCGCCATGACCGGGCGGTCGGTGGTGTTCCTGGTGGACACGTCCGGGAGCATGGAGAAGACCGACAGCCAGACCGCGGCGCCGATGAAGTGGCCGAACGTGTGCGACACCATCGCCCGGGTGATGCGCTCGGTGCCGACGATGGAGCGGTACCAGGTGGTGACGTTCGCCAAGGACGCGCGCTGGCTGATCGGCAACGGCGACTGGCGCACCTACGAGGGCGAGAAGAGTGTGACGGAGGTGCGCGAGGCGCTCGGCCGCATCCGCCCGGCGGACGGCACGAACATGCACGCCGGGTTCGAGATGGTGTTCGGCCTCCGGCCGCGCGGGCTCGACACCATCTACCTGTTCTCGGACGGCCTCCCGAACATCGGCCCGGGGCTGTCGCCCGCGCAGCTGGCGATGAACCCGCCGCTGGAGGAGACGCGGCAGGCGGAGATCATGGGCCGGTTCATCCGCGACAAGCTCCGGTCGACGTGGAATCGCCCGGCGGCGGACCGCGTCCGCATCCACTCGATCGGCTTCTACTACGAGAGCCCGGACCTCGGCGCCTTCTTGTGGGCGCTGGCGCGCGAGAACGACGGCAGCTTCGTGGGTATGAGCCGGCCGTAAGAAGCCCTGACACAACCCCGAGAATCCCCGATTTTCAAGGCATTTTGGGGGTTGTGTCAGGGCTTCTTATAGCCGACCCCATCTTGTCAGAGCCTGTAAAATAGACGTAATTGGCGAGGGTCACTGATGTTGGATATAAAGTGCTCTCGTACTTCGGCATCGAGTGAAGGCAGCAAACCGCTATCCAGTAGTTTGAGCCACGGTCTGACCGGAAGAACCGGGGTGAGCATCCGGTCCAGTTTGCCACGATCAATCAGTTCAATCCTAAAGCCTCGCTGTTCAGCTTGAGAAGCTTGGCAAATAAGAGGTTGGGAAAAGTGATGGCCTGTTGTGACGATGATGCCTCGTAACTTGCCCTTGAGGGTCAGGGTTCCAAGCAACCGCTGGAGTGTATCAAACCCTTCTACTGCAGTCGGTGATCCACGTCGTTTGACTTGAATTAACCAGTCGTTACCCCCGGCATCGACGAAAAGGACATCGACGCCGAGATCGCCCGATTTGCCGACGTGGACGACATCAGCGTGCCGATAGTTGGCTCGAAAAATGTCAGCAACAAATCGCTCCATATCTCGCGGAGCGATTGTGTGCCAAAGCGACGGATCAAGGCGGAGTTGTTGAGCGAGTTCGGCGGCACACCCTTCTGGGAAGTGCGTACCAAACTTGCGGGCGACGGAATTCGCTTCGACCAAGACGGGAGCGGCTGAGTAGCGGTTGGAATTCTCTCTCGCTCCAAATGCCCAGTGGTAGCAGAAGTCGCAGTTTACGAGATAGTATTCCCGCTTAAACGACCCGCCTCGATAGGGTATGTCATTCGGCTCAGCGAACTCTGCTTTCTCCATCGGCGATTCGCAAAACGAGCAAAAAGCTAACGGCGCCATCCGGAACGGACCACGCGGAGAGCTTCCTGCATAGTATTCGTCAAACACTATATTTTCTGCCTGCGTTGCTATTTGACCATTCACTCGCCACAGGAACTGCCTCGGCGTTTCGCCCCATTCATCAAGCCAATCCTTGGAATATGGGCTGTCGGCCGCCCATCGGTACTCTCGTGTAGAAATAACATCGTAACTGGTGTGGGGTGTCGACCGTGGCATTTCTTGGCCCTCCTTCCCCATTTTTCTCGCTATGAGTCATAGTGCAATGTCGGTAGGTACTTCACCCGCATCGTGGGCATGAGACGCTGGTAGAGGACGAAGAGTTGTTCGGCTGGCCCGATCGTCACGGAGACCCAAAGGGGGCGAGACGCTGGTTCGGCCGTTCACGAGCCAAGCGCTGACCGCCGCCGGCCGGGCCGCTATCCTGTCGGGATCAGCTCCACGCACGGAGGCACCCCGCATGGCCGCGGTTCAGCCGGTGTCGGTCGGCCCGTATTCCGTCGGGGGCGGCGCGCCGCTGCTCTGGATGTGCGGGCCGTGCGTGATCGAGTCGCGCGACTTCACGCTCGGCATCGCCGCGAAGCTCAAGTACCTTGCCGATCGCCTCGCGCTGCCACTCGTCTTCAAGGCGTCGTTCGACAAAGCCAACCGCAGCTCCGGGAAGTCGTTCCGTGGGGTCGGGCTCGACGCCGGGCTCGCCATCCTCGACGCGGTGCGGAAGGAGACTGGCCTGCCGGTCACCACCGACATCCACGAGCCGGCACAGGCGGCGCCGGCGGCCGAGGTGTGCGAAATCCTGCAAGTCCCGGCATTTCTCGCGCGGCAGACGGACCTGCTCGAAGCGTGCGGGCGGACCGGCCGCGTGGTGAACGTGAAGAAGGGGCAGTTCATGGCCCCGTGGGACATGAAGAACGTGGTGTCGAAGCTGGCCGAGGTCGGCAACCGGCGGGCGCTGCTCACCGAGCGCGGCACCACGTTCGGCTACGGGCTGCTCGTCAACGACATGCGGGCGGTGCCGTGGATGCAGGAAACCGGCGCCCCGGTGATCTTCGACGCCACCCACAGCGTACAGACACCGGGGGCGCTCGGGGACCGGACCGGCGGCGACCGCACGATGGTTCCGGTCCTCGCCCGCGCCGCCGTCGCCGCCGGGTGCGACGGAGTGTTCGTCGAGACGCACCCGACCCCCGACACGGCCCCGAGCGACGGACCGAACATGGTGCCGCTCGACAAGCTCGAATCTCTGGTCCGCTCGTGCCTCCGCCTCCGGGCCGCCCTCGCCGACACCCCCACGGGTCCGCTTTCATGAACCGGTCCGGCCTCCTCTCCGCAACACCAAGTACAACCAGACCCCGGAAGGCACGACCGGGTCGGCGCAGAAGGCCGACCCGTGGGACACCGCGGCGAAACGTATCCGCAAGGAGACCGATCCGACCGGCGTCCGCGCCGCCCTCGGCAAGCTCACCGAAGACCTTGCCGCCCGCCCGGACCTGCCCGCCTTGCCGGCGCTGACCCCGGACGCCGAGAAGGCGCTCGTCTCGCTCGCCCGGCTTGGGCCAGAAGACCTCGAGGTCGTGCGCCCCGCCACGTTCTCCGGCGCGGACGCGGCCTACGTCGCCGAGTGCCTCTACCTCCGCGACGCGGCCCGAGCCGTCGACCCGGTCGGCCTCCCGCCTGCTGACCGCGCGCGGGCCGGGTTCGCGTGGGTGTGCCGGCAGGTGTACGTCCGCCCGTGGGTCACCGACGACGGGCGGTTCGTCCCCGCCGTGCCGTCGGTCTACGTCCTCCGCCGCGGCTGGGGGACGGTGCTGGAGCGGGCCACGGTCGCGCTCGCCCTCTTCCGGCAGCTCGGGCTCGACGCGGCGCTCGTCGGCCCGCCCGACGCCGCCGACCGGCCTGCCGGGTTCATGCCGCCGTGGGCCGACCAGAAGTCCGAACTCTCCGGCCCGTTCTGGGCCGTCGCCGTGAAGGCCGACGCCGACGTGCTCCTGTTCGACCCGGCCGGCGGCCGCCCGTTCCCGGGCACGCTCGCGCAGGTGAAGGCGAACCCCGACCTGCTCAAGCCGTGGGCCGACGACAAGGCGGCCCCGTGGAAGGTGCCCGCCGACGTGGTGAAGCAGGCGACCCTGTACCAGGCCGTGCCGCTGCCGGCGCTCGCCCCGCGGATGGCGGCGCTGGAGGAGAAGACGAAGGCGGACCTCGGCGCGGTGCTGGCGGTGGACCTGAAGGCGCAGCGCGACCGGCTCGCGGCGGCGCCCGGCGCCGGCGAGGTGAAGGCGTGGAACCCGGCGAACGACGGGCTCGCGTACCCGCGGGTGCTGGAGTCGTTCCTTCCGGCGGAGGACGGCGGTAACGACCGCCGCCCGCCGGGTCAGCGCCTCCTCGACATGTACCAGGGCTCGCTGTTCCCGCGGCAGGCGTTCGCCGGGCCGGACGTGCTCCCGCGGGAACTCACAGCCCAGCCGGCCCGCGACCGGCTCGTCTTCACCGCCGCCGGCGCGTACGGCGCGGCGTTCCTGGAGCCGCCGACGCCGCGCGAGAAGATGCAGCGCGGACAGCACACGGATGCGGCGGTGTTCCTGTCCGGCCGGCAGGACGCCTTCACCCGCGGGCAGGAGCAGGTGCGGAACGCCACGCCCGAGCAGATCGAGGCGTGGGTGAAGACCGCGAACGACCTGTACCGGAACCTCCGCCAGGCCGAGTTCCCCGACCCGAACCAGCTCCGTCCGAACCCGCCGACCGACCCGGCCGTCGCCGCGGCGCGGGCGGCGGTCGAGGAGTTCTGGAAGACGACGGCGGCGGTGGCGCAGGCGATCATGGGCCGGGCGACGGCCCGGCAAGGGCTGGCGGAGGCGTCGTACCTGCTGGCGCTGACGAAGCACGAGGAGGCGGAGCGGCAGCAGCTGCGGGCCGACCGGGCCGCGCCGGCCGACGCGCCGCGGGTGAAGGCGGCGGCGGCGAACGCCTGGGCCGAGGCGGCGAACACGTGGCGGTCGTACCTGGACCTGTCGGCGGACCTGCCCGGGCTGGACGCCCGCACCGCCCACGCCCGCGGGCTGAAGAAGGGCTGACGCCGCGCGGTGCCCCTTGTGCGGCGCCGCACGACCGGGAACAATCGAGGTATCCTCGACCGACGACCGAACCGGATCCCGATGCGCGCCCGACTGGTTCCCGCCGACGACGGCCCGCCGATCGACCTGACGAAGGACCTGCTCCTGGTCGGTCGGGGCGAGGACTGCGACGTGCGGGTCGAGCACAAGAGCGTGTCGAAGTTCCACTGCGTTATCGTGAAGACCGACGGGTTACTGCTGCTGCGCGACCTCGGGAGCACGAACGGCACGCGGGTGAACGGCCAGCGCGTCCGCCGGGCGGCGCTGTTGCCGAACGACACTGTCGGGTTCGCCAACCTGAAGTTCAAGGTGATGTTCGGGGTGGAGCTGGAGGCGGTGCTCGTCGCCGAGGCGGCGGCGGGCCAACCCGCCGCGGACGCCCCCGTTCGCCTCAACGCGCACCCGGACGTGTACCAGGAGCAGAACACGCCGCCCAACTGACGCCGCCCGTGCTACCAGAGCGGATCGAATCGCGGCGGTCGCCAGCCCCAGTCAAATGCCCCCTCGTGGGCAGGCTCTACCGCCGGCCGGCACAGTCCGCCGTGCGAGGTGCGGAGCCGCAAGGAGGCCAAGCGGCAGAGCACGATCCGCAAGGCCGCCCTGGGGAAGCTGGTCAAGAGGCCCCGGCCGTTCTGAGTGGCGCCCGGTGGAACGGGCGGCGTCACGGTCTCGTCTCCGACCCCTCCCGCTCACCTGGCTGACGCGTCGACCCGTGCGGTGACCACGATGACGGTGGTCCGGGCGGCCTTGTCCTTTTCCTCCACCGCCTGGGCGAGCACCGCCTTCCCCGGCGGGACGGTGACCCGCGTGGTCAGATCGACCATATCGACCGACGGATAGCCGTCCTCACCGGGCGGCTTGGAGCTGGTGTCCTTCACACCCAGGTCCACCGCCACCGCCCCGTCGGCATGCACACGGGCAGTCATCTTGACGGTCGTCGAGAGCGGCCGGTAGTTGACCGACCGCTGTTCGATCGGCTGGGGCTGGCCGCCCTTACCGCCGAAGCCACCGGGTATGGTCATCCGGCTGCTGACGAGTGGTCGGTCGCCGCCGGATGTGGTGGTCACCGGCTGCCCCTCGACTCCGGTCAGGGTGACCCGCTTGAGTGACGCCTGTCCGGCCTTGGACATCTCCTCTAGCCGGGCGAGTACCTGGTCCGGTGCGCCCTTCAGCTCCGCGAGTTGGTCCTTGGACGGGACCTCGGCGAGGGTCACCACAACCGCCACCTGCCGCTGGGGCTGGTCGATCTCTTCGATCAGTTGGGCGACCTCATCTCCTTTGCTGCTGGACGTCACGAGTACCCCTCGGCTCGTCGGGGAAACCACCCCGGTGCGGCCGAAGTGCGTCTCCAAGAGCTTTGCGGTGGAGGCGGGATCGGCGTGGCGGAGGGGGTAGTGCTTGCGGACCTGGGGCGTCTCGACCCGGCCGGGAAAGGCGGGGTAGCCTTTGGGCTCGGGCTGCTGGGCGTTCGTACTCGGGACGAGGACGGCGAGGAGGCCGCCGAGGAAGGCCAGGACGGCGAGGCGCTTGGGCACGGGAGGTTCCTCCGGGGTGCGTGTGACGGGTGGTCACACCCCGGCAAGTTAAAGGCTCGGCAAGGCCAGAACAAGCGACAAAATGAATGTTATCATAATGCCCGCGCAAGGCGCGTCGCGCGGGGCGTTGTGGGGTTACGGGGGCTCACGCTCCGGGCACCGCCGGGCCACCATAACGAATCCACGCGATTGTCGTGCCGGCATCAGGGGATGCGCGCCGACCAGTCGTTCGACCTCAGCCCACTACTCTGCTGACAGCGTGACTCGGTACCGCTTTTCCCACAAACCGCCGTCCCCGTGCCACAACGACAAGCCGCGCAGTGGGACGCATGGTGTGTCCGCGATTCGGTCCTGACTTGGCTCGCCCGGCAGTCACTTCTCCGTCTTCGTCCGCAGGTGACGGATCTCGATCGGGCCGAACTCGGCGCGGATCTCGAACGGCGACTTCTCACCCTTCGCCTTGTCGGTCCGTGCCGTCTCGCCGTTGATCTTGAACACCGTCGTCCCGCCCGACGACGCGATGTCCATCGTGTTCCACTCGTTCTCCTTCACCATCTTCAACTGCTTCGGGTTGATGTCGAACTTGCTCCCGAGCAGGAACAGGTCGTTATTGCAGCCGGGGCCGGGGCGGAAGTCGAAGCGGATCGTCGTCTCCTTCCCGAACTCCTGTGTCGTCCCGATGTACACGTCACCCTTCACCGCCGGGTCGATGACGAGCACCCCCTCCTTCGACACCTTGAACCGCCCCTTGTGCGCCTCCGCCTTGCCGTCGAGCGACTCGCCGGTCTTCCCCTTCGTCTTCCAGCCGGTCAGGTCTTTGCCGTTGAGCAGGAGCTGGAACCCGGGCTCGGGCGCGAAGTCGGCGGCGACGGTCGTGGCGGCGAGGAGGGCGGCGACGGCGGCGAAGGGGAGGCGCATGGGTGCCGTGGGGTGGGAGGAGCGGGACCGAAGCAGCGTACCACGGCGGCGGCGGCGGGTGAAGCGCCCGGGGCTTTCCCCGGCCGGCGGCGTCGGTAGGTTAACGGCTCACTCCGAGGTTGCCGCCTCCCCATGTTCACCCGCCCCCGGATCGACGCGCTCCAGGACAGCCTCGGCACCGACCTCATCCAGTTCCTCCCGGAACTGGTCGTTGCCGGCGGCGTGGTGGTGCTCCTGTTCGCCCGGCTGGTGCGGGCGCTCGACCGCACCCACCTCGGCGGCGTGGCGCTCGCGGTCCTCGCGGTCGCACTCTTCGCCGCGCTCGCCGGCCGGCCGCCCGACGTCGGCACGGCGCGGCAGGGGAGCATCTTCACCGGGATGCTCGTCGCCGACGGGTTCGCCGCCTACGTCCGCGTGGTCGTGCTGGCGGCGGCGCTCGTCACCGTGCTCCTCACCCGCGTCACCGGGCTGCCGGACGCCGAGGACTCGGCCGACTTTCACGCGCTGCTCCTCGGCGGCACGCTCGGGATGCTGCTGATGGCGTCCGCGAACCACCTGCTCATGGCGTTCATCGCGGTGGAGATGGCGAGCCTGCCGGGGTACGTGCTCGCCGGCTTTCTGAAGGGGAAGCGGACCGGCGGTGAGGCGGCATTGAAGTACGTGGTGTTCGGCGCCGGAGCGAGCGGGGTGATGCTGTACGGCATCAGCCTCGTCGCGGGGACGTTCGGCACCGGCTACCTGCCGGACGTGGCGGCCGCCGCGGCGGTGCGGCTGGCGGGGCAGGGCGGGCTCGACCCGGTGCTGCTCGCCGGGGTGGCGCTCACGCTCGTCGGGCTCGGGTTCAAGCTGGCGGCGGTGCCGTTCCACTTCTGGTGCCCGGACGTGTTCGCCGGCGCGGCGGCGGAGGTGGCGGCGTTCCTGTCGGTGGCGTCGAAGGCGGCGGCGGTCGGGCTGACGGCGCGGCTGCTGTACTCCTTCCACGCCGCAGCGCCCGACCCGTGGCTCGTGCCGCGGACGCTCGGCGTCGGGGTCGGCGTGGTCGGCGCGGTGACGGTGACGTTCGGGAACCTCGCCGCGTTCGCGCAGACCGACCTGAAACGCCTCCTCGCCTACAGCACGATCGCGCACGCCGGGTACATGCTCCTCGGCCTCGCGGCGCTGACCCTCGGCGCGGCGTCGGGCGTGCTCTACTACCTCGCCGCGTACCTGTTGATGAACCTCGGCGCGTTCGCGGTCGTGGCGGTGGTGCGGAACGCGACCGGCGCGGAGGACGTGACCGCGTTCCGCGGTCTAGCGTGGCGGGCGCCGGTCGCGGCGGTGGCGATGGCGGTGTTTCTGTTCTCGCTCCTCGGCTTCCCGCCGCTCGCCGGGTTCGCCGGCAAGTTCCAGGTGTTCGCCGCGATCTACGACGCCGCCCGCTCCGCGCCCGGGTGGCTCGGTTCGGCGCTGTACGCCTTCCTCGCGGTCGGGGCGGTGAACACGGCGGTGAGCGCGGTCTACTACCTGAAAGTGGTCCGCGCGATGGTACTGGAGGACGCGCCGGAAGAAGGCCGCGGGGTGGCCGTCCCCGGGCCGGCGGCGAACCTACTGCTCGCCGCGCTGGCGGCCGGCGTGGTCGCGCTCGGCGTAGTGTGGAATCCGCTCACCGGCGCCGCCGACCAGGCCGCGACGGGAATCAGCCGGCCGTTTTCGTCGGGGGTGGCGACGCGATGAGTCCGGTCGATGCCGCCCGTCTCCAGGACGTGTACCGCCGCGAGAGTCGGTCGCTGCTGGCCTACGCCCGCAGCGCCGCCCCGCACGCCGCGGGCGACGACCGGAAACTCCGCGACGATCTGTTCCGCGCCGCCGACGAGGCCGCCGCCGCCCTCGACGGGCTTGCCACTTTCCTCGACGCGAGCCGCGTCCCCGTCCCGATGCCGTCGACGTTCCCGGTCGTGTTCACCGACCTGAATTGTGTCGCCGTCCGCTACCTGTTGCCGAAGGTCGTTGCCGACCGCACGGCCGCCGCGGCGGCGCTCGACGCCGACCTCGCCGCGCTGTCCGACCCCGCCGCTCGCGCCGCGCTGCAACCGCTCCTCGACCTCGCCCGGCGTGACGCTACGGCTCTGACCTGAGCGGGGTTCTCACCCGCAATTCATCGGTCTTCGTTGCGAACGATTCGCGTTTCATGGGGCATGGGGCCGCGCCGCGGCCCCGTCCGAACCGGAGACGACGATGACGCGAATCCTCTCCCTGGCGTGCGGGCTGGCGCTGGCCGCCCCCGCCGTCGCCCAGGACCGCCCCGCCCCGCCGCGGCCGACGCCGGAGCGGGCGAAGGCCGAGTCCGCACGCGACCTGCAGGCCGAGGTCGAACGGCTGCGGGCGCAGCTACGAGAACTGGAAGGTCGGCTGGCGAGGCAGAGGGACAGCGACCGCCGGCCCGAAGGGCCGAAGGCCGAAGGGCGCGGCCCGGCGCCGCGCGAGGTCGCCCCGATGCCGCGACCGAAAGACGGAGAGCGCGGCCCGGCCCCGAAGGACGCCGGACCGCGGTTCGGCCCGCCGGGCTTCGGCGGCGGTGGGTTCGGCAAGGGCGGGTTTCCGCCCTTCGGCGGACCCGCGATGAAGGACGGCGCGCCGAAGGGACCGCCGTTCGCCCAGGGCCGCGGCCCGGGCCGCCCCGGCGCTGACCCGGCGGACTTCGAGCAGCGCCTCAACCGGATCATCGACGAGCTGGAACGCCTCCGCGACGACCTGCACCGCGGCCCGCGCCGCTGAGTCTGTGTGACGGCAACCGACCGGTACGAGCCGGTCGGCTGTCCGGTGTCAGTGCGCCGCCGTGCGGCGGCCGCGGACGCTGTGCGGGAACAATTCTTCCTGCCGCAGTTTGCCCGCGGCGTCGAACGGGAGCGGGCGCGGGGCGCCGACTAGTTCCAGGTGCGGGTGGGCCTTCGCCTCGGCGGCCAGCGCCGCCGACACCCACAGTTCCGCCACCTCCAGCGTGTTCGGGATCACCGCGAACTTCACCTGCTCCTGTACCGGCTGCCAACACGTCTCCACCGCCATCGAGATGCACTCGCGGTCGGTGGGGAAACCGATCGGCAGCTTGCTCCGCCACAGGAACCGCGCCGTCAGGTTGTTCATGCGGAACGGGATCTGGTCGATCGACGCCAGGGCGCGGTCGGTCGTCAGGTCGGCGATGCCGATGCCGGTCGCGTTCCCGTGGCTCTCCGGCGACACCTCCAGCACCGCCATGCGCGTCACCCGCGGGTCGTTCGTCTCGGCCTCGGGGCTCGCCTCGATCAGCATCCGCCCGACGACGTTCGGGTCCATCCCGGCGCCGCTGTAGTTCTTCCCGCACTCGCCGACGACGAGCACGTCGAATGCCGGGAACGGCAGCCGGCCCATGATGCGCCGCGCCTCGTCGAGCAGCACCGGCTCGCGGGTGAGCAGGTCGTCCCGGTCGACCACTTCGACCTTCGCCGTCTCCTCGTTGGCGTTCTCCAGGATCGCCAGCCCGCCGACGAACGGCGTCTTCTCGACGATCACCTTGCACGACTCGGGCATCATGTCGCGCAGGCCGCGGGTGCCGAAGCTGTGGACCTGGTCGGCCCCGTGGCGCTTGCCGAAGCCGATCACCAGCATCTTGAGCACGCCGCTCTCGAACGCACCGCGGAAGTCGGTGTGCGGCTTCACCCGCGACACCGTCACCACCGCGTCGGCGGCCAGCGCGTTCTTGTCCCACCACACCGGCTGGCCCCACGAGTTCGTGCCGATGTTCGCCGCGTCCATGTCGGTGACGACCGGCACGCCGAGGTGCTTCTCGTCGATGTCGTAGCTGGCGAGGAGTTCGCGCTGGCCGGCGGCGTTCGCCCCGCCGTGCGAGCCCATCGCGGCGACGACGAACGGCTTCGCGCCGAGCTCGGCGAGGGCGTCGACGGTGGCCTTCGCAATGAGCCGGTAGTTGCGGATGCCGCGGCTGCCGCAGCCGACGGCGACGCGCATCCCGGGCTTGATGCGGGCGGCGGTCTTGGAGTCGAGCCACGCGCGGCGGACGGCGGCGGCGACGTCGGCGAGTTGCGGTTGCGGGGCGGTCTGGCGGACGAGCTGAACCTGCGGAATATCCACGGCCGGGCCTCGAGGAGGGCGGATCAGTGCAGTTTAGCCCGGTGACC
>JAFKFQ010000497.1 GCA_017308215.1 bacterium | reverse complement strand
GCTCGATCAACCCGCCGAGCGTGACGAACTCGCCGCGCGCCGTCGTCACCCACTCGGCGCGGAGAGCAGGGACGAGGAGTGAGCGAACGTCGGCGGGGAGGTTCGCTTCCTCGGTCCCCGGCGGTGTCAGAAGGACGAGTCGGGCCGCGGCGCGGGCGCGGAGGGCGGGCGGGAAATCGCCGCCCGCGGCGTCGCGTAGCAGTTTCCGCGCGCCGGGCTCGTCGCCGGTGGCGAGGAGGCGTTCCGCCGCATCCGAGAGCGCAATGTGCCGCGGGCGCGGATTGGGGTCGGGCCGCGGGGGCGGGGGCGGGGGCGGGCCGTCGGCGACGTAACCCCACACCTCGGTCGGCGTCACCACCACCAGCACGCCGTCGGCGTAGGCGAGGTTTCCGAACAGCCCGCCGCGGCTTGGTGGTTCGATGCGAGCGAGCGGGTAGCCGGACGCCGGGTCGAGGATGAACAGGCCGGCCCGGCTCGGCCAGAACACGGCGCGGACGGCGACGAACCCGCGGCCGTAGCCGAGGAGCCCGCCGCCGTCGTGATGCGCCCACCCGTCGGGCGAGCGATGTGAGCCGGTCACGACGCTTAGCCCGCGGATGCCACGGACCGGGCCGGTCACCGTCACGATCACCCGGCCGCCGGTCACGCCGAGGATCTGCGCCCCCTCGACCGGCGTGCTCTCCCACAGCAGCCGGCCGCTCTCGGCGTCGAGCGCGTACACGCGGTCGGCGTCGGCCGGGGCGACGAACACCCGCCCGCCGGCCGCCACCGCCGGCGCCGGGTCGGGCGAGCGGTTCGCCTCGGCCAGCCGCTTCGCCGCCCGCGGGTAGGCGAAGCCCCACGCCCGCTTCCCCGTCTCGGCGTCCACCGCCACCACCACCCCCGCGTTCGTCGCCAGCACCACGTTCCGCCCGGCGCGGGTCACCAGTTCCTGCCGCACCCGCCACTCGGCGCCCGACGACAGTGGGCTGTCGCTCAGCTCCGTGACCCACGCCGCGTGGTCCGGGGCGTCGTCGGCGTCGGCCGGGTCGAAGCACGCGACCCCGTGCGCCACCCGCCCGCCGTCGAACCGGGCGAACGCGGCGTACAGCTTGCCGTCGGCGGCGAGCGGCGCGCCCTCCCACACCGCCGGGCCGCGGTTCTCGCCGGCGGCGGGCGGGCGGAGCCGCCACGCCTGGCGCAGCGCCGGTGCGAACGCACCGGGGTTCGCCGGCGGGGTGAAGCACGCCAGCGCCACCTCGTCGGCGATCGCCGCCTTCGCCTCCGGCTGCCGCACCACCCCTGGTCCCATCCGGCTGAACACACGCCCCCCGAACGCCGACAGCGTTCCCCCCGCGTCCGGGTCGGGCGGCTGCCGCCCAACCGCGCCGTTGCCGATCGTCTTCTCCGGCGCCCCGACCGCCCCGGTGGAGTCGCCGGTGCGCAGGTCGAACGGGATCACCTTCCCGCCGTCGGGCACGAACACCTTCCCGCCGGCGATGACCGCGTGCCCGAACGGCGGGCGGAGCGGGCCGAGGGCCGCCCGCTCGGGGTCGGCGGGGAGGGGCTTGCGCCACGTCGGCCGGCCCGGCCAGTGGTACGGCACCGGCCCCGCCACGCGGCCGGTGCGGTCCGGCCCGCCGCCGAACGTCGGCCACTCGCGGCTCGCGGCTTCCGGGGCGAGGTGCGGCGGCCGGTCGAGGAGCGCGCGGAGTGTCGTCTTGTACGGCCCGGTGCGCCCCGCGAGCGGGCCGGTGGCGTCAGCGTGCTTCGCCTCGAACGCCTCCAGCTCCTCCGCGGCACGCTCCGGGTCGTGCTGAAAAATCACCGCGAGCACCACCCGCGCCCGGAGCGCCGCCGGGTCGGCCGGCGGGGTCGGGTGCGACAGGTCGGCCCCCTCGTCGGGGAGGAGCCGGCGCCACACCACCTCGGCGGCGCGGAACTCGCCCCGCTCGAAGAGTAGGTCGCCGAGCAGGAGCCCGCCGCTCTGGGCGGGCCGCGATACGAAGTAGCGGTCGAGCAGTTGCCAGAGCGGGCGCGAGTCGCGGTCGCGCGTGCCGGCGTCGAGCAGCAGTTTCGCCGGCGCGTCGATCCGCGCCTGGTACGCCTTCAGTGCGTCGGCGGGGAGGCGGGCGAGGAGGCCGTGCGCGACGAGCCGGGCGGGGCGGAACTGGCGGCCGTCGAGCCCGACGAGGTCGTCGCCGGCCTCGTCGAGGACGCGTTGGAGGTCGTCGGCCGCGTCCGCCCCCTTCCCGGCGAGCAGCTTCGCCTCGGCCTCGGCGAGCCGCTTGCGGGTCTGCGGCGAGTCGCCGCGGAGGAGGGTCGGCTTGACCGGCGCCTGCCCGCGCGCGGCGGCCGCGGCGAGGAGCAGGGCGGTGGCGGCGGC
>JAFKFQ010000151.1 GCA_017308215.1 bacterium | reverse complement strand
CAACGCCTGGCGCTACCGCGACTACGTCGTCCGGGCCCTCAACGACGACCTCCCCTACGATCAATTCATCGTCGAGCACCTGGCCCTCTGCCGGAACCCGGCCGGCGGCAACAGCGCCACCGACGGGCGGAACGTCTGGCCGGCGGTGAACCTGACGACCGGCGACGCCCTGCTCTACTGGCCCGACATGCACACGACGAACAACCCCGCCTGCAAGGCCCCGAACTACACGTTCGCGATCCAGTACTCGACGGCGAAGGTGCCCGACCCCGCGAACGGCAACGTCCTGAGCTGGAAGGTACCGCAGGCGTCGCCGTCCTTCGGGCCGAGTGGCACCTGCGACCCCCTCACCTCGTCGTCCGGTCACACCGGCGTCGTGCTGACGGCCCTGGGTGACGGCAGCGTCCGCACCGTGCGGACATCGGTCACGATGCGCGCGTGGAACGCGGCCCTCACCCCGACCGGCGGGGAATCGGTCGGCAACGAGTTCTAACCCCGCCGGGCTGCCCCCAAAGGACTTACCATGTGTCGGCTGATTGTGGCCTGCACGGCCGCGCTCGCGGTCGCCGGGTGTGGGGGCGGCGGGCCGTCCCCGGCTACGGTTTCCGGGACGGTTACGGTGGATGATTCCCCGCTCGCCTCGGGCGTGATCACGTTCACCGGGCCGAACGGTCAGTCCGGGACGGGTAAAGTCGAACAGGGTCGGTACGAGGTGCGGACGGTGGCGGGGGCCAACCGGGTCCAGGTTTCGGCGCCGGTGGTCGTCGCGACGCGACCCGAGTCGAAGTCGCCGGGCGCCGCTCTCGTGGAGATCACCGAAGAATCGCTCCCGGACAAGTACCACGTCCGGAGCGAGTTGACGTTCGACGCCCAGTCCGGTGGTAACACCAAGGACTGGGCACTTCAGGGGAAGCCCAAGAAAAAGTGACGCGCGTCACTGCCCGCGGAAGCGGTCGAGAGCACGGCCGAGCTTCACCGCGCCGCCCTTCACCGCCAGCCGGGCCGTCAGCCGGTCGCCGCCGTCCACGGTGAGGGTGATCGCGTCGCGCCCGGCCGGGCCGGCGGCTCCGAAGGCGTCGCGGACCAGCGCCCGCGCCTCGTCCGGCTGGAGCCCGTCGTTGAACAGCGGCAGCGCCCGCGCGAGCGCGACCGACCCGCCCGCCACCGGCACCACCACCGCCTTGTTCCGCAGCCCCGCCTTCAGCGCCGCCGGGCTCGGCTCGACGCTGAACGCGATCACGTCGTCGGAGGTCGCCAGCCACAGGGTCTTCGTCCCGAACACGCGATCGAACCCCGGCTCGACCCGCCCGAGCTCCGCCTTGTGGAGCGCGAACGCCCCGACCTTCTCCACGTCGAACGTGAACGCCACCGCCTCGGCCGGCGCCAACGGGCCGAACTCCTTCGCCAGCTTCTCGATCTCCTTGCCGCCCTTCACCGCCACCGCGGCGACGAGCGCGTGCTTCCCCTTCGCGTCCGGGCCGCCGAGCGACAACGCCACGTCCGCGGCGCCGGCCTTCGCGGTCGGGGCGAGCGCCTCCAGCACGCGCTCGGCGACCGCCCGGTCGCCGGCCTGCGCGGCGAGTTCCTCGAACAGCGTGGTCACCACCGGGTCGAGCTGCTTGCGGAGGTCGTCCGGCAGGCCGAGCTTGCCGGACACGGCGAGGACCGGGTCGGCGGTCTTGGCGATGCCGGCGGGGACGCTCGTGCGCCCCTTCAGCGCCGCGAGCGACTTCGCCAGCGCCGTGCCGGGTCGCGCCGTCAGGCTGACCTCGGCGGCGATCTCGTCGGCCTTCTCGTCCACGAACACGCGCACCGCCAGCTCCTTCCCCTCCTCGACGACGCTCTTCACCGACCCCACCACGCCGTCCGCCAGCAGCGCTTCGAGCTTGAGCTCGCCGGGCCGCTTGCCGTTCTCGCCCTGCTTCTGCTTCTCCTTGAGCTGGTGCTCGAGCTGGCCGGTCACGAGGTCGCGCATGTCGGCCGGCACGCGGTCGATGCGGGCGACGACCGACGCCACCGAGCCGTCCGGGTTGGCGAAGAACGCCTTCGGGCTCACCCGTACCGACGCGTCGAGGTGCTTCGGGTCGCGGGCGGCGAACAGGTAGTCGTCGGCGAACGTGAAGTACACCTCGTTGACGAGCGGCACGAACGCCTTCTTCACGCCCTTCCCCACGTCCTCGGGCGTGACGTCGAGGCGCGTCTTGAGCGTCTGGAGGAACGCCTTCTGGTCGGCGACCGGGATCATGACGACCGCGGGGCTGTTGGTCACGTCCGGGGTGACGACGCCGTAGGCGCCGAACGGCCGGGCCGTGTCCAGCCCCTCGACGAACAGCTTGATGACCTCGCCGGCCTGCGCCGCGGCGTTCTCCTGGTCGAACAGCCCGCCGACGTAGCCGGCCTTGTCGAGCAGGTCGTTGACCGACCGGATTCGCACCTCGACCGTCGGCTCGACCGCCTTCGCGGGCTGTGCCGATGCCGCGCCGGGCGCGACCGCCGAAACCGCCAGGGCGACCGCCGCCCAACACCACGTCCGCATGTCCGTCTCCGTTCGGGAAAGGGCTGCGGGAAGGATACCCGGCCGGCGGCCGCGGAGTGTCAATAAAACGGTGAGGGTCAACACACGGGACGCGACATGAGCGGGCAGAAGACGTGGGGCGGGCGGTTCACCGGCGGGACCGACCGGCGGGTCGAGGCGTTCACGGAGTCGATCACGTTCGACCGGCGGCTCTACCGCCACGACATCCGCGCCAGCCAGGCGCACGCCCGGATGCTCGGCGAAGTCGGCCTCGTCACGCCGGCGGAGGCGGAGAAGATCGCCGCCGCGCTCGACGACATCGGCGCCGACATCGACGCCGGGAGGATGGAGTTTTCGATCTCCCTCGAAGACATCCACACGCACATCGAGCGGGCGCTGATTGCGAAGCTGGGCGACCTGGGGCGGAAGCTCCACACCGGCCGCAGCCGCAACGACCAGGTCGTGACCGACGTGAAGCTGTGGGTCCGCGACGCGATCGACGAGCTGGACGGGCTGCTGAAGGACGTGCAGGCGGCGTTCGTGGAGTCGGCGGAGCGCGAGGCGGGTGTCATCATCCCCGGGTACACGCACCTCCAGCGGGCGCAGCCGGTGCTGGCTGCGCACTACTTCCTCGCCTACGCCGAGAAGTTCCAGCGCGACCGCGACCGCCTCGCCGACTGCCGCAAGCGCGTGAACGTGCTGCCGCTCGGCGCCGCGGCGATGGCGGGAACGTCGCTGCCGATCAACCGCGAGTCGGTGCGGAAGCAGCTCGGGTTCGACGCCCTCGCCCGCAACAGCCTCGACGTGTCGAGCGACCGCGACTTCGCGCTGGAGTTCGTCTTCTGCCTGTCGCTGATCGCCACGCACCTGAGCGGGTGGGCGGAGGAGTGGATCATCTGGTCCACGACCGAGTTCAACTTCCTGGAGTTGCCGGATGCGTTCTGCACCGGGTCGAGCATCATGCCGCACAAGAAGAACCCGGACGTGCTGGAGCTGACGCGCGGCAAGGCGGGCCGCGTGATCGCCGGGTTGCAACAGCTGTTCCTGCTGGTAAAGGCGCTGCCGCTGGCATACAACCGCGACCTGCAAGAAGACAAGACGGCACTCTTCGACGCCTTCGACACCGTGGCCGGCTGTCTGTCGGTGGCGGCACCGCTGGTGCAGCAGACGAAGCTCCGCCGCGACGTGATCGCCTCGCGCATCGAGGAAGGCTTCCTCGACGCAACAACACTGATGGAGGGCTTGATCGCCCGCGGCGTGCCGATGCGCTCGGCGCACGAGGCGGTCGGGAATCTGGTGCGCCGGTGCGAGGAGAAGCACTGTCGGCTGGCAGACCTGCCGGACGCGGCGTTCGAGGAGGCGTGCCCCGGGGGCGGGGCCGCGCTGCGCGGCACGCTCGGCGTGGCGAACGCGCTGGCGGCGTTCACGAGCGTCGGCTCAACGGCCCCCGCCGAGGTCGCGCGGCAGTTGCGGGAGTGGAAGGAGCGGCTGGGGTGATCGCGGCAACGGCTACTTCGTCCCTGCCGGGACGGCCAAGGAGAAAAACAACCGAACCTGTTCCCCGCGCCGACCAAGGTCTGAACTGCGAACTGTGATCGGGTCGCCGACCTTGTACATCCCTGCTGTCGAGAAGTTGCTGCCGAACGAGACACTGACGGGCGTTTTGCCGTCATCCTTCAATTCCAGGTATTGGGGGGCCGTGCTCTTCGGCTTCAGGGCGGTGACCACGCCCGTTACGATGACCGTCTTGCCCTTCAGCTTCTTGGCCGCCTCGGCCGGTGCCGCGGAGAACTGTTTTGAGAGCTCCACGGAAGTCATCCGAACCACGGTACTCGGCCCCTTCTTGACGACGACGCAGCCGTCTAGCGCGGCAACGAATCCCATGCCGCTATCGTTGAACGTGCCCCGAAGGGTAACGGTCTCGCCCTTCCCGAGTTCGGTCAGCACGCCCATGTCGTTCGACCTGTACGCGCCGGCGATCGAGGACTGCCGGTCCGCGGCGTAGAACATGATGTTGGCGGCCTTCCCGCCGACCGCGAGGATTACGTCAAACACCTCGCCGGTCACTTCGACCACCTTGCCCGTGTACTTGCGCACGGCGGCGTCCCGGTCCTGCTTGTACTCGACTTCAAATTCGCCCGAGGTCAGTTTGAAGTCCGGCGCTGGGAGGTCCGTCTTCTTCGCGTCCTGAACGGGCCGGCCTGTGGCGGTCAGGACGGTGACGACGGCGAAACAGACGGCGGGAACAAGGAGTCGTGTCATCGCACACCTCACGGGTCGATCTACACCTCGTCCGTCATGCTACCGGCCAACATCCTGTGTGGCGCGGTGATCCGCTCGGTGTGTCACTTCGCCGTGAGCGGGCGGGCATACAGCCCCAGGTGGCTGGCCGACACCCGCTCCGCCCCAGCCTTGTTGGCGTGGATCGGCCGGTTCAGAACCCGCGGCATCCCGTCCAGTCCTTCGACGACAAGCGTGGTCGTCCCCCCACCGTCGAGGTTGATCCCCTCCTCACACCCGAGCGCCTTGAGCCACGCTCCGACATCCGCGGTCGTCGCCCCGTCGCTGTAGTTCTTCTGCCGGCCGTCGATGACGAGCCACACGAGCGTCCGCCCGTCGGCCGAGACGCCGGCAGCGGTGCGCGGGTGGATCGACTTGTCCCCCTCGATCACCTGCCCACCCTTCAGCACGACGTGGAACCCGCCGACCGCGTTCCACACGCCGGCCAGGTCGAACCGCGGGGACGCGACGCGGGCCTTGTTGTCCTTCGTCAGCAGCAGCGCCGGGAGCTTCCCCTGCTCGCCGGACACCACCTTGCCGCGGCTGACGTGGAGCCCGACCACGTCCTGCTTCAGCCGTTCGTCCTTGTGGATCGGCGCGAACGGGGCGGCGTTGATCGCCAGTTGTAGCTTGTGCTCCTTCAGGAAGGTGCTGGTCTTGAGCCCGTCAGTCTCGCCCTCGCGGTCGCCGTTGTCCGGCGTGGCGAGGAACTCGATCCCGGGGGCCGTCAGGTCGATGCGAACGGCCAGCCCCTTCATCGGCCGCGGCGCGGTCGCGGCGAGTTCGGTGACCTCGACGCCGGCGAACCGCGCCTTCCACGCCGGCGGGGTCTGGAACGGGCCGTCGGCCGGACCGGCGGACGCGACGGCGGCGACGGTCAGGGCGAATACGGCAGCGAGGCGGACGGGCATCACCGGCTCCGGGAACGGACAGGATCGGGGCGAATGGTTATCATAATTCGACCGCCCCGGCCGGCCCCACTCGCCGCCCGGCGTTCATCGACCCTACCCGGAACCCACCCGTGGACCACTTCGCCTACCGCGACCGCACGCTGTTCTGCGAGGACGTTGCTATCCCCGAGCTCGCCGAGAAGTACGGCACGCCGCTGTACGTCTACAGCGAGGCGGCGCTCGTCGGGAACCTCCAGGAAATCCAGACCGCGTTCGCCGCCGCCGACCCGATCATCGCCTACAGCGTCAAGTCGAACGCGAACCTGAGCATCTGCAAACTCATGGCGGCGCACGGCAGCGGGTTCGACGTGACCTCCGGCGGCGAACTCTTCCGGGCGCTCACCGCCGGCAGTAAGGGCTCGAAGATCGTCTTCGCCGGCGTCGGCAAGAGCGACGCCGAGATGCGCCACGGGCTCGAAAACGGCGTCTTCCTCTTCAACGTCGAGAGCGAGGCGGAGCTCCACGCGCTCGGCGCCGTCGCGCAGGCGATGGGCGTCAAGGCGCCGGTCGCGCTCCGCGTCAACCCGGACCTCCCGCCCAAGACGCACGCCAAGACCGACACGTCCGTCAAGGGCGTCAAGTTCGGCCTCGACATCGAGACGGTCGTGGACGTGGCGAAGTCGGTCGTCGGCCACCCCGGACTGGCGGTCGTCGGCGTCCACATGCACCTCGGCTCGCCGATCCTCAAGGCCGACCCCTACGAGCAGGGGGCGGCCAAGGCGGTGCAGCTCGTCAAGGCGTTCCGCGCCCAGGGGCACGACATCCGCTACCTCAACATGGGCGGCGGGTTCGGCATCAGCTACCGCAAGCAGGAGGCGCTCCCGGCGGCGGCGTTCGCCGAGGTCATCCTGCCGGCGGTGAAGGAAACGGGCTGCAAGCTCGTCCTCGAACCGGGCCGGTTCGTCGTCGGCAACGCCGGCATCCTCGTCAGCCGGGTGGTGTTCACGAAGGAGACCGGCGGGAAGCGCTACGTCATCCAGGACGCGGCGATGAACGACCTCATCCGCCCGACCCTGTACGACTCGTTCCACCGCGTCTGGCCGGTCAACCCGAAGGCCGACGTGCCGACGTGGCCGGAGGACTGCGAGGCGGCGATCCCGAACACGGTCGCGCAGGACGTGGTCGGCCCGGTGTGCGAGAGCGGCGACTTCCTGGCGAAGGGGCGGAACCTGCCGGCCCTCGCCCGCGGCGACCTGCTCGCGACGTTCAGCGCCGGCGCCTACGGGATGGCGATGGCGAGCAACTACAACAGCCGGTGCCGGGCGGCGGAGGTTCTCGTTACAGGCCGCACACACCGCCTGATCCGCCGCCGGGAGACGTTCGCGGACATTACCGCGTGCGAAGCCGATTGCCTCCGGTAGCGGCCCGCGGCACAATCGGTAGGTGTAGCACCCGGCGGCCCCGCCGGGTTCCTGTCGTTGCCGCGCGCCCGACCCCCGGAGAGACACCCGTGAGTCCCGCAAGCTTCGTCGGTGCGCTGGTCGCCGCCCGCCGCGCGGCCGGGGGGTGGGTGCTCGCCGGCCTCGCCGCCGCGGCCGTCGTCGCCGGGATGCCCCCCGGGGCGGCCCAGGAGGCGGCGAAGGGGCCGGCGGCGCAGCCGAAGGAGCTGTACCAGCAGGTCCGCGGGCTCGTCCGCGAGGGCAAGTACGACCTCGCCGCCGTCTACCTCAAGGCGTTCGTCGGCAGCAACCCGTCCGACCAGGATCTGCTCGACCTGGAGAAGCAGTACGGCACGACGGTCTTCCGCCAGCTCCGCACCGTCCCGCGCTGGTCCGACGACCCCAAGACCGACACCCAGGCGCGGGCCGACGTGGAGGCGGTCATCGCCAAGGCGACGGCCGCGACGACCAAGCAGCTCGAAACGCCGGAGCGGGTGAACAAGTACATCCGCAACCTCGGCGCGACCGAGGAGGAGCGGCAGTTCGCCGAGATCGAGCTGCGCCGCACCGGCGACTACGCCGTGCCGTTCATGGTGGACGCGCTCCGCAAGAGCACCGTGCCGGAACTCAGCCGCGGCATCCTCGGCGCCATCCCGCAGATGGAAGGGCCGACGTTGGCCGGGTGGATGGCGGCGCTCGACGGGATGCCGCCCGAGCTCCAGTACTCGGTCCTCGCGTCGATCGGCGCGCACCCGGACGTGGTCGAGCTCGCCACGAAGGCGCAGACCGACCTCCGCCCGCGGCTGTGGTACGCCTACGGCAAGCCGGACACACTGCCGGGCCTCCGCGGGTACGCGAAGGCGGCGCTCGACCGCCTCTACCGCGACGTGGAGAAGCGCGACCCCGCGGCCGAGCTCGTCGCCGCCGCCCGCCCGTTCCTCGACCACAAGGCGACCTACGCCACGCCCGCCAACCCCGGCACCGGCGCCCCGGCCACGGTGGGCGTGTGGACGTGGGACGCGAAGGCCGAGAAGCTGGTGAAGAACGCCGCCGTGCCGACGCCACAGGCGGACGAGTACTTCGGCCTCCGCTACGCCAAGTGGGCGCTCGACATCCGCCCGGACTACGAGCCGGCCCAGGCGACGATCCTCACGCTCGCCGCCGAGACGGCGATGGAGCGCGGCAAGTTCGGCGACCTCGCCCGCACCGACGCGACCGTCTACCGGATGCTCGCCGACGCCCCCGCAAACGTCCTCAACGACCTCCTCGACCGCGGCTACGCCGAGAAGCGTACGGCGCTGGTGCTGGCCCTCGTCCAGGTGCTCGGCGACCGCGCCGACCGCGCCGCGGCGACGAGCGCCCCGAACCGCCCGTCGCGGTTCGAGCGCGGCCTCGACTACCCCGACCCGCGCGTCCAGTTCGCCGCCGCCAACGCCCTGCTCCGCTCGCCCGTACCGATCGACGGCCGCGTCCGAGGGCGGGTGCTGGACGTGCTCAAGCGGGCCGCGTCGGCCGACCCGGGCGTCCCCGGCGGGGCCAAGGGGCAGGCGCTGCTGGTCGATCCCGACCGCCGCCGGTCGCAGGACACGGCGATGTTGCTGCGGCAGATCGGGTACGACGTGGAGGTCTTCGGCACCGGCCGCGACCTGCTCCGCCGCGTCGCCCGGGCCAGCGACTTCGACTTCGTGGTGATCGACCGGCACGCCCCAAACCCCGAGCTCCGCGACCTCGTCGGCCACCTCCGCGCCGACGCCAACGCCGCCCGCCGGCCGATCCTCGTGATCGCCTCGGCGGACCAGGCCATCCCGCCGAGCCTCGACCAACTGCTGCTCCGGTTCGCGCTCCTGATCGCCGCGACCGAGACCGACCCCATCCTGGTGCCGCCGCCCTACGTCCCCGACCTCCGCTCGTCGGACGACGAGAAGGCCGCGAACCGGCTCAACAACCAGACGAAGCGCGACACGGAACTGAAGAAGCTGTTCACCACCCGCGCGGCGCGCCTCACGCGCGTCCTCGAGACGAGCGGGGTCGAGCTGAGCCCGGACCAGAAGTTCCAGGTGAAGCTGCGGGTCGATCAGTTGACGTGGGCGGCGCTCGCGGCCGAGTTCCCGGTCACGCCGACGTCGTCGCCCGAGGCGTACCAGGCGTTCGAGTCGGTGACGCGGCAGATCGGCGCGCAGCCGTCGATCCCCGAGTACACGCGCCGCCTCGGCCTCGACCACCTGATGACGCTGTCCGCCCGGTTCGAGCAGGACCTGGCCGGGACGGCGGCGGTGGGGCGGTACGAAGCTCTGCGGGGGCGGGTGGACACGGACGTGCTGGGGCTGGTCGTCCGCCCGCCGCGCGACTTCGCCGCCGAGGCCCGCGCGACGCGCCTCGTCGGCAACTACCCCGGCGTGCGCGTGATCCCGGAGCCGTACTCGAAGACGTGGTTCGAGAACGACGTGAACGCGGCCTTCCAGGATCCCGCCGACCGCCCGCGTGACCCGGCGGAGAAGCGGGCGACGGCGCGGCAGGCGGTGACGTGGCTCGCCCGCATGGCGACCGGTGAGGTGCCCGGGTTCGACGCCAAGCTCGCGTCCGCCGAACTGATCGCCGCGCTGCGGGTGGACGAACTGGCCGAGCCCGCTCTCGACGGCGTCGCGCGGCTGCCGTCGGCGGAGGCGCAACAGGGGCTCGTCACGCTCGCGCTGACGCCGAACCGCCCACTCGCCCTGCGCGTCCGGGCGGCCGACGCCGCGGCGCGGCACGTCCAGGCGCACGGGAAGCTGACGCCGGACGCTCTGACGACGGCAGTCGCGACACAGGCCGGCAGCGAGGCCGACCCCGATCTGCGTGGCCGGTTCATCGTACTGAAGGGACTGCTCGCCCCGAGCGCCTCGGGATTCGTGACCGGACTGCGGAACTACAACCCGCCCCTCGTTCCGCCGCCGGCCGCACCGCCGATGGCACCGATGCCCCCGATGCCCGAACCCAAGCCTTAGGAACAAAGCGACTTACGTCACACACGAACGCCCGCGGCGGAGCCGCGGGTGTTTTCTTTTTCGGAGCGCAAGTCGCTGCTAGAATCCCGTTTGGTGAGTGAACCCGGCGGGACNGATGACGAGCTTCCTCGCCGTCCACTCGGACTCCATCGCGGCGGTCGAGCCGGTCGGGCCCGAGGTCGCGCCGCACGAGGTCGCCGCGGGGTTCCGCGTCGAGCCGCGCACCGCCTGGGCCGACGCCACCGCCACCCTCCCCACCTCCCCCACCGCGACGCCGACCGAGTGGGCGACGCTCGTCTCGCTGCCGACCACCGTCTACGCCGTGCCGATGGCCGCGGGGAACTTCCCGCAGCGCGTGAAGGACGTGTCCCCGCTGCTGGCGAAGTTCAACCCGGTCGCCCTCCGCCCGACCGCGGGGGCGCCGTCGCCCGGGTTGAGCGGGTTGCGGACGTGGGTCGTGCGCGAGGCGAAAAAGAAGACGGCGGTGTCGGCGCTGTTGGCCGCCGGCGTCGCGCGGACGGCGGGCGAACTCGACTGGGCGGGCGAACTGCTCGCCGACGCCGAGGCGCTCTGCACCGGCGACGACCGCGCCCGCTGGGAGAACGAGCGCGCCGCCCTCGCGTGGCAGATCGGCGACGCGGCCGGCGCCCTCGCCCGCTGGGAGGCACTGCCGGACAGCCCGGCAGTTCGCTTCAACCGCGGGATGGCGTTGCTGTTCCTAGGCCGCTTCGCCGACGCCCGGCTCGCGTTGACCACCGCAATCGAGGCGCTGCCCGAGGGGAGCGGCTGGCGCGACCTCGCCGAGCTGTACCGCACCCTGGCCGAGATTCACGGCTGAGCCGCGAAACTGGTTTTACAATCCGGGCGGTCGGCGGTACAGACCGCCGACCGCCCGGATTGTTTTCGCGTAATCCATTATCTGTCGCGAGAAAGCTATTGAATAACCCACCCAACCTCATGTATCCTCGGTGAACGGGGTGCTCGCAGCCCCCGCCCACCGACTCTCCCGGTCATCACCTACCATGCGCCCCCTCCCAGTTCTGGGGCTGGTCGCCCTCCTCAGCGCGGGCTGCAGCGGGTCGGACGCGCCCGCGACCCCGACCCTGCCCCCGTACGACGCCGAGGCCATCACCCAGGCCGCCATCAAGCAACTCGACAAGAACGGGAATAGTGCCCTCGACGGGGCCGAACTCGACGGCTGTCCCGGCCTCAAAACCGCGCTGCCCGAGATCGACGCCAACCGCGACAAACAGCTAACCGCCGACGAACTCCGCGACCGGTTCGGACGGTACGCGGGCGTCGGCAGTGGCGCGGTGCCGAGGGGACCACGAGCCCGGAGGGCCGGGCGCCGATGAAGTCCGACGGGACGAGCGCCTACGGCGTGGTTCCGGGGGTGTACCGGATCACGGTGACCCACGCCGGCAAGGCAATCCCGGCAAAGTACGGCACGAAGACCATTTTCGGCCGCGAAGTGTTCGAGGGCGGCCGGAGCAGTTCCGGCAGCATCGACCTACGGCTGAAGTCCGGCTGACGGCGGTTCGTTTCGTTCCCGGGGCGGATCCGCCCCGCGTTCTCATCCTTCGCCCGGAGACCCGTGCCATGTCCTTCCCGTTCGCTCCCCGCCCCGGCCCGGGTGCCGGTCGGCGTGGGTTCACGCTGATCGAGTTGCTGGTGGTGATCGCCATCATCGCCATCCTGATCGGCCTCCTCCTCCCGGCAGTCCAGAAGGTCCGCGAGGCGGCGGCCCGGGTCCGGTGCACGAATAACCTTAAGCAGATCGGCATCGGGCTCCACGCCTGCCACGACAGCAACGGCGCCTTCCCGAGCGGCGGGTGGGGCTGGTTCTGGGTCGGCGAGCCGGGCCGCGGGTCGGGGAAGCGCCAGCCGGGCGGGTGGGTGTACAGCATCCTCCCCTTCGTCGAGCAGGGGCCGCTGTTCGCGATGGGCGAGGGGCTGACCGGGGCGGCCGCGGTGACCGCCGGACTGACCCGCAGCGGCACCCCGCTGAACCTGTTCGCCTGCCCGTCGCGCCGGCCGGCCCAGCAACTGCCACTCAACGGCACGGCCGGACTCGACTACCGGAACTGGCCGGGGACGAAGATCAACGTGTCCGGCCGGACCGACTACGCCGCCTGCGGCGGGAACCAGTCCGGGTCGTCCGAGTACTTCGACGGCCCCCCCGGCTATACCGAGGGCGACAACGACTCGTGGTGGCCCGCCGCGGTCTCGAACCCGGCGGTGTTCAACGGGGTCATCTTCACCCGCAGCACGGTCAACTTCGCCGGGATCACGCGGGGGACGAGCAACACGGTGGCGATCGGCGAGAAGTTCATCCCCACCGACCGGTACTCGAGCGGGTCGGACGGCGGGGACAACGAGTGCATGTACACCGGGTTCAACAACGACGTGAACCGCTCGACCTTCACCCTGCCCTACCAGGACGTGCCCTCGACGAGCGCGCAGTATTCGACGATCGCGGCGCTCACCAGCCCGACGTACGTGTTCGGCAGCGCCCACATCGGCGGGCTGAACGTGCTGTTCGGGGACGGTTCGGTCCGCGTCGTCCGGTACACCGTGGACCGGGCTCTGTGGCAGGCCCACGGCGACCGGATGAGCACCGTCGTCGGGAGCCTCGACTAAGGGAGCAGCCGGGCGGTAGTCGCAGGCTTCAGCCTGCGTCGGCCTAGCGCAGGCTGAAGCCTGCGACTACCAGAGAGAGGTGGCCCACTGGTGTGCGTCAGCGGGCCACGGCCTTGAAGACCGCGAAGCCGAGGCACCCGACACCGGCGACCAGCCACACCACGCCCATCGCCTTCGCCTGCCCGCCTTCCAAATCCTTCCCCTTCTTCGTCACCGCCTTTCCGGTGACCACGACCGACGCCGCTAGGCCGAAGAAGATCAGCGCGAACACGGCCGCACCCGCCGCGAGCACGAGCGGGCGTGCGGCGAGCCACTTGTTGATGTCGTCGTTCACATCGGCGAACAGCATCACGGGCGAGCCCTCGACTCAGTACACCGGGATCTCGACTTGCGCCCCGCCGGCCAGCGCGCTCTCGTGGGCACAGATCCCGACGAGCGTCCAGTTCGCACTGGTCGGCGCGTCGGGGAACGCCGGCTGCTCGCCGAGGACGGCCATCAGGAAGTTGTGCGCCAGGTGCGGGTGGCTGCCGCCGTGCCCGCCGCCCTGCAAGAAGCTGAGGTGGTCGGCGTCCTGGATCGCCTGCGGCATCGTGAACTTGCGGATCGGCTCGGGCAACAGGTGCGCGAAGTCCGGCACCTTCACCCGCTGCGGGATTTCCGGCTCGCTCAGCGGCTTCTCGGGCGTGCTCTTGGTGTGGATGACCGGGTCTTCGCCCTCGACCTGCTGCCACTCGAAGCTCTTCTTCGACCCGGTCACGTCGAAGCTCTCGCGGTACTGGCGGGCCACGTCGAACAGGCTGCGCGTCACCTCGGCGCACACGTCCGTGCCCTTGACGGTGAACGTGGCCGTCTCGACGGCGAACGAGCTGTTGTACTTCGGCACCAGGTCCTCGCGGATGCGGCCGGAGCCGTAGCAGCTCACCTTCCCGGCGAGCGCCGGCGCGCCGGGCTTGCTGAGGATGGCGAGACACGGGCTGACGCAGTGGGTGGCGTACCACATCGGCGGGAGGCCGGGCCAGTAGTCGGGCCAGCCGTCCATGTCCTGCTGGTGGCTGCCGCGGAGGAACTGGATGCGGCCGAGCTCGCCCCGGTCGTACAGCTCGCGGGCGAACAGGTACTCGCGGGCGTACACGACCGTCTCCATCATCATGTACACCTTCCCCGTCTTCCGCTGGAGCTCGACGATCTCGCGGATCTGCTCCTTCGTCGTGGCCATCGGCACGGTGCAGGCAACGTGCTTGCCGGCCTTCAGCGCGGCGATGCTCTGCGGGCCGTGGTCGGGGATCGGGCTGTTGATGTGGACGGCGTCGATGTCCGGGTCTTTGAGCAGCTCGTCGTAGCTGGTGAACCGCTTGGGGATGCCGTACTTGTCGGCGGTCTTGTCGAGCTCGGCCTTGTTACGGCGGCACACGGCGACGATCTCGGCGTTCGGGTGCGCCTGGAAGATCGGGATGAACTCGGCACCGAACCCGAGGCCGACGATGGCGACCCGGACCTTCTTGCCCGACGGCATGGGAGAGCCCCCGTGTGACGATGAGTTGTCGGCAGAATAGGAACGAGGTGCCGAGAAACAAGAAAGCCGTGGGACGGTTGTCCCACGGCTTTCGGTTGGGTCCGGGAGGATTGCCCGGCTCTACCGCTTCTTCCCCTTCTTCCCCTTCACGACCGACGGGCTCGCCGACGGGCCGTGCTTGCCCGTCCCGTTCACCGCCGGCGGCGGGGCGGGCGGCACCACGGGGGCCGCAGCCGCGGTCTCGGACTGCGGGCGCGGGGCCGGGGCGGCACGCCTCGCCGCACCCGCCCAGTACGCGCGCGGGACCAGGCCGAGGCCGATGATGACCAGCTGGCTCAGCCAGAAGTTGGTGCAGCCGTCGGCGAGGCGGGTGTCGAACCCGTAGGCGTGGAGGCCGATGCCGAGCTGGTTGGTGCCGAACCAGCTCCACGCGCAGATCATGTTCCCGACCACCGCCAGCACCGCCACGCCGCGGTCCTTCACCATCCCGCACCAGCGGGCGTGCAGGATCAGCGCGTTCCACAGCACGATCAGGACGGCGCCGTTCTCCTTCGGGTCCCAGCCCCAGAACCGGCCCCAGCTCTGGTCCGCCCAGATGCCGCCGAGCACCGTGCCGACGAAGCTCAGCAGCGTGGCGAAGCAGACCACGCCGTAGATCATCTGGCCGAGCACCTTGCTCATCTCGGGCGTCATCGCCATGCCGGAGACCAGCCGTGCGGCGGACGGGAGCTGGCCGGTCGCCAGCGGTTTGCCGGTCGCGTCGACGGCCCCCTCGCCGGCCTTCAGGAACAACAGCCCGCCGGCGTAGAACGCCGCCGCACCCGCCGTCACCACCAGCGCCACCATCGGCAGGCTGGAGTGGACCCACTCGAACTTCGCCACCAGCGCCGTCGTGATGAACCACAACAGGAACAGCGGGATGCCGACCACGCCGGCCGCCGCCGCCCCGAACCACAGCAGCGCCGACAGCGACGCCGGCTGCGGGTTCAGGAAGCCTTCCTTCACCACCGCGGCGAGCACCAGCCACACATACACCGCCCCGAGGAACCCGGCCACGAACGTCGCCGTGTACCCGAGCGTCACCGTGGTGACGTGGGTGGCGAGCCAGAAGTTGGTGTCGAGCACCGCCTGCATCATCTCGAGCGTGTCGTCGGTCGCCAGGTTGTGCGCGACGATCGTGGTCGTGAGCCCGAGGATGCCGGCGACCGCGTTGCCGATGCCGAGCGGGTACAGCTTCTCCAGCACCATCCCGAGCATCACGCAGCCCCAGCCGATGAACACCGCCGACGAGTACAGGTTCGTCACGAACACGAGCGGCCGGTCCATCAGGCTCATCCGCACGAGCAGCGCCCCGGTGTGGATGATGAGGGTGGCGTACAGCACCCACGACGCCGACTTCCGCAGCGCCTCGCCCCACGCCGGCTTCTCCGCCGCCTTGAGGACGAACCCGAACACGGACATGACGAACACGATGATGTACAGCGCCGTGCACTGCATGAACGGCGAGAACCGGTTGTACGTCGTCTCGAGTTTCGCCTTCCCGAGTTCCCGGCCGCTGACGTGGTCGAGGTACTTCGCCTGGTAGTCGGCGAGGAGCTGGTTGAACTTGCCCCCGTCCTTCGCGCGGCGGGCGGCGATCATGTCCTCCCACGCCGCGGCGGCCGGGTTCGCCCGCACGAACGCCTCGGCGGACGCCGCCTGCTGCGTCTTGAGCGCCGACTGCTGCTCCGCCGGCAGCTCGCCGAGCACCGTGTTGAGGACGACCTCCTTCATCTCCTCCTTCATCAGCCGCGGGTCGGCGGTGAGGAGGATGTTGATGATCTCCTGCTTCCGCTCCGGCGGCATGGTCGCGGCATCGTCCCGGAGAAGCTTGTCGAGGAGCTTGGCCTCCTGGTCGGCGCCGAACCCGCCGGCGCGGCCCTTCAGCTGTGCCCGGGCCGTTTCGAGGGCGATGGTGAATGCCTTCGTGTCGGCCTCGTCGCGCAGCTCGCCGAGCGACCCCCACTTCCCGCCAGGGGTCTGGGGCGGGACGAGGTGGAACTTGTTGTCCTGCGTGTCGTGCCCGTAACCTTGCGCAACGTGCCGGACCAGTGCCAGCCGCTCCAACAGATCCAGCCACTTCGTCTCTTCCAGGTCGAGCTTCTTCCCCTCGCGCTTCTTCTCGACCGCGGCCATCCCCTTGCTCTGGATGAGCCGGAGGTGCGGGCGGAGTTCGTTGAGCGAGAACCGCAGCCCCTCGCGCGGCTGGAACTTCAGCTGCGCGAGCACTTGCTCGTTGTCAACGCGGAAGACGCGGTAATTCCAGGCGTCGTGGTTCTTATCGGCGGGGTCGGAGCCGAGCGTGTCGAGGTACCACTCGATCGCCGGGTGGTCGTTCCCGGCCGCGTCCTGGAACACCGACTGCCCGCTGATGCTGCGCAGGTACACGCGGGCGGCCGAGTCGAGCGGCTTCACCCGGCCGCCGTCGAGGACGGGGAGTTGCGCGAAGGCGTTGAGGTTGAACGGCTCGCGCGGCGGGGCCATGCGGCCGAACAGCGACGCGCAGTACACCACGACGACGGCGACCGCCAGGTACGGCAGGAACCAGCCGGCGGGCTTCGCGGGGCGCGGGGCGGCGGGCGTCTCGGTCGGGGTCATGCCGCGGCCCTCCGCAGGAGGAACTGGGTCAGGTAGATGCCGAAGTGGAGGAGCATCCCGAAGCTCACCACGGCGCACGAGACGTACGGGATCAGCCAGCCGGGGTTCTTCACCACCTGGAGGACCGTCCCACCCTCGTCCGGGTCGAAGCTGCTCTGGTAGAACGTCTCGCCGGCGTAGCGGAGCGGGTCGTTCATCTTGATGACCTGCTGCCGCTCGTAGTCGCCGTCCTTCAGGATGACCTCGCTGGAGAAGTTCTTGGCCTTCTGCGTGCCCGGGTAGCGGTCGAACCGGAACTCGACGAGGTGCAGCGAGTACGGCTTGTAGTAGCGGATGTTCCGCAGGTTCATCTGGTACGTCTTCCCGCCCGCGGTCACGTCCTCGTGCCCGCCCATGGACGTGATCTGGAGCGCGACAAGGTACGTCCCGAGTTCACCCCCGCCGTTCTTGTCGAACAGGCGGACGTAGGCGGCCGGCAGGTCGATCTTCTGGTTCGGGTCCACGCCGGAGACGTCCGATCGCTTCACCGCCACGATCCCCTTTCCCGTCCCGGCCGTCGCCGGGTTCGACTTCGCCGCCGTCTGGACCTTTTCGAGCGCCGAGTTGGTGAAGTACTCGACCACCTCCACGTCCACCGGCAGTTGCGGGTCGCTGATCCTCCGGCCGCCGGACCGCAGCAGGCTCTCGGGGATTGCGACGACCTTGTCTTCCTTCGGGTCGGACGAGTCCACGAAGGCGAGTTCCATGTGGCGCGAGTCCTCGGTGTAGTTCACCGTGGCGCCCTGGCGGATGCTCATCCGCTGCTCGACCGCGTACTCGCGGGTGACGAACTCGCCGACGAACAGGAGAATGATCCCGCTGTGGATCAGGATCACGCCCGACCGCTTCCAGGTGAGGCGGAAGCGGACCATGTGGGCGGCGAGGAGGTTGGCGAGCATCAGCCCGCCGAGGAGTTTCCCACCGGGGAGCGGGAAGGTGGCCTTCCAGCGCACCGCGTCCTTCGGGAACCACTCGGAAAGGAACACCGACCCGAACTGGCGGATCAGGTCGGTCGGCACCCACACGACCCACGACCAGAAGTACTGATCGACCACGGCCCAGATGCCGGCCTCCATCTGCGCGACGGTGCCGAAGAACACCAGCGCGATGGAGAACGCGAACAGCCAGACGGTGAGCTGGAGCGACGACAGCGCCTTGAGCCCCTTGTAGGCGTAGTCGAGCGGTCCGGGGGCGCGGCGCGGCGGCAACGGTCGGGGCGTGCCGTCCGGCAGCGGGTCGTCCGTGGTCGGCGTCATGGGAGGAGTCCTCGTACACGGACCAGAGGAGCAACCATCAGCGCATCTTGCCCATCATCGGGCCGCCGGCGTTCGGGTTCTTCGGCCCGCGGATGTCCACCCGCAACACCTTCCCACCCGCCGAATCGACCACCTTCGTGAACCGCGACCGGTCCGTCGGGCCGGCTTTGTGCCCGAGCTGCCCGACCCAGCGGTCGAGGTTCTCTCCGACCCCGCCGCCGGACGATGAAACGGTCAGTTCGAGGGTCGGGTCCGGCAACTTCACCGTTTGGTCCACCTTCACTGTTACGCTCATCATAGTCTTCGATCGCGGCCCACCGAGCTTCCAGCCCTCCGGAGCGGTGAAGTCCGGGACCGCCTTATCGTCCTTATACCGGATGCTCGTCACGAGTTGGTCGAACCCGCCCTCGTACTTCGTGAGGTCGCTGGTCGGCCCGCTCAGCTTGAAGAACCACACCGGGTCGTCGGCCGGCACCATCACCCCGAGGAGGCGGTACGGGTCGGCCGCCTCCTTCGCCGTCGCCTCGGCCCGCCGCGGGACCGTGTACGAGGTGACCACCCCGCCGCTCCCGCAGCCCACGGCGACCGCCGCGGCGAACAGAACGACGAACGGCATCGCGCGGGGGAGACGCATCGGTGACTGATCTCGGCTGAGACGGCCCGCGGGCGGCCGGTGGGGGCGGGCGGAGCGGTCGTGCGGCTTGTCTTCATTGTTCAGACCTCAGCCCGGCCCGTCAAGCCGACCCGCGCCGGCCGCGGTGGCTATAATCAGCAGCGACCGATCCCGAGAGGCACGGTAATGGCCAACGAGGGGCTGCCGACGGCGCTGAGGCGCGAGGGCGACGGCTTGCGGATCGACTGGGCCGACGGGGCGACCACGTTCACCACCTGGACGACGCTGCGGAAGGCGTGCCCCTGCGCCGCCTGCACCGAGGACGGCCGCAAGCCGCCCGACCCGTTCCGCGTGCTGACGCCGGAGGAGATCGCCGCCGGCCCTCCGGCACCGACCGCGATGCGCCCGGTCGGCCGCTACGCCTACCAGATCACCTGGAACGACGGCCACGACACGGGGATTTACCCGCTCGACCTGCTCCGTTCCCTGGGCAACCGGCCGGAGAACCCACATGAACCCACAACAACCGCAGAAGCTCTCGCTCCCCGGCGTGAAGCACGTCGTCGCCGTCGCCAGCGGCAAGGGCGGGGTCGGCAAATCGACCGTGGCGGCCAACCTGGCGCTGGCGCTGCGGATGGCCGGGCAGAAGGTCGGGCTGATGGACGCCGACATCTACGGCCCGTCGGTGCCGATCATGTTCGGCCTCGGCACCGTCAACCCGCAGACGACCCCGTTCCCGCTCGAAAAGTACGGCATCAGCCTGATGTCGATGGGCTTCCTGGTGGACCCGACCCAGGCGGTCATCTGGCGCGGGCCGAAGGTGGCGCAGGCGGTGCAGTCGTTCCTCGGGCAGGTCGACTGGGGCCAGCTCGACTACCTCGTCATCGACCTGCCGCCCGGCACCGGCGACGCCCAGCTGACGCTCTCGCAGAGCGCCCCGCTGACCGGCGCCGTCATCGTCACCACGCCGCAGGACGTGAGCCTCATCGACGCGCGGAAGGGCGTGAAGATGTTCCAGGAGGTCCGCGTGCCGGTCCTCGGCGTCATCGAGAACATGAGCTACTTCGTCGGCGACGACGGCAAGCGGTACGACATCTTCCGCTCGGGCGGCGGGGCGAAGCTGGCCGGCGAGATCGGCGTGCCGCTGCTCGGCGAGATCCCCATCGACCCGCGCATCGCCCAGTGCGGCGACGCCGGCGAGCCGTTCGTGCGGAAGTACCCGGACGCCCCGGTGTCGGCGGCCTACGCGGCGCTGGCGCGGCGCGTGATCGACGAGATGACGACCCCGGCGCCGACGCTGCCGGAGGTGGTGCTCTGACCCGGGGTGGCCCGTGGACCGCTGGGTGTGGTACGCGCTGGCGTCGATGGCGTTCGCCGGCGCCACGTCGGTCATTGCCAAGTACGGGCTGGAGGGTATCTCCGCTGACCTCGGCTCGGCGGTCCGCACGGCGTTCGTATTCATCTTCATGATCGCGTTCGCGGCCGCCGTCGTGCCCCGCGAAGACTTCCCAAAACTCACCGCTCATCACTACCTGTTCCTCGCCCTTTCGGCGGGGACGACGGCGGCGTCGTGGGTGTGTTACTATCGAGCCATTCAGGCCGGTGAGGTGGCGACCGTCAACCTCATCGACAAGGGGAGCCTGGTGGTGGCCGTGCTCCTGGCGTGGCTACTGCTCGGCGAGAAACTCTCCCCGCGCATCCTGGTCGGCTGCGGCCTGATGATCGCCGGGTTGGTCGTCGCATCCCGCAAGTGAGGTCTGCCCATGGCCTGCTCCCGCTCCCGTTACGACGACGACGAGGACGACTTCCGCCCGCGCCGCCGGCGCCGGGACGACGACGCCCACGACCCGCACCGCGGGGGCGGCGGGCTGCCGGTCGGGCTCATCGTCGGCGGGGCGGTCGGCGCCGTGCTGCTCGTGGTCGGCGGGATCGTCCTGGCCGTGACGGTGCGGAAGCCGGCCGCGCCCGACCCCGCCCCGGACCCCGCAGCGGCCGAGGTGGCCGACCCGCTGCTGGGCGTGAACCCTCGCCCCGGGCCAGTCGCCGGTCCCAAGAGGGGGAAAGAGGTCGTCATCGGCCCGGCCCCAGCGCCCAAGAAACCGGGGGTCGGCATCGCCCTTCCGGCCGAGGGGCCGGGGGCCGCGTACTACGCCTTCGCCGGCGGCGAGGACGGCGTGGTCGCGTACCTCGGCATGGCCCCGGTGGGGGGCGACATCCTCACCGTCGCCCGCACCAAGACCGGCGAGCGGGTCGGCCGGACGCAACTTAAAATCGGGGACGACGGGGCGGTGTTCGCCGTCGCCCCCGGCGGGCGGTACGCCGGCATCCTCAGCTTCTCCCCGGACGGCGACGCGGCCGTCGTCGTCGACGTGCCGGCCGGCAACTCGTACCGGTTCACGCCGTACTCGAAGAAGGCGAACATCACGAACCCGGGGCTGATCGGGTTTGGCTTCCCGGCCGCCGACCGGCTCCTGACGGTGAACCAAACGAGCGGGTTCGACGTGTGGGAGATCCCGTCCATGAAGCGGGTGTGCGGGCACCCGGGGCGGCCGCCTAGCTCCATCCCGTTCGTCGCCAACGACGGGTTCTCGAAGTGCCCGGTCAACTACGGGCTGTCGGCCGACGGGAAGACGTTCGCGGTGTTCGACGGGGCCGGGTTCGCGTTCCACGACACGGCCACCGCGGCGCTGAAGGCGAAGACCGAACCGCTCCTCGCCCCGGGGATGCTGTCGATGAACTCGTGGGGCTGCGCGTTCAACGCCGCCGGCACCCGCTTCGCCTTCATGGGTACGCTCCACGCCCCGAAGCAGGCGACGGGGTTGCTGGTGTGGGAGCCAGCGACCGGGATGCGGGTGTCGTTCACACCGGTGGACCACGGGAAGCGCGGGGCCGGATTCGCGTGGTGGGGGCCGGACCACCTCGCCGTGTGGCAGGGCGGGCGGAGTGAGGTCGAGGTCATGGACGTGAAGACCGGACAGATCGTCGCGGACGTGAAGCTGTTGACCACCGGCCTGCAGCAATCGATCGCCACGTCGACGCCGGGCGACAAGCTGTGGTACACATACAACGCGAACCGGTACGACGCCCGGATGCCGGCGCCGTGTCTGGTGTCCGTGCCCGCCCCGGCGGCGCTCCCGGGGCGGAACCTCGCCCTCACCCCGGACGGCCCGCAGTGGCGCTGACCGCTACTTCGCGTCGCCGCACGGCCGCACGCCGCTCCCCTTGCGGCCGGTGAGCGAGTCGCCCAGTTCCGCCCGCGCCCGTTCGGCGTGGGCGAGCATCTCCTTCACCACCTCCGGGTTCGCCGCCGCCACGTCGTTCCGCTCGCCGATGTCCGTTTCCAGGTCGAAGAGGGCCAGCCCGGTGCGCTCGACGCGGTAGCCGTGGCGGCTGGCGATGCCGCGCAGGCCGGACGCGGTCATCGCCTCCGGCTTCGCCTTCCCCCAGTTCGCCGGCCGCCCGTTCTCGCCCGGCGCGCCGTTCACAGTCAGGTACTCGTGTGGTAGGTGGAGCTTCCACTTCCCCGCACGAACAGCGTGGAGTTCGTCGCCGGCGTAGAAGCAGTATGCGGCGTGCGGCGACCGGGCACCGCGCTCGCCGAACACGATCGGCCCCACGTCCTTCCCGTCGATCGGCAGCGTCGGCGACTTCGCGCCGGCAAGGCGGACGAGCGTCGGAAGTAGGTCGATCGTCATCAGGGGGTCGTCACACGTCCGGCCCGCCGGGACACGCCCCGGCCAGTAGGCGATCCCGGGCACACGCACGCCGCCCTCCCAGGTCGTGAGTTTTCCTTCACGGAGCGGCCCGGCGCTGCCGGCGTGGCGGCCGTAGGAGAGGAACGGACCGTTGTCCGACGCGAAGATCACCAGCGTGTTCGACTCGAGCCCGTGTCGGCGGATTGCCGCCAGCACCTCGCCGACAGAGGTGTCCAGTTCCTCGACCACGTCGCCGTACAGCCCGCCCGTCGAACGGTTGCGGAACTCGGGCGACGCGAAGATCGGCACGTGCGGCATGACGTGCGGCAGGTACAGGAAGAACGGCCGGTGCGTGTTCGCCGCGATGAACTCGACCGCCAGGTCGGTGAACCGGCGGGTGAACCGCGACTGGTCCGGGTCGCGCTCGACGACGCGGTCGCCGCGGTAGAACGGCAGCGGCGGCAGACCGGGCATCGTCGGGTGGAGCGGGCCGTTGTCGTTCGAGTACGGCAGGCCGGCGAAGTCGTCGAACCCGCGCCGCGGCGGCAGGAACGGCGGGCGGTCGCCGAGGTGCCACTTCCCGTAGATCGCCGTCGCATACCCCGCCTCGCGGAGGAGTTCGGGCAAAAGCCGCTCGCCCGGGTGGAGGCCCACCGTGCTCTGGTGGTTCAGCGCCCCGAACAGCGACACGCGGTTGGCGTAGCAGCCCGTCAGCAGCGACGCCCGCGACGCCGTGCAAACAGGCTGCGACACGTAGAAGCTGGTGAACCGCGTCCCCTTCGCCGCGAGCTGATCGACGTGCGGCGTGCGGACCGACTTCGCCCCGTAACAGCCGAGATCACCGTAACCGAGGTCGTCGGCCAGGATAAGGACCACGTTCGGCGGCCGCTTCTCGGCCGCAACCGCTGTCTGAGAAAAGGCTAACATCGCCGCAACGGCTACCGCCGCGATCCACCCGTCACGTCCGATCCACATCGCCGCAACCCCCTCGGAGGTGGGCCGAGTGTCCCACGGGCGGGTGGGAGTGTCAACCAGGTCGATCGGGTGGATCGTTCTGAATCGTCACATGCTGTGAAATTGCTCCCCCTGACCAAATCTTCCGGCGTCGGAGCCTCGTCTCTTGGAAGACCGCTGCGCCCCGGCACGGGTCCACCCCCGCGCCGGCCGACCAGAGCCCACAACCGCCCCACGGTCATGACTCGCCCGCGCCCGTCTCCCGGACCGACCCGTCCGGGCTCCGACAATCCCGCCGGCAGTACCGACCCGAGGAACCGGGATAACCCGACCCTGCGCCACACCCGGCGCGGGGGCGGCCGAATTGTAAAGTCTGACCCGGCGTTTGGTTGTTCACCGACGGACCGGCGGTTATCCTTGCGCGGCAATCCGCAGACGCGTACCCTCATTCGCACCCGCGACGTACCTCCTCGTTGATTTCGAGGGAGCCCAAGAGATGTCGAAGAACGCCCGGTCCCGCCTGTGGACGCGCTGCTTCTCCCGGAAGCCCGCCCCGGAACTCCCCGTCGCGGGGCTGCGCTTCGAGCAGTTGGAGGACCGGCTCGCCCCGGCCACGTTCACCTGGACTGGAGCGGGGGCGAACGCCAACTGGAGCACCCCCGGGAACTGGCAGGGCGGGGTCGCCCCGAGCGGGGCCGCCATCGACCTCGTCTTCCCCGCCGGCGCCCAGCGCCCGGCCAACGTCAACGACCTGGCGACCGGGACCGGCATCAACAAGATCACGGTCCAGGGCACGGGGGCGGGCGGCTTCGCGTACCGCATCTCCGAGTCGCCCGACGCGACGGTCAACTCGATCGTCCTGAGCGGGAGCATTGAGGTCGCCCCCAACTCCGCCGAGGTCATCTTCGAGCTCCCCACAACGTTCGCCACGAACGGCGACCAATCACTCACCGTGGACGGGAACGGATCCATCCTCACCCTGACGGCCCCCCTCACCGCCCCGGCCGCGAACAACTTGAACAAGGACGGCGTCGGGCGGCTCGTCCTGGCGGCGGCGAGCCCCAACCTCCTCGGCGGGGTGAAGGTCAACAGCGGCATCCTGGAGATCCGGCACGTCCTCGCCCTCGGGCCGGCGGGCGGCACCGAGACGGTCGTCTCGACCAACGCCGGGCTGTACCTCGGCAATGTCGTCACCGTGCCCGGCGGACAGACCTCGGTCGGGGAGCAGGTTCGGCTCAACGGCGGCGGCTTCGACCCCGTCCAGGGGGCGCTTTACAACGAGTCCGGCAACACGGTCTGGTCCGGCCCGGTCATCCTGGAGACCGGCATCACCAGCCCGCCGCAGGCCGGCGGCCCGGGGACGGTGATCGGGGCGGCGGCGACCACCCAGCTCAACATTACCGGTGTCATCTCGGACAGCGGCGCGGGGATGGGCCTGGTGAAGGAGGGGGCGGGCGAGGTCAAGCTCGGGAGCCCGACCGGGAACACCTACCGCGGCCAGACGAACGTCAACCTCGGTGTCCTCACCGTCACCCACGCGCTGTCGCTCGGCGACTCGCGCCCGACCACGATCCAGAACGGGTTCCCGGCGAACGACCCCCGCGCCCGCCCGCAGCCGGGCAACTTCGGCACGATCACCGGGGCGTTCCAGAACCCCACGTCCGGCACCGTCGTCAACGTCTCCCCGACTGGCTCCGGGCAACTGCGCCTCGAGGCGCCTGCCGGCAGCCCCGGGTTCACGATCGTCGGCGAGTACCTCGTCCTGAACGGCGCCGCCAACTTCAACTCCAACGCCGGGGCAATCTTCAACACCCGGGGCGACAACGACTGGGCCGGGTCGGTCATCCTCGGCAGCTCCTCCCCGGACGGCGCGGACGTGGCCATCGGGGTCGGCCCCGCCGGCGCCAACCCGTCCAGCCTGACCATCAGCGGGATCGTGGACGACCCGAACCGGCCGAGCGCCGTCCTGACCAAGAACGGAACCGGCCGGCTGATCCTGACCGCCGCCAACACCTACCGCGGCACGACCAACATCCGCGAGGGCACGATCACCATCCGCGACTCCCAGGGGCTCGGGCCGGCGGGCGGTGCGGGCGGAACGTTCGTGCGGAACGGGGCGGCGCTCGAGCTGGACGTCGAGGCTGCCTACGACGACGCCGTCGCGCCGCGCTACAACCAGCTTGGCCGCGACACCTGGGCCGACTCGGTCACGAATGACGCCCAGCGGCTGACGGTCAACGAGATCCTAACCGTGAACGGCCGCGGGCTCGGGGCGGTGCCGAACACCGGCGTGGCCCCCGGCCTGTCCACCGGCGGGACCGGCGCCCTGCGCAGCATGACCGGGATCAACCAGTGGATCTCGCCGATCACCCTCGACCCCGGCGCGTCCGAGGTGGCGATCGGGGTCGAGCCGGACGGGTCGGTCCCCGCGGTTAACGGCGTCGTGACCAAGCGCGCCGGCCACCCGACACCCGACAGCAGCTACTTCCGCAGCGACTACAGCCTCACCATCGTGTCCACCGTCACCGGCGGGCGGGCGACCGACTTCGTGAAGCGCGGGACCGGGCACCTGATCCTCCCGAACGCCAACCCGTACTTCGGGCGCACCCTGATCGAACAGGGCTGGGTCACGGTCCAGAACAGCCGGTCGCTCGGCGACTCCACCCCGGCTACGAGCTTCGGCGAGACCGCCCAGCAGCCGACGGTCGTCAGCGACGGCGCCGCCCTCCACCTCATGGCGCCCGCCCCGGGCGTTCAGATCGTCCTGGACGAGGAGTACCTCGCGACGCCGACCCCGGCGCAGGGCGCCGGGATCGGCGTCGAGCGGGCGGCGGTGGTCGAGTCCCCGGTCGGGTCCGGGACCTTCGTCCTCCTGCCGAGCAGCCTGATCCTCAACGGCGAGCTGTCCGACGGCATCCGCTACCAGCAGTCGCAGTCCGGGAGTTTCACCGCCGCGAACGTGACCAGCACGTTCACCTACGACGCCGGCGCGGTCTCGGGGCGGATCACCGTCCCGTACGACTTCGGCACGGTCGGCGACCGGCTCCAGATCCTCTACGGCGGCAACACGATCTTCGACACCGGCGGGTTCGTCACCGGCATCGGGCTGGCAACGGTGAACTTCGGGCCGGGGGCGACGACGGCGCTCACCGTCGTCGTCACCTCGGGCGGCGGCACCCCGGCCGCCCCGAACGGCTGGAGCATCGGGGCGCAGTCGATCGGCGCCACCCCGCGCGGGATCGTGACGCAGTTCCCGAGCTCGTTCGTCAAACTCGGCTCGCAGACGCTCACCCTGCTGGGCGCCGGGAGCCAGAGCGGGGGCACGCAGGTCGTCCGGGTCAACAACCAGGACGTGGAGTTGGGCGGGAACGAGGTGCGCGAGGGCACCCTGCGCCTCCAGAACGACACCGCCCTCGGCCGGGCCACCACCGGCACCGAGATCACCCGCCAGACCTACGACCCCACCCGGACCGTCGTCGCCAACGGGGCGCGGCTCGAGCTCGCCGGGTCGGTCGCCATGCACGAGGGCGGGGTCGCCGCCGGGGTGCAGGTGAACGACGAGCGCCTCGTCCTGAACGAGTACGGCGTCCAGATTCGGGTGACCGGTCAGCCGACCGCCCGGTTCCAGCTCGACTTCGCCGGCCAGCGGTCCGGCCAGATCGAAGTTCCTGCCACGAACTCTTCGGCGACTGTCGCCACCCAAATCCAGAACGCGATCAACAACGAGCTAACCAGCATCGCCGCGTCGCTCGTCGCCGGCATCCCTGGCGCGGTCCCGGCGGACGCCCGGGCCACGGTCGTCGCGGTCGGCCCCGGCGTGTTCGCCATCACGTTCGGCGCCGCCCGGTTCAACAACCTCAACATCTCCGCCCTCACCGCGTTCATCGTGCCCGTCGGCACGATCATCCAGCCGATCGTCGACCCGATGAACCCGGCCACCGTCGCGGCCCTGGCCGAGGTCCGGATCAGCGGCACCAACGCCCCGCTCGTGAGCCTGTCCGACGACAACACCTGGCGCGGGCCGGTCACCCTGAACCGCGGCACCCGGATCGAGGTCCGGCCGAACAGCCGGCTGAGCTTCCTCGGGGACGTCACCGACGCGGCCAACTCGGACGCGGCCGGGTCCGACTTGGTGAAGCGCGACGCCGGCGACCTGACCCTCGGCGGGGCGGCGAGCTCGTTCCGCGGGACCACCTGGATCGACGAGGGGATCGTCACCGCCGTCAGCAGCCGGGCGTTCGGCGACGTGACCGGCGGCACGGTCGTCGCCAGCGGCGCGCAGCTACAGATCCAGGGGAGCCTGACGATCGCCGGCGAGTCGCTGTCGGTCGCGGGGAACGGCACGTCCACCCTGCCGGCCCTCGACGCCACCCTCCGGTGGCTGAACGTCGGCCCCGGGGCGACGAACAACGGGGTGGCCCCGCCGTACACGCCCGAGGGCGCGCCGACGAGCGCGCGGATCAACTCGATCGCCACCGACCCGACCGACCCGCGGGTGATCTACGTCGCCACCGCCGGCGGCGGGGCGTGGAAGACGAAGGACGGCGGGCTCACCTGGATCGCGCTGTTCGACCTGGGGGTCGAGTCCGCGACGAACAACCCGCTGTCCCCGCCCACCGACGCGACCGCCAACGGGGCGGGGATGCTCCCGATGTCGGCGATGATGTTCGGCGGCCAGATCGCCGTCGCCCCGTCGAACCCGTCGGTCGTCTACTACGCCACCGGCGACTCGAACGGCGTGTACACCGGGCTCCCGAACACCGGCCAGTTCCTCAACCAGGCGGACAACTACGCCGGGTCCGGCGTCTACCGGTCGGACGACAGCGGGAAGACGTGGACGCGGCTGCTCAACCCCGACAAGTCGAACCCGCTCTACGGGCAGGCGGTCACCAAGATGATCGTCGACCCGCTCGACGCCACCCGGGTCTACCTCGCCAGCAGCACCGTACGGGCACTCGTGTCGACCGGGGCCGGCGTGGTGATCACCCCGGCGAACCTGGGGAACGCCACGCTCAACGCGGCGACCCGGGCGGGGGTGTGGCGGTTCACCCCGGCCGACTCGTGGGTGAACCTCACCGCGCAGACGTCCGCCCGGCGGCTCACGACCGTCGGCTCAGCCCCCTACGACACGGCCGCCCCGGGCAACGCCGGGCCGGACGACGACTACCGCGTCCGCTTCCCGACCGGGGCGGCCGGTAACGCCGCCGAGGCGGCGACGTGGAGCGACATCCAGCTCGTCACCCGCGGCAACACCCCAGGCCCGAACGGGGTGATGCAGTACACCCTGTACGCCGCCCTCGGCGAGTCCACCCAGACGTACTTCGGAGGGGTGGGTGCCCAGGCGATCCGCAACGCCGTCTACCGGACCGACGACCCCGAGAGGTCGATTTCGTCCCCCACAGCCGCCGGCCCGACGTGGTGGCTCGGCCGCGGGACGCTGTACCCGCTCGAAACCCCCGGCCGCGCGCAGCCGATCACCCCGCCGGACGCGCGGGGTGGCGAGTTCGACGTCGGCCCGATCACCCCGCCGGTGCCGGCCAACCCGCCGTTCCCGGGCAAGTACGGGTACATCAAGATCGCGGCCGCGTCGACCCAAGACGAGATCTTCGTGAACGGACTGCGCGACCGATACGCAGTTGTGAACTGGTACGCGGCGGGGCTGTGGCGGGACTTCCTCGGCACCGACGGCAACCTCCGGCCGGCCGCCAACGACCCGCTCCGGGGCGAGCTGCGCGACCTCATGCGCTCGCAGACGAACGCCGACCAGAGCAGCCAGGCCGGGTGGGCCTGGACCACCATCGCCGCCCCCACCCTGCCGTTCGGCGCGGCCACGCAGTCCAACGGGGCGAACGTCCGCCCGGCCACCGGCCGATACAACTTCGTCCTGGCGGTGCGCGACTACGACCCGCGGGTGATCGGCGACAACAACCCCGACGAGTTGTACTTCGGCGGCCTCGACTCCGTGTTCGTGACCACGACCGCGACGACGACCCCGGCGTGGACTGCGATCGGGGCCGACGACCGCGGATTCGCCCCGGCCGAGCAGTACCACGCCCTGACGTTCGACGCCTCGAACCGACTGCTAATGGGGTCCGACGGCGGGCTGTGGCGGTGGGACCGGTTCCGGTTCTCCAACCTCAACAGCAACCTCCCGGCCGTCCAGTTGAACTCGGCCGACCCGAACCCGACCGACTTCCGGCAGGCGGTCGGCGGCTCGACCGGGACCGGCACCCAGGTGTGGAACGGGAACACCCCCGACGGCACGACCGGGGTGTGGAAGCGGACCGACGACGCCTCCCTCACCCCGACGACCGGGGTGTCCGGGTCGGTGAGCGGGGTCGTCCGGTACGACCCGTTCAACCCGTCCACTATCTACGCCGTCCGCGACGGCGCCCTCCGCAAGTCCACCAACGGCGGCCAGTCCTGGACGCAGCTGACCCCCGCGGCCCAGGAGTTTGGCACGACCGGGTTCACGGGCGGCAACGGGGCGCCGTTCCCGAACCGGTACCGGTTCAACAACTCGTCCCTCGCGTCCCTGGCAATGTTCGCGTACGACCAGTTCCCGATGGTCGTCGACCCGCTCACGCCGAACCGGGTGCTGGTCGGGGGGTTGACGTTCAACCCGGACCCGCTGGTCGACAACGCCGTCGCCCGGCTGTACGAGTCCACCAACGGCGGCACCAGCTGGGTCAGCCTGAACGTGCCGATCCAGCCGACGGCGATCGCCCTGGCCGGGTTCCAGGGTCCGTTCGTCCCCGACCCGCGGTTCCCGACGGTGACCGAGGGGCTGGCGAACACACCCGACCCGCGGACCATCTACGTCACCAACGGCACGACCATCTCGGTGACGAAGAACCGCGGCGTGTCGTGGGCGGGTGCGCTCGGGAACCTCGTGGTCCCGGCCGGCGGGACGATCATGGATCTGGTCGTGAACCCGGTCAACCGGGACGAGGTGTACGCGGTCGTGAGCGCGGGCCCCGGGGTCGCCGGGGGGCGCGTCTGGCGGTCGCTCAACGCCGGCCAAACCTGGACGAACCTGACCGGGGTCACCGACCCCGACACGAACGACGCGAGCGTCGGCCCGCTCCCGAGCATCCCGGTCTGGAAGGCCGCGATCGACCCGCGCTCGGGGAACCTCTACGTCGGTACCGACAACGGGGTGTGGGTGCTCGTCGACCCGGCCGCCGCCGACCCGACGAACCTCGCCCGCACGGCCGGGGCCGGGACCGTCTACTGGCGGCGGCTCGGCGACGGGATGCCGAACGTCCAGGTCCGCGACCTGGTCCTCAACCAGACGACCAGCATCCTCACCGCCGCGACGTACGGCCGCGGCATGTTCCAGCTGTTCCTCCCGGACTACGCCGCCACCTCGGGCGCCCTCCGGGCGGTCAGCGGCACGTCCCGGTGGACCGGCCCGGTCACCCTCACCGGGGACACCCGGATCGGCACGGTCGGGACGCAGCAGATCCAGAACGGCCTGAACGCCGCGTCGCTCGACCTCGGCGGCACGATCTCCGGGGCGTTCAGCATCGAGAAGGTCGGCCAGGGGACGCTCATCCTGTCGGCGGCGAACACGTACACCGGGCAGACGGTCGTCACCCAGGGCGTACTCGAGGTGAAAAACCCGACCGCGCTCGGGGCGCCGACCGGCAACACGGTGGTCCAGTACGGGGCCGCGCTCCAAGTCCGGTCGGACATCGAGGCCGAGCCGATCACCATCAACGGCGACGGCATCTACTTCAACGGCCGCCCGACCGGCGCGCTGCGGAACATCAGCGGCAACAACGTCTACAACGGCGTCCTCACGCTCGGCACCGGCACCTTCGCGGCCGCGCCGCAGCCGCCCGACGCCGACCCCGCCCAGGTGACGATCGGGGTGGACTCCGGGTCGAGCCTGCGGATCGGCCAGAACACGGCCGGGCCGAACCCGGGGCTGATCGGCCGCGTCCGGAGCCTCGCCGCCAGCAGCCAGGGCATCGACAAGGAGTTGCCCGGCACCCTGATCCTGTCCAGCGACAACACGAACTACCTCGGGTTCACCGAAGTGATCGCCGGGGCGGTCGAGGTGCGCAACGGCCAGGCGCTCGGCCCGATCGGAACCGGCCTGGGCACCCTGGTGCGTGACGGGGCCGCCGTGCGCATCGCCAACGCCACGCCCGGCACCCCGACGGTCGTCGAGGACGAGGTGCTGACCCTCTCCGGCACCGGCACCCCGGACGGCCCGGGCGGGCTCGGCACCGGCGCGCTGCGGAACACCGGCGGGGACAACACCTGGGGCGGGCCGATCGCGCTCGACATCGTCCCGGGCACCAACCCGCCCACCAACCCGGGGGCACAGATCGCGTTCGGCGTCTCGAATTCGGTGGACGTGCTCACCGTCAGGGCCGCCGGCGGGATCACCGAGAACGCCGCCGCGGCCCAGTTCGGCCTCATCAAGGTCGGCCCGGGCATCCTCCGCCTGGAGGAGGCGAACCATTACACGGGCGTCACGAACGTCAACGAGGGGACGCTCCGGGTCGCCAACGACGACGCCCTCGGCACGGTCGAGACCTCGTCGGAGGTTCAGACGATTCGCGTGTTCGGGGTCGGGACGTATCGGCTGAACCTGAACGGCCAGCTGACCACGACGCTGACGGCCAACCCGGCCGGCGGGTCGGGCGCGGCCGCCGTCGCCGCCGCGATCGAGCAACTGATCGCCGGCGCCGGCCCGGACGTGCTGGTCACCGAGACGCCCAACGCCAACGGCCGCGTCTTCACCGTCACCTTCCGCGGCCGGTTTACCGGCCAGAACGTGCCGGCGCTACTGGCGGAGAACGTCAGCGCCGGGGTGACGGTGACGGTCGACACCCCGCAGCCGGGCGGGCTCGGCACCGTCGTGGCCGCCGGGGCCAGCCTGGATCTCGACAGCACCGGCCTCCCCTCCCCGGTGACGGTGAACGAAACCCTGACGCTCAACGGCGCGGGCGTGACCGACGCCGGCGGCGTCCGCTACGGTGCCCTCGGGAACCACGGCGGGAACAACACCTACGGCGGCACCATCACGATCGGCACGGCGACGACGCTCGGGGCGCAGCCCGGGAGCACGCTGACGGTGACTGGGGGCGTCCTCGGCCAGCCGAACGACCCGACCGTCGTCCCCGACGTGGTGACCCCGGCGGCGGCCGAGTTGACGAAGGTCGGCGGCGGCACGGTCGTGTTCCCGAACGACAAGGAGTACCGCGGGCGGACGGTCGTGGCCGAGGGCGCCCTCCAGATCGCCTCTTCCGGGGCGCTCGGGGTGGCGCGGTCCGAGACCCAGCGCGTCCGGGTCACCGGCACGTTCGGGAGCACGTACACCATCAGCTTCCTCGGCGAGACGACCGACCCGATCCCCTTCCAGTTCGGAGCGGCCGGCGCGACCGAGCTGTACAACGCGCTGACCCGGATGCGCGACGGCAACACCCTGCCCGCGATGTTCGGGGCCGGCGACGTGACCGTCACCGCGGTCGTGGCCCCGGCCCCCGACGCCCCCCCCCTGCCGGTCGGCGCCACGTCCCGCTCCTGACGGACGTCTCCCCGGCGACGCCGACCGGCCCGGTACCGATCACCCTGCCGACAACGACCGTCGTGCAGGGCCAGCCGCCCACCCCGATCGGGGCGAACGAGGTCCAGACGGTCATCGTCCCGAACACGGCCGGGACGTTCACCCTCACCGTGGTCGTCCCGAACGCGAACATCGGCGGGATTCCGGCCACGTTCACCCTGACGACCGCGCCGCTCCAGTACACCGCGACGGCGGCCGAGGTGCTGGCGGAGCTCGAGAAGCTACAGGTTTTGCCGCAGACGGCGCCGCTGGCCACCCCGCGTCCGGTGGACGTTGGGAACGTGCAGGTGGTCCGCACCACCCTGCCGGGGAACACCGGGCACCTGTTCCGGCTGACGTTCGTCAACGACCGGTCGAACGTGAACATCCCGCAGTTCACCGGCGCGTTCACCCCGGCCGCGACGGTTCGCGTGCAGGCCGTGGAGGACGGGGTCGGGAGCGAGACGCAGGTGGTGGACGTGCAGGGCACGTCCGGCCAGTACACGCCCCGGTACACCAACCCGCTCACCGGGCAGGTCGTGACCGGCAACCGCCTGCTCGTGTTCAACGCCAGCGAGGCGGCGTTCCAGGCGGCCCTCACCGACGCACAGGCGCTCGGCGGGCTCGGGCTGGACGCGACGTTCGGCACCGGCAGCGTCCGCGTCACCCGGTCGAACAGCCAGGGCGGGTTCCAGTACCTCGTCCAGTTCCGCAACGCGCTCGGCAACCTCAACCTGCTGCCGATCCAGGTCGTGCCGGTCGCGGGCAGCTCGGTGACGAGCAGCACCTCGACCCTGCAGGACGGGCCGGAGGGGACGGTCGTCCTCGCCGGGGCGGCGCTCCAGGTGCGGAACGACGGGCTCCTCGACACGATGACCCGGGAGACCGTCACGCTCAACGGCGACGGGCTCGCCGAGGCACAGGCCGTGGACGTCCTCGGGACGACCGGTGCGTTCACGCTGTCGTACACCAACCCGTTCACCGGGCAGGTCGTGACCGGCACCACCCAGTTGCCGTTCGACGCCAGCGCCGCGGCCGTCCTGGCCGCCCTCACCGACGCACCCGGCTCCGGCGGGCTGGGGATCGGGGCGGGGAACGTCCGCGTCGCGCGGTCGACCATCCCCGGCGGGTTCCGGTACGTGATCGAGTTCGCCGGCGCCTTCGCCAACGTCAACCTCCAGCCGGTCCAGGTCGTGCCGGCCGGCGCCGGGGTGACCGGCGCCACCGCGACGCTCCAGGACGGGGCGACGACCGGCGCGCTCCAGATGGTGAACAGCACCACGCCGCTCATCAGCTGGGAGGCCCCGATCGTCCTCGGCAGCACGGCCGCGATCGGGGTGGCCCCGAACAACAGCCTCGTGCTCACGAAGGCGACGACGGACCGCAACCCGTACGCCGCCCCGACGGCGGTCCTCGGGCCGACGAACGTCCGCGGTCCGAACCAGACGTTCGGCGTGAACAAGGTCGGCCTGGGGACGCTGGAGTACGCCGCCACCGGCGACAACGACTACCTCGGCACCACCACCGTCCGCGACGGCACGCTGCTGCTGAACCACACCGGCACCACGGCCACCGAGGGCGCGGTCCGCGGGCAGCTCGTGGTCGGCGACGGCGTCGGCGGCGCTCAGACGGCCGTCGTCCGGCTGCTCCAGAACAACCAGATCGTCAACACCACCGGGGCCGCCCCGTCGGTGCTGGTGAACGCCGACGGGCTCCTCGACATCAAAGGGGTGACCGAGCCGATCGGCACGCTGAACGTCGTGCAGGGCGTGGTGTCCACGAACAACGGCGGTACGGGCGGCAGCCTGACCACCGCCGCGGTCACGATCGGCTCCGCGACCAACCCGGGCGGCCGGGTCACCGTCGAGAACGGCGGCACGCTCGCCGCCGGCAACGTGGACATGACCGGCGGGCTGTTCCAGGTCGGCACCACGGCGAGTGCCACCGCCACGATCGGCACGCTGACCGAGCGCGGCGGGGCGACCACGGCGGTCGCCGCCGGCGCCCTCCTGACCAGCGGCGCGATCGACCTGACGGGCAGCGCCCTGACCGTCGGGGCGGGCGGGACGGCTCAGACCCTCGGGGCGACGGTCACCGCCCGCGGCACCTCGACGATCACCACCGGCGCCGGGGCGACCCTGACGACGGTGGGCGGCGCCGGCCGCGGGGCCGTGTCCCTGACGGACAGCGCCCTGAACGCCGGCGCGACCTCGCAGACGCTCACCGGCGCGCTCACGCTCGACGGCACCACCGGTAGCACGGCGACGTTCGGGACCGACTCCACCTTGAACACCGGCGGCAACGCCGTGACCCTGACGAATTCGTCCGTCACCGGCACCGTCGGCGTGGACCTGCTCACCGGGGCGGTGGACCTGACCGACAGCACGCTCAGCCTCGGGAACGGGCCGAGCGCCACGCTGAACACCGGCGGCCAGAACGTCACCCTGACCCGCTCGGCGCTCCGCACCGGGAGCGGCGGGGCGACCGTGAGCGCCGGCGGCCTCACCGCCACCGGGACCGCGGCCGACCGCAGCGCGGTGGAGTTCGGCGACGACACCACGGCCACCTTCGCCGGCCCGGTCTCGCTCACGCAGGCCGACCTCACCGGCACCGTCGGCGTGGACCTCGACACGCAGGCGCTGTCGCTCGACGCCGCGACGCTGAGCCTCGGGAACGGGCCGGGCGCGAGCCTCGACACGAACTCGCAGGCGATCACGCTGGCCAACGCCTCGGCGCTGGAGATCGGCACCGGCGCCACGCTGACCGGCGGGAGCGTCACCGGGACCGGGAACAGTTCGCTCACGACCGGCACCAACTCGTCCGCAACGATCGGGGCCGTGGACTTCACGGGCGGGTCGGTCACGTTCGGCGCCAACTCGACCTCGACGGCCGGCACCGTCGCCGCCACCGGGGCGACGGTCACGCTGGCGACCGACGCCGACCTCGACGCGACGACGCTGGCGCTGGTCAACGCCACCCTCGCCCTCGGCACGCTGGCGACCGCCGACGTGACCGGCGTGACCCTGACCAACGGCCACGTCACCCTCGACACCGGGTCGAGCCTGACCACGACCGGGCCGGTCACCACGGTCGCCGCCGCGGCCACGTCCGACGTGACCGGGGCCGGCTCGTTCGTCCTGGGCGGCGCCGGCGACCAGACGGTCAGCGTCGCCGACGGGGCCGCGGCCGAGGACTTCCGGGTCGCGTCGCTCCTCACCGCGACGGCCGGGCAGAACCTCGTCAAGACCGGCACCGGGCGGCTCGCGCTCGCGCCGGCCGGCACCGGGTTCGGCAACGACGTGGTCGTCCGCGACGGCGACGTGCAGGTGGACACGGTCACGGCCGCCGTGGTCCTCGACCGGCAGACCGGCACGAGCCCGAGCGTCAGCGGCATCGGCACGACCGGGGCGATCTCCGGGACGGCCGGCACCGCGGCCCAGGGCACCGTCTCGCCGGGCGACAACGGCGCCGCCAGCCCGGCCGGCGTCCTGACCGCCACCGGCGACGTGACGCTCGGCGCCGGGTCGGTGTTCCTCGTCAACCTCGCCGGCACCGGCTCGGCGACGCAGCCGACGGCGGGCGTCCACTACGACCAGCTGCGCGTGACCGGGGCCGGGAACGACGTGTTCCTCGGGAACGGGGTGGCGACGCTCCAGCTCGCCGTGGACGCGGCGAGCATCCGACTCGGCCACCGGTTCACGATCATCGACACGACCGGCGCCGGCACGATCAGCGGCACGTTCGCCGAAGCGGTGACGCCCGGGTTCGTGTTCGTCGGCGAGTTCAAGTTCCAGATCACCTACACGAGCACGACCGTCGTGCTGGAGAAGGTGAAGACGGACACGTCCATCACCCTGACCAGCTCGAACTCGTTCGGCACGCCGGGCAGCCCGTCCACGCTGAACCAGCCGGTGACGTTCACCGCCACGGTCACGTCGGAAACCGGCTCGGCGATCCAGGCCGCGACCGGCACCTTCGTCCAGTTCCAGCTCGACGGCGTCGACTTCGGCGCGCCGGTCGCGGTCGGCGCGGGCGGCGTGGCGAGTGCCACGTTCGCCAACATCCCCGCCGGCTCGCACACGGTCGTCGCCCGCTACCTCGGCGACACCGACAACTTCAACCCGTCCGACTCGGCCGGGCTCACGCAGGTGGTCGAGACGCCGGCCGTCACCCTCACCCCGCCCGCCGCGACCACGATCTCGCCGAACAACGCGACGAGCGTCGGCGTGAACGACTCGGTCGCGCTCGCCGCGAGCGTGACCCAGGAGCGGTCGGCGTACAGCTACACCCTCACCGTCCGGAACGCGACCAGCGGGCTGGTCGTGTTCACGACGACCACACCGGTCGCCGCGCCGGCGCCGGTCAACACCTCGACGATCACGACGAGCTGGGACGGGACGCGGAACACCGGCGGCACCGGGTTCGTGGCCGACGGCGACTACACCGTCGTCATCAGCATCCTCGACCAGTGGGGCAACACCGCCTCCACCACCCCGGTCACCGTCCGGGTGGACAACACCTCGCCGGCCGCCGCGGGCACGGTCGACGAGGTGGTCATCCAGCCGGGCGCCCCGAACCCGCCGGCCGACGCGACGACGTTCACGGGCACCGTGACCGACGCCAACCCGGGCACCTGGACGGTGACGGTCCGCGACGCGGGCGGGGCCGTGGTGAAGGTGCTGCCCGGGACCGGGACCGCCGTCAGCGCGGTGTGGGACGGGACGGACGCGACGAACGCGCCGGTCGCCCCGGGGACCTACACGCTCACCCTCGTCGCCACCGACGCGGCCGCGACCTACGGCGAGGCGGTCACGCTGACGGCGCTCGTCAGCGTCCCGGGGATCGTGGGAGGGTCGGCGACGTTCCTCAGCGGGCGGCCGGTCGAGTTCCACTTCCCGGGGACCGGTACGCTGACCGCGACCCTGGTGGCGACCAACGACCCGCTCGTCTACCAGGCGTCGGTGGTGGTGCCGCTCGACCTCGCGGCCGGGACGTACGGCCCGATCACGGCGACGCTCCTCTCGACCGACGAGTTCCTCACGGGCACGTCGCAGCCGGCGACGCACACGGTCATCCCGGCGCAGCTGCGGGTCAGCGCCGGGAGCGCGAGCCGGCCCTACGGCGACGCGAACCCGACGCTCACCTACACGGTGACCGCGGCGGACCTGAAGTTCGGCGACACGGCCGCGGTGGTGACCGGCACCCCGACGGTCGCCGCCACCCAAGCGAGCAACGCCGGCGCCTACCCGATCACGCAGGGGTCGGTCACGGCCGGGCCGAACTACACGATCGTGTTCACGGACGGCACGCTCACCGTCACCCAGGTGCCGCTCACCATCCGGATCAACGACGCCACCCGGGCGCGGTTCGCCCAGAACCCGGCGTTCACCGCCACGTTCGAGGGGCTCAAGCTCTCGGACACCGGGGCGGTGGTGAACGGCCTGGCCATCGTCACCCCGGCGACCCCGAACAGCCCGATCGGGGCGTACCCGATCACCGCCCAGGGGACGCCGACGGCGACGAACTACTTCCCGATCACGGTCGTCGGCGGCACCCTCACGGTGGCCGGCTCGTCGGACGTGACGGTGATCGGGTCGGGCGGGGCGCCGGCGCAGATCCAGGTCGTCCGGCCGGACGGCGGCAACGTCACCACGATCCCGGTCGACCCGGCGTTCGCCGGCGGCATCCGCACCGCGTCCGGCGACTTCAACAAGGACGGGGTCGCCGACTACGTCCTCGCCACCGGGCCGGGGCGGGAGGTGTTCGTCCAGGTGATCGACGGCGCGACCGGCGGCGTGCTGTTCCAGGTGTCCCCGTTCGAGGGCTTCTCCGGCGGGGCGTTCGTGGCCGCCGGGGACATGACCGGGGACGGGGTGGCCGAGCTCATCGTCACCCCGGACGAGGGCGGCGGGCCGCGGGTGGTGATCTACCGCGGCGGCGACTTCACCCCGCTGGTCAGCTACTTCGCCATCGACGACGCCAACTTCCGCGGCGGCGTCCGCCCGGCGGTCGGCGACCTCAACAACGACGGGTTCGCGGACCTGGCCGTGTCGGCCGGGTTCGGGGGCGGCCCGCGGATCTCGCTGTGGGACGGGCAGCGGCTCGGGAAGCTCGAGTTCGTCAACATGGTCCCGGACTTCTTCGCGTTCGAGCAGGGGCTCCGCAACGGGGCGTTCGTGGCGATCGGCGACGTGGACGGGGACGGGTTCGGCGACCTCGTGGCCGGGGCCGGGCCGGGCGGCGGGCCGCGGGTGAAGGCGTACAGCGGGGCCAGCCTGCTGTCGGTCGGCGGCAACGACACCGTCCCGTTCGCCGACTTCTTCGCCGGCAACGTCGACAACCGCGGCGGGGTAAAGGTGACGACGAAGAACCTGGACGGGGACAAGTTCATCGACGTGGTGACCGGCGGCGGGCTCGGCGACCGGGCGGTGGCGACGTCGTACCGCGGGTCGGCCCTGGCGACCGGGCAGGCGAGCCAGCTGTTCGAGGTCGATCTCGACGGGACGCTCAACGGCGTGTTCGTCGGCTGACGCCGCGGCCGGGTCACACCCTGACGCCGCGGCCGGGTCACACCCGGCCGCGGTTTTTTCGCGCCCGTGTCCGGTGTCGCCGGAGCGGTTCGTTTATGCTGGTGTCGGACCGGAGACC
>JAFKFQ010000150.1 GCA_017308215.1 bacterium | reverse complement strand
CGCAGGGACCAGCCGGCTCACGCCGGCCGTTCGCCCGAACGAGTGCGGGCGATTGTAGCACCGCCGCCGCGGGGCCGCCATAAACTGACCCGATGAGTACCAAGCGCGTTCTCGTCACCGGGGCCGCCGGCCGCGTCGGCCGCGCCGCCGTGCGCGGGCTGGTCGCCCGCGGACACCACGTCGTCGGCCTCGACGTGCGCCCCACGCCGGGCCTGCCGCCGGGGCAGTCCGTCGTCGCGCCGCTGAGCGACATCGACGCGCTGCGGAAGGCGGCGGCCGGGGTCGATTGTCTGATCCACCTCGCGGCCACGCCCGACGATGCGCGCTACCCGCGCGGCACGCCCCCGGACGACGGCGATAACTTCCTCTCGGAGCTCGTCCCGAACAACGTGATCGCCCCGTATCAGATCATGGAGGCGGCCCGCGTTTTGAAGATCCCGCGCGTCGTGCTGGCGAGCACGGGACAGGTGATCGGCGGGCACCTGCTCGCCGGGAACATCCCGGTGACAGCAGCGCACCCGTACCGCCCGCGCTACCTGTACGCGGCGACGAAGGTGTTCCTCGAAGCGCTCGGGCAGGTGTACGCGACGGAGCACGGGATCGAGGTGCTGGCGGTGCGCCTCGGGTGGTGCCCGCGCGACCCCGGGCAGGTCGCCGAGATCGCCGCCGACGAGCTGTTCCAGGACGTGTTTCTCAGCCCCGGCGACGCCGGCCGGTTCTTTGCCGCGACCGCCGAGGCCGCGAACCTCCCGCCGTTCGCCGTCGTCTACGCCACCAGCCGGGCGCGGCACACGCTGCGCTACGACCTGAGCGACGCCAACCGATTGCTCGGCTGGGGACCGACCGAGAGTTGGCCGACGGGGGCGTCGGAGTTCGCGTGAACCGTCGACGCCAATAGCCCGGGGTGGTAACCCCGGGTGGGCTACGGCGTAATATCTTCAGCATCTACACTGTGGTTATGTCCCACCCGACCGACATTCCGCCCCCGCCGCCGTGGTACCGCGAGCCCATCGCCATCGGCGGCATCCCGATGGCGTCGCGGTTCAACCTCGCGCCGCTCGCCGGGTACACGAACCTGCCGTTCCGCCTGTCCGTCCGCGAGATCGGCGGGGTCGGGCTCTGCACCAGCGACCTCGTCAACGCCCGGGCCATCCTCGAAGGCCTCAAGAAGACGATGGAGCTGCTCGCCACCGCGCCCGCGGAGCGGCCGCTGTTCGTGCAGATCTTCGGCAGCAACGCCGACGAGATGGCCCGCTCCGCGGCGTGGCTTATCGCCAACGAGAAGGCCGACGGCATCGACATCAACATGGGCTGCCCGGTCCGCAAGGTCGTGAAGACCGGCGGCGGGTCGAGCATGATGTGCGACACCACCGGCGCGACGGTGAACCTCGTGCGCCGCGTCGTCGAGGCCGTCAAGGTGCCGGTGACGGTGAAGATGCGGCTCGGGTGGGACGACGACAACCACACCGCCCCGTTCTTCGCGCGCGAGTTCGAGCAGGCCGGTGTGGCGGCGCTGACGATCCACGGCCGCACCCGCGAGCAGGGGTTCAGCGGCGGCGTGAACCACGACGGCATCCGCCGCGTGGTCGAGGCGGTCGAGCGCATCCCGGTCTACGGGAACGGCGACGTGCGCACCGTCGCCGACGCGGCCCGGATGATCGACGACACCGGCTGCCACGGCATCGCGCTCGGCCGCGGGGCGCTGGCGAACCCGTGGATCTTCAAGCAGTTCGACTGTTGGGTGCGGACCGGTCACCCCGGCCCGCGCGCGACGTACCACGAGCGGCTCGACTTCATGCGGCTGCACCTGCGTCGGCTCATCGACTGGCGCGGCGGCGAGAAGTACGGGTGTGTGCAGTTCCGCAAGGTGGCGACGTGGTACACGAAGGCGCTTCGACTGCCGAAGCGGACGCAGGCGGCGCTGGTGATGTTGGAGAACTTGACGCAGTTCGAGGAGCTGATCGCCCCGTTCGCCGAGACCCCGCCGGCGGGCTGGAGCGAGTACGACACCCAGCAAGCTCACATCGCCGTGCCGGCCGGGCCGATTTCGCACTGGTGACGTGCGGAAAATGGACAGGATAACAGGATGAACAGGATACCGAGCCAAAGCCAGGGTCTTGGCTCGGTATCCTGTTCATCCTGTTCATCCTGTTATCCTGTCCATTTTCTTCTTGCGACTCAGCCGCGCACCAAGTCCCAGCCGCGGCGGTACTCCTTGCGGACCAGCCGCGATGCCGCCTCGTTGTTCGTGAACGTCAGCTTCGCCGCATCCCAGCGGAGCTCGGTGCCGGCGAAGCGGACCGCGATGTTCCCGAGGAGCATCGCTTCCGTCAGCCGGCCGGCGTAGTCGAAGTTGCTCGTCGCGATCTCCGGCCGGTTCTCCCGGATCGCCCGCGCCCACTCGGCCTTCTGGTAGGCGTCGTGGGCGCCGCCCTGGTCGCTCTCCGCGCCCGCGGGCAACGTCTCGGGGCGCGTCAACTGCCGCCCCTCGACGATCGTCTCGGGGACGATGCGGAATAGGTTCCCGTAGTCGCTCGGGCTGAACAGGATGCCCTTGTCGCCGACGAGGATCGACCCGCTCGCCGGCAGTTGTTCGCCCGGCCGCAGGTTCAGCCGGCCGATCAGGTCGCCCGGCGGGAGGACGCGGGAGTTTCCGCGCTTCCCCTCGTACCAGTGGAGCGTGCAGGCGGGCAGCGTGCCGCGGGCGGGGAACTTGTACTGGATGTGGCCCCACGCGGGGAACGTCTCGGTGTTAATCTCGGCCGCGTCGGCGACGACCGCCGTGGGGGCGTCGAGGTTGAGGGCGCGGAACGGCATGTTCGCGGTGTGGCACGCCATGTCGCCGAGAGCGCCGGTGCCGAACTCCCAGTACCCGCGCCAGTCGTGCGGGTGGTACGCCGGGCGCGGGGCGAACGCCACCGCGTACGGCCGCATCGCCGCCGGGCCGATCCACTCCTCCCAGTGGACGTGCTTCGGCACCGGCGCCTCCATCGGCCGCGCGGTGATGTCCGGCGACTGCTTCCAGTACTGCGCCGGGCGGTTGGTCCAGACGTGGACCTCGGCGACGTTGCCGATGGCCCCGCCGCGGACCAACTCGACCGCGCGGCGCAGGCCGTTCAGCGCCGAGCCCTGGTTCCCCATCTGCGTGCACACCTTGTAGCGCGCCGCGGCCTCGCGCATCAGCCGGGCTTCCTCGATCGTGTGCGTCAGCGGCTTCTGGCAGTAGACGTGCTTGCCGAGGCGCATCGCCATCATCGACGCCGGGGCGTGCGAGTGGTCGGCGGTGGACACGACCACCGCGTCGATGTCGCGGGCCATGCGCTCGAACAGGGTGCGGTAGTCGAAGAACTTCTGGGCGCTCGGCCAGGTGCGGGCGCGCTGCTCGAGCCGCTGGTCGTCGATGTCACACAGGGCCACCACGTCCATGACGCGGCCGGCGTGCTCGATGTCGCTCGACCCCTTCCCACCGACGCCGATGCCGGCGACGCGGATGCGGTCGTTGGCGCCCCAGACGCGGTTGAGCGAGAACGCCGGCGCGGCGGCGAGGTAGCCGGCGGCGGCGAGGGCGCGGCGGCGGGTGACGCGACGGGACATGCGAGCGGTCCTCGGGAGGGAGAGCGGATGGGGCGAGAGTACCCGTACGCGCGCGGCGTGTCCAGCAACAGCTAATCCACTCTCACGACCCGCCCCGACAGGACGCGGACGCGGTCGGCGACGCGGGTCGCGCGGGCGCCGTTCTCGGGCACCACCCACACCGCGTAGTCGCCCTCCGGCACCAGCATCTCGACGCGGAAGTCCGGCGCCGTCTGCACCGCGACGTGCCCCTTCTCGTCCGGCCCGGCGTCGAACGGGTCGGTGACGACGATCCGGCCGACGCGCGGCGAGTCGTCGCGGCGGAGCACGTCGATCACGCCGAGCTTCTCGACGAGCTTGACCGTGTGCGTCGTGCCCGGCTCGGCCTTCAGCCCGGTGGCGACCTTGACGTACCGCCCGCCGGACGGGGCGACGTACACGTCGTACACGCCCTTGACCGGTATGCGGATTGGCGTGCCGGTGGTCTTCGACTTCAGCGCCGGCTTGGCGGGGCCGTCCGGCGTGGCGCCCGCCGGGTAGACCACCACGGAACTGATCGCCGGCTGCGTCTTCGCCGGAACGACGACGAGCCGGCAGTCGCCGTCGTCGGCGAGCGCGACGGTGCCGACGGCGGACAACACGAGTACGAGGGCGGCGCGGCGCATGGCACGACTCCGGGGGTGACACCGCTATTGAACCACGCCGCGGCGCGGCGGTCTGTCACAAGCTGTAACGTCAGCCGCCGTGGCGGCGCAGCAGCACGTGCTCGACGAGCCACCCGAGCAGGTTCAGGCCGGTGTCGCGCACGTCGCGGCCGGGGTCGAACTCGCTCACCGATACGCCCGCCACCTTGTCCGACCACATCGCGTCGAGGACCGCCAGTACCGTCGGCGGCGCGAGGCCGAACGGCAGCGGCTGGCCGACCGCCGGCAGGAACGCCGGGTCGATCGCGTCGCAGTCCAGGTCGATCCACACGCGCGTCGCGGCGCCGGCCCGCTTCCGCAGGTCGGCGAGGACGCGGTCCGGCTTCGTCGCCACGTCGACGGCGGAGTGGGCGGCGGTGAACGTCTCGGCGACCTCGGCGGCGGTCAGGAACAGGTCGCGGTGGCCGACGTTCACCAGCGCCGGCAGCGGGACGGCGGCGTGCTTCAAGAAATTCCCGTGCGACAGCTCCGCCGTCGTGTCGTGGAAGCGGTACACGTCGAGGTGCGCGTCGAGTTGCACGACCAGCGTCTTGGGGCCGAGTTCCTCCAGCACCGGCAACACGCTGAGGTGGTTGCCGCCGAGCCAGAGGAGGAAGTCGCCGGCGTCGAGGGCCGCCTTCGCCAGTTGCCGGCCGCGCTTCCGCCAGTTGGTCACCTGCGCGACGGTCTCGAACGCCGCCTCGCGGACCTTCACGTTCCCCGCCAGCACTGCGGCGCGGCACGGACGCGACTCGCGGGCGGTGTCGTCGAGAATCTCGCGGACCGCGTCGCCGAGCAGTTGCGCCCCGGCCCCGGTGCCGGCCGAGCCGAACAGGTCGAACGGGAAGACAACAGCGACGGACTTCACGCAGCACCCCCGGACAGCCTTCGTAGTCGGCCGAATCCTCGCTGGACACGCCGGCTGCGACCCGCCACGATAGTACAAGCACTGGCGTACATCACGGGACTCACTATGACGACCGCCACGCCCCCGGCCGAACGACGTGTCGCCCCCCGCCGCCAGCCCGCGATGGGCGCCCTGTTCCGCCTCGATTCTGACGACGGCCCCGAGATCGGGCTGATCTGGAACATCTCTCGCACCGGCGTGAGCATGCTGCGGAACGAGCCGCCGGCGGGCGGGGCGAAGATCACCGGTCTGCTCGAAACGATGACCGACGCCCACGCCCTTCGGGTCGGGTTGACCGTGGTCCACGTCAAGAAGCTGGACACCGGTGATTACTTCGTCGGCGCCCACTTCGACCACCCGCTGTCCGACGAGCAGATGCGGCCGTTCGTCGCGTAAACCCGGACACGCGCGCCGGTATCCTCTGGTGCCGCCGACTGTCTCCGGCGGCGCTCCCAGGATACTTGCGATGATCGCGCTCCGCCGCGGTACCGACCGGGGGACCACCCGGATCGGCTGGCTGAACGCTCGCCACTCGTTCTCGTTCGGCGGGTACGTGGACCCCGCCCACCACCACTTCCGCGCGCTGCGCGTGCTCAACGACGACCGGGTCGCCCCGGGCGGCGGGTTCGACACGCACGGCCACCGGGACATGGAGATCCTCACCACCGTATTGTCCGGCGCGCTGGAGCACCGCGACAGCATGGGGAACGGGGAGGTGCTGCGCCCCGGCGAGTGGCAGCAGATGACCGCCGGCACCGGCATTCTGCACAGCGAGTTCAACCCGTCGGACAACGAGCCGTTGCACCTGCTGCAAATCTGGATCATGCCGGACCGGAAGGGCCACACGCCGGGCTACCGGCAGAAGGCGTTCCCGGCCGAGGGGGCGGCGGGGAAGTGGCAGGTTGTTGCGTCGCCGGACGGCGTCGACGGGTCGCTGTCGATCCACCAGGACGCGCGTGTCTACCAGACACGGCTCGACGCGGGGCAGGGCGTGCGACATGAACTGGCCGACGGCCGCGGCGCGTTCGTCCACGTGGCGACGGGCGCGGCGACGGTGAACGGGCACGAACTGGTCGCCGGCGACGCGGTGAAGGTCGAGGGCGAGCCGGTGATCGAGGTGACCGGTACGAACGCGGCCACGGTGCTGCTGTTCGACTTGGCGTAGGCGAACGGCCGGCGTGAGCCGGCTGGTCGTTGGTACGGATATCCGAGCGGTGTGTGAGGACCGCCACGAGCCGCGGCCGCCAGGGAGCGGTTGCTGTACCCGGCTTCCCCTTGCGACGAAGCCGGGTACAGCAACCGCTCCCTGGCGGCCGCGGCTCGTGGCTTGACTGGCCTTCATCCGTAGCGACCTGGGACAACGGCCAGCCGGCTCACGCCGGCCGTTCGCCCGTTACGCCGCCTTCTTCCGCCGCCGCGCCGCCCAGCCGGCGGCCGCGGCCATCCCCGCCAGCCCGCCGACCAGCGTCGAGGGTTCCGGCACCCCGTGCGGGGGTGGGCACACCGGCGGCACGACCGAGGGCGGCGGGACGACCGGCGGCACGATCGACGGGGGCGGCGTCACCGGCGGGTCGAACGGCGGCGGGGGGGCCGGCGGCACCACCACCACCGGCGGGGTGACCGGCGGGGATACGGTGACCGGTGGGTCGGTCGGCCACCACGGCGGGAAGAACGCCTGGGCCGCCGACGCGGAGTACGTGAACGACGTGGCCGTGAGGGTGACGGTCGCGGCCACCTTCTTCCAGCCGGCGCGCGGGGCCATTGGCCTCCTCCTCCTGGGGCGGTTGCCCCGGTCTCGCGGATTACGCTCCTTCCTTCGGCCGCCCGGCCCGCGCCGCTTGAGCCGTTCGCGCCGCCTTCCCCCGCCCCCCGGCTTGCCGGGCCGTGCCGGTGGTGCGGGTTGGGAGGGCGGGCTGGGCGGGAAGGTCAAGGTCGGGCTCTACGGGGGCCGGGGGAACCCACGCCCAGCGGCCGAAGAGGAGACCTGACATGACGTGTCGCGGCCGGCGGTTCGTCCGCCGCCCGCGCCGCGGCGCCCCCGCCCGGTGCCGCGGACGTGTCAGGAGGACCGCACACATGCGCCGCGTTCTGCTCGGCGGGCTGGGTTTCGCGCTCGGGGTTTTCGCCCGCCCGGCGGCCGCCCAGGATTTCCGCCCCGCCAACTCACCCGACCCCGTTCAGCGGGCCGCCCGCCTCGGGCGCCCCACGGTCGCCGCCCCCGCGCCGGCCGCCGACCCCGGCGTGACGCCGGTCGGTGCGGTCCTCGCCCGCGGGCAGATGACGGCGCCCGGCGCCCCCGCGCCGATGCCCGTCCCGATGCAGATGGCTCCGGCCGGCGGCACACCGAAGGCCGGTGGCCAGCCGAGCGTCACCGTCAGCCGTGACCAGCTGCCGACGAACGGCCTCGGGGCGGCTGCGAACCCGACCACGCCCGCGGTGGTCCCCGGCGCCCCGGTCGTGGTCGGGCCGGGCGGGGTGCCGATGGTCGTCGGGCAGGAGTACGTCGTGTCGCCGGGGGCGCCGGCCGACTGCCCCGCCGGCGGCTGCCCGACGCCCACCCTCGACGCGCCGCTGGCCGGCGGCGCCCCGCGGTTCCCGGCGCTCGGCCGGCTGTTCGGGCTCGGCTGCGACCGGACGTGGGTGAGCACCGAGTACCTGCTGTGGTGGACGCGCAGCACCCAGGTGCCGCCGCTCGCCGCCACCGGGGTCATCGACCCGACCGGCGCGGCCGGCATCACGGGGCAGCAGAACCTGCTGTCCGGGTCGTTCGGCCAGACGCTCCACGGCGGCGTGCGGGTCGGGGCGGGCCACTGGTTCAGCGACGAGCAGCGCCGCGGCGTGGACGCCCGGCTGTTCTACCTGTTCCGCAGCGGGGAGACGTTCACCGCGAACTCGGGCCAGTACCCGACGCTGTTCCTGCCGTTCAACAACGTGAACACGCCGGTCGGGCCGACCGGGAACATCGTCGCCGCGCCGGGCATCGCCCAGGGCGGGATCGCGGTCACGCTCGAGAACTCGATGTGGGGGGCGGACGTGAACTACCGCCGATTCCTCACCGGCAACGCGTGCTTCCGGCTCGACGGGCTCGTCGGCTACCGGTACTTGAACTTCACCGAGACACTGTCGATCACCGAGACGGCGGCGCTGCTGCCGACGGCCCCGTTCAGCGCGCCGGGCGGGGTCATCAACGACCGCTTCCGGGCGGTGAACAACTTCCACGGCGGCCAGGTCGGGCTGACCGGCGAGGTGCGCCGCGGGCGGTGGTTCGTGGACGGCCGCGCCACGGTGGCGCTCGGGAGCGTGCAGCAGACGGCGGAGATCGCCGGCGGCCAGGCGCGGTTCCTCGCCAACGGCACGACCGGGCTGTACGGCGGCGGGCTGTACGCGCTGCCGGGGGCGAACGCGGGCACGTTCAACCAGAACAAGTTCGCGGTGCTGCCGGAGGTCGGGGTGAACCTCGGGTACCACATCACCCCGGGGTTCCGGGTGTTCGTGGGGTACAACTTCCTGTACCTGAGCAGCGTGCTGCGGCCGGCGAACATGATCGACCCGAACATCGACGCCGCCCGCGTCCCGAACTTCCCGCTGCCCGGGAGCCCGGCCCCGCTGGCGTTCCCGCGCCCGGTGCCGCAGATGACCACCACCGACTTCTTCGCCCAGGGCATCAACTTCGGCTTGCAGTGGACGTGGTGACGTGAGGCGGTCGGTCGTCACGGCCCGGGGACCGCGGTCCCCGGGCCGGTCGCGTTTTGGTTAGAAACGGCGGCGTAGAGACACCGGGCGTCTGGGAAACCCGGGCACACTTTCCTTTCGCCGGTGTGTCTTACGCGCCGGTGACGTGGAACAGAATCAGCAGCTTCCGCGTGAACACGAGCGTGCCGACCGCCGCCGCCGTCAGGCTGGCGACCAGCACCGCCCCCGCGGCGATGTCGAGGCAGCCCGTGATCCGCCCCTTGGTCTCGTCGTCGAGGCCGTGGAACAGCGTCTCGATCGCACTGTTCACCAGCTCGCACGTCAGCACCCCGCCGACGCACAGCAGCACCACGCACCACTCCCAGGCGTCGAGCCCGAGGACGGCGGCCGCGGCGAGCACCAGCGCGGCGAAGAAGAAGTGGACGCTGAAGCTGGAGTGCCCGCGGACCCCGAGCTTGACCCCGCGGGCGGCCTCGTGGAACTTGTCCCGCCACCGCCGCGGGCCGCGCGGCCGGCGCGGGAGCTCCGTCGGGTGCATCCGCACCTCCCCTGGGTCACCGGCCGAACTGGCCCCCGCCGAGCCCGCCGCCGAGCTTGCCGACGGCGGCGTTGGCGACCAGGTTCGGGACGAGCAGGAACTGCACGCCGAAGTTGTTCACCAGCGCGTTGTACGTCACCCCCAGGGTGAACGTCATGTCCGACCCGGTCCGGGTCACGCTGAACGAGTTGGTCAGCGCCTGCTGGATGCCGAAGTCGTAGCTCACCCCGACGTTCGTGTAGTACCGCCGGCTCAACTGGTACCCGACCGACCCGGTCACCGCCTTGCTGTTCACCGGGTCCGTCTGCCGGTAGCCGAGGTAGAAGCTCGTCCGGTCCGGGCGGTCGAGGCTCAGCCCGAGGTTCCAGTACCGCGCCCCGAAGTCGAACGGGTCCACCCACCCGGCCGACAGCACCGACACCCGGTCGCCGACGTTCCACAGCGCGTTGTACTCCAGGAACGACCACGGCTTGTCGAAGTTGTCCCGGTTCGGCTCGGGGAAGAACGACGCCGACAGGTTCAGGTTGAACACGTCGACGGTGTGCTCGAGCCCCGGGTAGCCGCGCTTCGTCTGGAGGCGGTGGCGGGAGTCGAACTGGATGACGTGGATGTCGTCGAGCGTGTCCACCCGGTTGTCCACGATGCGGCGGATGGCGTAGAGCTGCGAGTCGAACACCGGCGACGTGGCGAGCGCCACCCCCGCCATGCCCGGCACGAGCCCCGTCTGGTACGGGCGGATGTTGTTGTACGTCATGTCGGTGGTGTCGTCGTTCAGCCGGTCGAGCTGCGGCAGCACCGAGTACGGCGTGTTCGACTGCGCGTAGTAGTAGTTCGCCCCGATGCTGGCCTTGTGGTACAGCCCGCGGACGTTGAACAGCTCGCTCGACGCGCTCTCGTAGAGGCGCGAGAACGGGACGTTGCCGCGGACGCCGCCGCCGCCGTACACCCGCCCGCGGTCGCTGCCGGTCAGGTCCTGGGTGTAGTACGCCAGGTCGAGGACGCCGTAGGGCGCGAGCCGGACCGGGCCGAGGTCGAACGGGGCGCTGAGTTCCTGGAGCAGGTCGAACCGGCCGGTGTCGACCCGCTGGTCGGTCGGCTGGACCGAGAAGGGGTTCATTTGCGCCGGCCGCAGCAGCCCGTAGCCGGCGTTGGCGCGGGCGTTGTAGACGAACAGGTCCCAGAACGACTCGCCGGTGACGGCACCGTCCACCCGCGGCAGCCACTCGGTCTGCGTGTTCCAGTTCCGCCCGAGCTTCGGCTCCGCCAGCACCGACCCCCACAGGTTGCGGTAGCGGTGGGTGAGGTACGCGAACGTCTCCTGGTTCGGGCCGAGGTCGAACTCCGCCTTGTAGAACTGTTCGAGGAAGTTCTGGTCGCTGAGGTACGACACCTGCCCCTGGAAGTACGTGTCCGGGTCGAAGACCTCCTGCACGTGCCGCCACTGGGCGCGGCCGCGGACGGTGCCGGGGACGTTCTGCGGGCCGCGGCCGCCGCCGATGTTGTCCACGCCGCCGTCGGACAGGCCGTACAGCCGCACGAACCCCCGCCCGGGGCTGTACGCGCCGGGCACGTCGGGCTCCGCGGGGCGCAGGGAGTAGTCGTAGTCGGTCCCGAACGCCGGGCCGCGGTCGGAGAGGTAGTCGGCTTCGAGCCGCCACTTGTGCCCCGGCGGCGGGCGGAGGGCGAGCAGCTTGTACACGTCGAACGTGGTGTACACCTGGGTGCCGAAGATGCGGTCCTGGCCGAGCCCGATCGAGGTCAGCGGGCCGAGCGGGTCGTTCGCGTCCACCCGCAGGTACGGCAGGTAGAAGACCGGCACGTCGGCCACCCGGGTGACCGAGTTCCGCACCGTCAGGATGCGCTCCATCCCCTCGACCCGGTTCCCGTCGAAGTCGCGGTACGGGATGCCGAAGATGTTCTTCAGCTCGACCTGCCGCTCGCGGAGCGTGGTCCGCGGGCTGGTCAGCTGCAGGCCGGGGTCGGACGGGAGCTTGCTGGAGTACGCGCCCCCGTCGAGCACCTCCCAGTTCTCGCGGTCGAGCCGGCGGATCTCCTTGCCGGTGAGGTGGACGCCGTCCGGCGCCAGCGGGGTGTTCATCTCCAGGTCGGCGTTCACCGCCACCGCCCGGTTCCGCGGCACGTCGTAGTAGATCTCCTCGGCCCGGACCGTCTGGGTCACGGTGGACTTGCCGAGCCCCGTGGACATGGTGCGGATGACCACGTTCCCGGTCAGGTAGACCTCGACCTCGCGCTTCGTCTCGGGGCCGGCGTCGAAGCCCTCGGTGATGTTGTTCACCTTCGCCCCGGTCATCCACACGACGGCGGAGTCGGTGGCGAACTCGAGCGGCGGCTGCTCCTTCCCGGCCTTGTCCTGGCCCGGCGAGACGGTGATGGTCACCCCGCCGGTGATGACGAACCGCTGGGTGTTCTCGTCGATCTGCTCGCCGGTGATGTTGAACAGCCGGCCGTAGCGGCGGGAGAACTGGAACCGCCGCCCCGGCGCGCCGGGGAGCGGGATGATCGTCCCCTCGGGGACGGTCAGGTCGGGGACGCGGGTCCTCGGCGCGGGCGGCGGCGGGGGCGTGAGGGCCGGCGCCTGCTGGTACGCGGTCCGCGGCGGGACCGGCGGCACCGGGGCCATCAGCCCGTCCGTCGGGAGCGGCGGGTCGGCCGAGACCGGCAGCCCGCGGACGGGGCCGGGCTGCGCCGCGGCGGGGGAGGCGAGTACCGCCCCGAGACAGAAAGCCAGCCAACGCCTGACCACGGCGCCTCCGAGGTCGCGCGGCCCCCCGGCCGCGGTCGGATTCGGTGTCGTCGAGAGACGATCGAGTGGCGGGCTATAAGCCGCGGCGGCGGGCGATTCAACCGGGACTTTGGGGCGGGGGATCTTGGGACGGGGGGACTTTGGGACGCCGAGACCGAGGGATTTGTTGGGCGAGGCGGGCGGTCGACGGGGCGGGGAAGACTGCGCAAGACGGGCGCTTTCTCAGAGCCCCAACGTCCTCCGTCCCGGAGTCCTAGAACGGCGGCAGGAGTGCCCGACCCGGTCGGATCTTCTCGGGCGGGTGGGAAGTGGGGCCGTGCCTCACCTTCCGTGCTGGCATGAGAGCCCCCAGAAGGCGTCGGTTCCCGGGAGTCAAGCCGTCGTCGCCGTCTCGGCATCGGGTCGCGGCGTGTCGTCCCACCCGATCCACTGAACCACCCGGTAGAAGACCGGCGTCAGGAAGATGCCGAACACGGTCACGCCGATCATCCCGGCGAACACGGCGACGCCGAGGCTCCGCCGCATCTCGGCGCCGGCCCCCTCGGCGACCACCAGCGGGACCACGCCGAGGATGAACGCCACGCTCGTCATCAGGATCGGCCGGAGCCGCTGCCGGCTCGCCTCCACCGCCGCCTCCGCCGCCGGCATCCCCTCCAGGCGCCGCTCCCGCGCGAACTCGACGATCAGGATGGCGTTCTTGCACGCCAGCCCGACCAGCACGATGAACCCGATCTGGGTGAACACCGTCACGTCCTGCCCCGCCAGGTTCACCCCGAGGACGGCGAACAGCAGGCACATCGGCACGACGAGGATGACGGCGAGCGGGAGCTTCCAGCTCTCGTACTGCGCCGCCAGGACGAGGAAGACGAACACCACCGCCAGCGCGAAGGCGTACAGGGCCGAGTTCCCGGCCTGGTTCTGGAGGTACGTCAGCTCGGTCCAGTTCACGGCCATCGCCCGCGGCAGGTGGCGGGCGGCCACCGCTTCCATGAGCGGCACCGCGTCGCCGGTGCTCGTGCCGGGGGCGACGTTCCCCGTCACGGCCGCGGCCGGGTACATGTTGTACCGCTGCACCATGACCGGCCCGGTCGTGTCCCGCACCCGGAGGACGGTGCGCAGCGGGACCATCCGCCCCTGGGCGTTCCGCACCTGGAGCTGGCCGACGGCGCGCACCCGGTCGCGGAACCGCGGGTCGGCCTGGACGTTCACCTGCCAGTTCCGGCCGAACTCGTTGAAGTTGTTCACGTAGTACGAGCCGAGGTTGTACTGGAGGGTGTTGAACACCTCGTCCACCGACACCCCGAGGGCGGCGCACTTCGTCCGGTCGACGTCGAGGTAGACCCACGGGGTGTCGAACCGCGAGCTGTTGAACAGGCCGACCAGCCCGGGCGCGGCGTTCCCGTCGGCGACGACCCGGTCGCTCACCCGCTGGAGTTCGGCGAGGCCGAGGTCGCCGCGGTCCTCGACCATCAGCTTGAACCCGCCGGTGGTACCGAGCCCCTCGATCGGCGGGGCGCCGAACGCGGCGACCGTCGCCCCGCGGGCCTCCGCCCGGCAGCGGCGCTCCAGCTCGCGGGCGATCGCGTCGGCCGTCCGGTCGGGGGCCGTCCGCGCCTCGAACGGCTCGAGCATCACGTACAGCGACCCGAGGTTCGGGGCGTTCGCCCCGAGGATGAGCGACTGGCCGCCGATCCCGACCGTGTGCGCGACGCCGGGCGTGTCGAGCGCCACCTTCTCGATCCGGGCCATGAGCCGCTGCGTCCGCTCGGCCGATGCCGAGTCGGGGAGCTGGACGTTGAGGATCAGGTAGCCCTTGTCTTGCTGCGGCACGAACCCGGTCGGCGTCCGCACGAAGTCCCAGTAGGTGAGCGCGAGGAGCCCGCCGTAGGCCAGGAGCACGACCGCCGCCAGCCGCACCAGGCGGCCGACGGCGCGGGCGTAGAGGTCGGTGCCGGCGCCGAACGCCCGGTTGAAGCCCCGGAAAAACCACCCGAAGACGAAGTCCAGCACCCGCGTCACCCGGTCCTTCGGGGCGTCCTTCGGCCGCAGCAGGATGGCCGCGAGCGCCGGGCTGAGGGTGAGCGAGTTGAACGCCGAGATGAGCGTGGACACGGCGATGGTGACGGCGAACTGGCGGAAGAACTGGCCCGTGACCCCGCCGACGAACGCGGCCGGCACGAACACCGCGGACAGCACGAGCGCGATGGCGACGACCGGGCCGGTCACCTCGGCCATCGCCTTCCGCGCCGCCTCCCGCGGGGCCAGCCCCTTCTCCAGCCAGCGCTCGACGTTCTCGACCACGACGATGGCGTCGTCCACCACGATGCCGATGGCCAGCACGAGTCCGAACAGCGTGAGCGTGTTCAGCGAGAACTTCATCACCGCCATCACGGCGAACGTGCCGACCACCGCCACGGGGACGGCGACGAGCGGGATCAGCGCCGCCCGCCAGCTCTGGAGGAACACCAGGACGACGAGCGCGACGAGCAGGACCGCGTCCCGCAGCGTCTTGAGCACCTCGCCCACCGACTGGCGGATGAACGGGGTGGTGTCGTACACGATTTCGTAGTCCACCCCCTCGGGGAAGCGCCGCTTCAGCTCCTCCATCTTTTTCCGGACCGCGTCGGCCGTGTCGATCGCGTTCCCGCCGGGGAGCCCGTACACGGTGAGCGCGACGGTCGGCTTGCCGTCGAGCGTCGCGGTCTGGTCGTACTGCTGGGCGCCAAGCTGCACCTCCGCCACGTCGCGCAGCCGCACCACGGCCGCCGACCGCTCCGCACCCGCCGTCCCCGTCGCCGTTCCCGTCGCCCCTCCGGCCGCCGGGCCGC
>JAFKFQ010000496.1 GCA_017308215.1 bacterium | reverse complement strand
GTCGTTGTTCAGGTCGGCCGACGCCGTGCGGGTCGGGGCGCCCGTGTTCCCGAACGGGGACGCGCCCGACACGCTGCCGTCCGGCGCGACGATGCGGACCGACCCGTCCGTGCCCCCGCCGACCGCCACCGGCCGCACCGGGCCGAGCCCGCCGGGCTGCACGGTGACGGTGACGATTGCAGTCGCGGTGCTGCCGGGTGTGCCGTCGCCGACCGTGTAGGTGAACGTGGCGTCGCCGACGAACCCGTCCGCGGGGGTGAACACCACCGTCCCGCCCGGGGTGAGCGCGACCGCGCCGCCGACCGCCGGCTGGGTGACCGCGATAACGGTGAGCGTTTCGCCCGCGTCCGGGGCGGACGAATCGTTCGCCAATACGACGAGGGTGGACGGGGCGCCGGGGTCGACCGTGAAGGCGTCCGGGGCCGCGGTCGGCGGATCGTTGACGGGCGTGACGGTCACCGCCACCGACCCGATCGACGCCTCGCCGTTGCCGTCGGACACCGTGTACGCGAAGAAGTCCGCTCCGGTGTAGTTCGCGGTGGGTGTGTACCGCACCACCCCACCGACGAGCGTGATCGTGCCGTGGGTAGGCTGCGTGACCGAGACCACGACGAGCGTCTCGCCGGTTTCCGGGCCGGACGAGTCGTTGTCGAGGACGTCCACCACGGTCGCCGCGGCGTCTTCGGCGACGACGAGCGTGTCCGGGTGGGGGGCCGGCGGATCGTTGACGGGGGTAACTGTGACGGTTACGGTGCCGGTCGCAGTCCCGCCGTTCCCGTCGGAGAGCGTGTACGTGAACGCGTCCGGCCCGAAGTAGTTCGCCGCCGGGGCGTACCGCACCACCCCACCGACCAGCGTAACGACCCCGTGCGCCGGCTGGCCGACGGCCGACACCGACAGCGTTTCACCGCCGTCGGGCGCGGACGAGTCATTGCCGAGCACGGCGACCGCCGTGGCCGGGTCGTCCTCCGCGACGGTGAGGGTGTCCGGGTTCGCGGTCGGGAGGTCGTTGACGGGGGTGACGGTGACCGTCACCGTCGCGGTGGCCGTCCCGCCGTTCCCATCGGACACGGTGTAGGTGAACGAGTCCGCCCCGAAGTAGTTCGCCGTCGGGGTGTACCGCACCACCCCGACGACCAGCGTAACGACGCCGTGTGCAGCCTGGCCGACGGCCGTCACCGACAGCGCTTCGCCGCCGTCCGGGGCGGACGAGTCGTTCGCCAGCACCGGTAGGACGGTGTCGGTGCTGTCTTCGCCCACCGACAGCGTGTCGGCGACGACCGTGGGCGGGTCATTGACCGGGGTGACCGTCACGGTCACAGTGCCGACCGCGGACCCGCCGTTGCCGTCCGAGACGGTGTAGGTGAACGAATCGGTTCCGAAGTAGTCGGCCGCCGGCGCATACCGCACCATCCCGCCCACGAGTGTGACCGTGCCGTGCTGCGGTTGCCCGACCAGCGCCACCACCAGCGTTTCGCCGGGCTCCGGATCGGACGTGTCGTTGGCGAGCACGTCCACGATCGTCGGCAGTGCGTCCTCGACCACGGTCAGCGTGTCCGGTCCGGCGGTCGGTGGGTCGTTCACCGCCGCGACGGTTACAGCCACGGTGCCGGTGGCCGTCCCGCCGTTGCCGTCGGAGAGGGTGTACGTGAACGAGTCGGTCCCGACGTAGTCCGCCGCCGGGGCGTACCGCACCACCCCGCCGACGAGCGTGACGGTCCCATGCGCCGGCTGGCCGACGGCCACGACCGACAGCGCCTCGCCGGCGTCGGGAGCGAACGAGTCGTTGGCGAGCACGTCCGCGACCGCCGCCGCATCATCTTCGGCCACGGTGAGCGTGTCCGGGCCGGGCGTGGGCGGGTCGTTGACCGGGGTGACGGTGACGGACACGGTCGCCGTGTCCTCGCCCCCGTTCCCGTCCGAAACCGTGTAGGTGAACGAGTCGGGGCCGAAGTAGTTTGCTGCCGGGGCGTACCGCACGACACCCCCGACGAGCGTGACCGTGCCGTGGGTCGCCGGCGTGACGGCGGTGACGGCGAGCACCTCGCCGACGTCCGGGGCCGACGAGTCGTTCGCCAGTACGGCCGCCACGACGGCCGCGGCGTCCTCGGCGACCGTGAGCGAGTCGTCGGCCGCCGTCGGCGGGGTGTTCACGACGTTCACCCCGACTGTCGTCGTCACCGGCAGGACCGCGTCGGTCACCGTCACCGTCCGGCCGCCTGCGGACCGGAGCGTCACGGTGAACGACTTCACCCCACCGTCGGCGGGCGTGAACTGATAGTCGGCGGGGAGGCCGGCCAGCGCGTCCGAGCTGGTGAAGCGGACGCGCCCGGCGTACCCGGTGAACGTCGCCCCCGCGTTCGTCTGCGCGGTCACC
>JAFKFQ010000495.1 GCA_017308215.1 bacterium | reverse complement strand
GCTGCTCGGCAGCAACGAGTTCCTGTTCATCGACTGATTCGAGATCGTGGGGCCGGTATCCAACCGGCCGGGTTCAGCAGGCCGGTTGGAAACCGGCCCCACGCCGAGCGGAGCCGTCCATGACCCCCGATCCCGTACTCCTGCCCTCCCGCCGCGACCTGCTCCACCGCCTCGGGGGCGGGGTGGGGGCGATCGGCCTTGCCGCTCTGCTCGCGCCGGCGGCCGGCGCCGCGCCGGGCACGCCGCACTTCCGCCCGCGGGCGAAGCGGCTCATCCACCTGTTCATGAACGGCGGCCCGTTCGGCCCGGACTTCCTCGACCCGAAGCCGGCCATCAACCGCTTCGCCGGGCAACGGCCGGCGGAGGTGGACCTGCGCACCGAGCGCCCGACCGCCGGCCTGCTCGGCGTCCCGTTCGCGTACCGCCGGCACGGCCGCAGCGGCCTGGAGCTGAGCGACCTGCTCCCGCGGCTGGCCGCCCACGCCGACGACCTGTGCGTGCTGCGGGCGGTCCACGGGGACAATCCGAACCACGGCCCGGCGCTGTTCCTGATGAACAGCGGGGTGCTCACCCCCAACCGCCCGAGCCTCGGGGCGTGGCTCACCTACGGGCTCGGGACGGAGAACGCCGACCTGCCCGGGTTCGTGGTGCTGTGCCCCGGGCGGCCGGTGCGGTTCGCCGAGCTGTGGGCGAGCGCGTTCCTGCCGTCCGAGTTCCAGGGCACGTACATCAACCACTCGAACCTCGACCCGCGGCGGATGGTGCCGCACCTCCACAACCCCGCCACCACGGCCGCGGACCAGCGCCGCCAGCTCGACCTGCTCGCCGAGCTGAACCGCGACCACGCCGCCGCCCGCGGCGCCGACCCGGTGCTGGAGGCGCGCGTTCGCACGATGGAGACCGCCTTCCGGATGCAGACGACCGCGTCCGACGCGTTCGACCTCGCCCGCGAGCCGGAGCGCGTCCGCGACCGGTACGGCCGGACGCACTTCGGGAACGCCTGCCTGCTCGCCCGCCGGCTGGCCGAGCGCGGCGTGCGCGTCACGCAGGTCTACTACGGCAACAGCCAGCCGTGGGACACGCACGGCAACCACAACGCGGCGACGCGCACCCTGGCGGCCGACATGGACCGCGCCGCCGGCGCGCTGCTGACCGACCTGAAGGACCGCGGGCTGCTCGACGACACGCTGGTGCTGTGGGGCGGCGAGTTCGGCCGCACCCCGACCACCGAGGGCGGCGACGGCCGCGACCACAACCACCACGGCTTTACGGTGTGGCTCGCCGGCGGCGGGGTGAAGGGCGGGATGGCCCACGGCGCGACCGACGACTTCGGGTTCAAGGCGGCGCAGGACAAGGTGCACGTCCACGACCTGCACGCCACGGTCCTGCACCTGATGGGGTTCGACCACGAGCGGCTGACCTACCGGCACGCCGGCCGCGACTTCCGCCTCACGGACGTGTCCGGCCGGGTCGTCACCGAGGTCGTGCGGTGACACTCGTCGTCCACCCGCCCGTCGAGCCGGAGCGCCTCGCCCGCATCACCTCCGCCGCCGGCGCGATGGCGGTGGTGAACGCCGGCGACGAGGCGGACGCGCTCCGCCACATGCCCGGCGCCGACGCCTTCTTCGGCAAGCTCACCCCGCCACTGCTCGCGGCGGCGCCGCGGCTGCGGTGGGTGCAGGCGCCGACGGCCAGCCTCGAACACTACCTGTTCCCCGAGCTCGCCGCCCACCCGTGCGTGCTCACCAACATGCGCGGCCTGTTCTCCGACGTCATCGCCGACCAGGTGATGGGGTACGTCCTCTGCTTCGCCCGCAACCTGCACGTCTACGTGTTGCAGGCCGCGGCGGGGCGGTGGGCGCCGGTCGGTGGGGAAGGGGCGCGGGTCGCGTTCACGTCGGGGCCGGGGACGGTGAACGCCATCGACCGCGCCCACCGCCACCTCGCCGGCGCGACGCTCGGTGTCGTCGGCCTCGGCGCGATCGGCCGCGAGGTGGCGCGGCGGGCCGCCGCGTTCGGGATGCGCGTCGTGGCCGTGGACCCGCGGCCGGCGGACCCGCCGCCGGAGGTCGCGGCGCTCTGGCCGATCGAGGAGCTGCCGCGGCTGCTCGGGGAGAGCGAGTACGTGGTGGTCGCGGCACCGCACACGCCGCGGTCGGCGGGGATGTTCCGCCGGCCGCAGTTCCGGCAGATGCAACGCGGCGCCTACCTCATCAACGTCGGCCGCGGGGCGCTCGTCGCGCTGGACGATCTGGTCGAGGCGCTGGAGGCGGGCGAGATCGCCGGCGCGGCGCTGGACGTGTTCGAGACCGAGCCCCTGCCGCCGGACCACCCACTGTGGCGGATGCCGGGGCGCGTCATCATCACCCCGCACGTGGCCGGGTAC
>JAFKFQ010000149.1:7618-36052 GCA_017308215.1 bacterium | reverse complement strand
CCACACCCAGCCGACTTTGGCACCGAGCCGTGGGGCGTCGTCCCGGTCCTCCCGTCGCACGTCGCTGACTGGGTCCGGGAGGCGGTTCGAGCGGGTTGGGTGGCATCGAAGGGCGGTCCGCAATTCGTGCTGAGGGTCGCTGGTCCCGCTCCGGTAAGGCCGGCCGAACCGGTCGCTGCACCTGACCCGGCCACGTAATTTGTTTCCCGATACTCACCGGCTTGTAGTCATCGCGTGTTGGCATCGCGGCCGGGCAGGTGAGCTTGGTGTTCGGCCCCCGGAGGCAGCGGCGACGATGGAGGTGGATGGGCTGCGACGCGGTCGAGACGGCGTGCGACCTGGCCGACCTGGAGGCGCGGCCAGACGGCCCGTATGCCATGACCACCGTGCACGGCGGCGAACCGCTGTCCGAGGCGGTCTGGTTCCTGCTCCACTGCGCCAGCCCGGACGACGCATATTTCGATGGGTGCCGGGCGGCCGTGGGCGTGTCCATCGGGTCGCCGACGTGGGCGGCGGAGCTGCGGGCCGCGTTCGCCGACCCGGGCGGGTTCAGCAGCCGCGTGCTGGCCGCCGAGCAAAGGCAGGCCGAACCGGGCGGTCCAGCAGACCCCCGCCGCGGTAGCTGATTCCGAGCGCGTAGCCACCTGAGCGGCGGGGGCTGCTGAGCTTGATGTTCGGCCGCAGAAGGTGGAGGTGATGGGTGGCGAAGCAGGCACGGAAGCACCCTATCCTGGGCCGCGTTACCTGGGACGCCCAGCTCAACTCGTGGGACGCCGAGGTCGAGCTGCCGCCCGGCAACCCGGTCCACCTCTCGATCGTGGCCGAGGCCGAGTGGGCCGACGCTGACCCGGCCGAGTTACTCGCGGCCGGGGCCGAGTATCTTCGCTGGGCGCGCCAGGCCGAGCCGCAGATCCGCCAGCGCGTCGCGGACGACTTGCACGAGTGCTACAACTCTGCGTGGGCCGACGAGGACCCGGAGGAGGGCACCCCGCCGATGGACCGGGCCGAGTTCCTGGCCGCCATCCGGCCGGACGGGGTCAGCCTGTACCACGACGGCAGCGCGTCCTGGTTCTACGCGTGCGGGGAGTTGTTCGGCGGCCACGGCATCTGGCTCATGCTCGGGCCAGACCGGGGGTTCAAAGGCAAGGCCTCGCTGGTCGGGTAGCACCCAAGGTAGGCCGAACCGGTCGCTGCACCTGACCGCCAGCGCGTTGGCACTTCGTAGCGCCACCTGTTTCACGGTCGGTGATCGGTTCCCCGGCGGCAGGTGAGCTTGATGTTCGGCTGCAGAGGCGTCACAAAAGTCGGTCATGGCTCAGCCACCCCACACCCAGTTGCTGACCGCGGCTGCCCGGCGCATCCTTCGACCTCTCGGACTCCAACAGCGGGGTCGCAGCCGGGTGTGGCTGGCCGACCACGGGTGGTGGGTCGCCGTCGTCGAGTTCCAGCCGTCCGGGTGGAGCAAGGGCAGCTACCTGAACGTCGGGGCGATGTGGCTGTGGTTCGAGAAGGATTACTTCTCGTTCGACTACGGCTCGCGGGTCGAGGACTTCGCCCCGTATGAGGACGAGGCGCAGTTCGCACCGCTCGCCGGGGACTTGGCCGACCGCGCCGCGGGGGAGGTCGCTCGCCTTCGGTCACATTTCCCGTCGGTTACGGCCACCGCGCAGCAACTGGCTGCGAAGTCGCCGATGGGGTTTTGGGACCGCTTTAACGCGGGCGTCGCGTGCGCGCTGGCGGGTGATACGGCCGCGGCACGCCGGTTCCTCGGCGAAGTCGCGGGCACTGATGACCGCCGAGACTGGGCACAGGCCGCGGCCTCGCTTGCTCGGGAATACTCGCTGGCGGTCGCGGACGTGGCCGGCTTCCGACGCCGGATTGAGGTGGTGGTTCACCGGGCGCGAGAGTTGTTGCGACTTCCTGGGGTCACGAACCTTGCGCTGGACTGAGCGTGTCGCCGCCGAACCCCGCGCTGCACCTGACGCCGGCCACTGATACGCTGGCGGTGATGCGTGGCTTACTCGGCGGCCGGCGCAGGTGAGCTAAACGTTCGGCGGATCAAGGCAAAGGAGTGCTCCATGATCGGTGTCACCCGACGGCAAGCGATCCTGGGGGGGCTGATCGGCTCGACGGCCGGCTGACCCGCGAGACCCAGCAGCGGGACGTGCTGGGCCGCATCGGCGTCGGCAACCAGGCCGGGCTCGTCGGGCTACGGAACTCGCAGGGCGAGGTCGACACGTTCCTGCGCGCGAACCGCCGCCTCCAGGATCTCCAGGAGAACGTGCCGATGGCGGCCGGGGTCCGCGACGAAATCCGCCGGAACCTGCCGACCCTGACCAGCGAGCTGGCCGGCGGGGTGGGGACCGACCCGCGGACCGACGCGCTGCGGGTGGTGCTCGCCAACCGCGGGCTCCAGAGCCTCACGGCCTCCGGCCAGCAGACCGCCCTCGGCTACGTCGGGGACGAGATGCATCGGTGGTACTCCGACCCGGGCATCAACCCGGCGTGGTTCTCGAAGAACGACGACGAGCGCGTGGCGGTCATCGAACGGCTCGTGGCCGAGGGGCTGCGGCGGGGCCGGTCCGTCAGCAACGGCGAGGTGTCGTCCGAGCGGGACCGGGCCGCCGAGGTCCTCCAGGGCCGCGGGGTCAACACGAACGCCCTGGCGGCGCTGTCCGAGGGCGACCAGGCCACCCTGCGCGAGGCCCTGCGGTCGAGCGCGACGGACCTGGGCACCCTCGACCAGCGCATCCGCGAGAACGCGGCCGCCCTGAACACGTTCCGGACGGCCCTGACCAACGCCGAGACGGCCCTGACCAACGCCGGCCGGGCCGAGAGCGCCGGCGGCGCGCCGGGCGTCGTCCCCCGGCGGAACGCCGACGGCGGGTTCACGCCGCGCGGGACCGACACCGTGCCGGCCATGCTCACGCCCGGTGAGTTCGTCATCAACCGGGACAGCACCCAGGCCAACCTGGCGCTGCTCCGGCGCATCAACAGCGCGCGGGGGCCGGTGCAGTACCACGAGGACGGCGGCTACATCCGGCAGGGGGTGGAGGGCTACCTGTGGATGCAGCGGAAGATGAACCAGGCCGGGAACTGGGTCTCCTCGTTCTTCGCCGACGGCGGCGAGGTCCTCCGGCAGCGGTGGCGTGACGCCCACCTGCGGGCCTACGGCGCCGAGATGAGCCGCAGCGAGGGCCGCCCGACCGCGGGCGTCATCGGCCCGGGCGGCGTGGCGGCCCCGACGGTCATCCCGGCGATGGAGGACAGCGCGGCGTCCTACCGCGCGGCGCTGCGGCGGCGCGAGGAGGCCGCTTACCGCCGCTACCGGGCCGCGGTGGACCCGCAGGCCCCGCGGCAGATGACCCCGGAGGAGGCGCTGGCCAACAACCGGGCCTTCAACGCGAACGCGATGGGCTTCAGCCAGGCCCTGGCCCGGTCCGGCATGGACGACGGTCAGCTCGGCGCGGCGATGGGCTCGGTCGGCCAGCTCCGCGACTTCGAGAACCGCCAGTTCATGGGGCGGTGGGGGACCGCCACGGCCGGGCTCCGGATGCGCGACACCGAGGGGTGGCGGGCCGGCGCCGGCGTGCGTGCGTCCGCCGAGCGGCAGGCGTGGGTCGAGGCCAACCGCCCCCGGCTGCTCGCCGAGTACCACGACCTGCGGAACCGGGCCTACTCGACCGAGATGAGCCGCGGGCTAGAGACCCGAAGCCCCACGGTCGGCGTGACCGGCGTGTCGGTCATCCCGGCCCTCGATGCCGGGCAGGCCAGCCAGCGGGCGGCGCAGCGTCGCCGCCTTCAGCGGTACGAGCGTCTCCTGTTCGCCGACGGCGGCATCGTCCCGGGCTCGGGCACGCGGGACACCGTCCCGGCCATGCTGACCCCGGGCGAGGGCGTGCTGAACCTGCGGGCCATGTCGGCGCTCGGGCCGGGGTTCGTCCACCGGTTCAACGCCGGCGGCGTGGTGCCGGGCGGTGCGGCCGGCGGGAGCGGCCCGGGCGCGAGCGGCCTCATCGGCCTGTCGCAGGAGGCCCGGGCGGCGATGGACCAGTTCGCCGGCCACTCCAAGGACCTGGGGACGGCCCTGGCCGGGTTCGCGGCGCCGGCCAACCTCCTGGCGTCGGCCCTCCACGGGTTCAACGCCGGGGCCGAGAAGCTCGCGGGGGCGCTGGGGAAGTTCAACGGCGAGGTGTCGCACACCTACCAGGGGAACATCACCGTCGACCTGAACGGCGCCGAGGCCCTCAACGCCCTCAAGGGCGAACTCCAGACGGACCTGACGGCGGTCGTGATGCGGCAGGTGGTCGACTACGTCGGCCAGATGCTCCCCGACGCCCCCAGGCCGCACCAGGCCGACCCGACTCGGCTGACCTGACCCCTAATCCGAACGAGGTACTCATTACGATGACCACCGCCGAAACCCCGTCCGTCCCGCTGGACGTCGCCAAGGAAATCGCCCGGTCGCTGTCCTACGACGCGGCCGCGGCCGCGCTGGCGATGTTTGCCGACACCTTCGCGCAGGTGAGGGTCGGCTCGGGCTGCGAGCAGACCCGACGCGGCGCCGAGGCGATGCGGCGGCGCGTCGTGAAGGCGGCCCGTGTCATGGCGGCGAAGTGGCGGAAGGCCGCCGCGGGCGCGAACGGCCCCTCTCCTGCCTGACCTTTTCACCGCCTCATCATCGCCATGACCAGGACCAGCAGGAGGATTGCGGCGCCCAGTAGCGTCGAGGGCGACAGGAGGAGCGCCAGGGTGCTTGGCGCCTCGGCCTGTGGTGGACGGGCTTGTGCTGAGGCTGGCGCCACCCCCGCGTCGCGTCCAGCTCGCGCCCCGTCAACTGCGTAACAGACCAGGCCCGCGGCCAGGAGAACGACTCCACCAATGACGCCGAGCATCACCCCGCTCCTGTCGGCCCTGCGGGGCTCCTGCATCCGTAGCCCGCGGTAGTCCCCCGTGGCCCCGGCGAGCATGATGCCGAGGCCGTTGGAGGCGTCGGCCGCACGCGCCTCACGCCGGTCCGCCTCCTCGGCCCCTCGGTAGGCCGTCCACGCCAGAACGAAGCATAGCGCCGCCCCCACGAGGGCGAACGCGCCCAGCCGACCGCCGGCGTGCGACGAGCGCCGTGGGAGGTCGTTCGGCGCGACCGGCCGGCGGGGAACCGGCTCGGCGGCGACGACCTGCTGCGGAGCTTCGAGGACGGGCTCTGGTGTGGGCTCGGACCGCCAGTTGGGGGCCGGGCCGGTGCCGTCGCCCAGGGTCGCGGCCGCGACCGTTTCGGCATCGACGTCACGCGCGCCGGGCGGGACGCTGAGGGCCGCGCGGCACTTCGGGCACTTCGCCTGCCGGCCGGCCGCGGCGGCCGGGGCCTTGATGCGCGCCTGGCAGGTGGGGCACACGACGGAGATGGTCTCTAGCATGGGCGGACTCCATCAAGCGGCTCTGCGATGGTTTATTATCATCGCAGGTTCCTTGAGGATGTTCTATGTCAGGCTCGCGCCCCGGGCATTGACTGCCCGGGTGGACGAGCTTCAGGTCAAGTTCGGGGAGATTGTCCGCCGCCGGCGGCTCGCGGCTGGGCTGTCGCAGGAGCGGCTCGGCGAGCTGGCCGGCCTCCACTTCACGACCGTGTCGCTGGTCGAACGCGGCAAGATGGTGCCGACGCTCGTCGTGGTTAGGAAGTTGGCCGACGGCCTCGGCTGCACGATGACCGAGTTGGTCGCCGAGCTTGAGCAGGAGAGCGCCCCGCGGCCGAAGCGGAAGAAGTGATGCAGGAGGGCCGCACCCTGGCCCTTCCTTGCTCAAGACCACTCGCCTACTTCACCAGCCCGTATTTCCTGAGCACCTCGACCACCACTTCCTCTACCTGTGCCCGCGTGAGCACGGCGTCTGCTCCGTTCTCGGTCTTAGCCCCCTTCTCGGCACGCACCTTCGCCACGACGGCGGTGAGCGCGTTGGCGTCGAGGTTCCGCGACGAAACACGGGGCATCATCTTCAGCGGGACTTTCGCCTTGCGGTACTCGGCCGCGCGGGCGGCGATGATGGGGCGAGGCATCACCGGCGTGCCGTGCTTCTGGCTGTAGGTCTTCAGGGTGGCGAACGTCTCGTGGATGTTCGCGCCCCCCTCCCACGCCTCGACAAAAACGTCCGCGGGGATGGCGTAGTTGGTTAGCTTCCCCGGCTTCTTGGCGGTCTGCTTCGCCTTCACGCCGTGACCAGCCATGACATCACCCCTTGGTGTTCGATAGCGTCTATTATAGGATGGACGACAGGGGTCACAGAATGCCTTTTTGGGCGGGGAGTCGAACAGGAGCATGAGCAGCTACTACGAGTACTGGCTGGAGGAGCGTGAGCGCGAGGCCGAAGGGCAGTGGGAGCAGACGCCCGAGGGCACGGCGACGATGTTGGCGGTCGAGAACGGCCGGTTGCGTGCCGAGAAGGCGGCGCTCGAACTGAAGGGGCAGGAGCGCGAGTGGAGGCGCCGGCACCCGACCGAGTGGCGGGCGTGGCAGCGACTGCAAGCGCTGCTGGCTCCCGCGTTCACGTTCGGGGACGAGCCGCCCTTCGGCTTCGTGGAGTTCCGCCAGGAGGTTGGACAGCCGCCCGAAGGGGTCACCCGCGTTGTGCGCAAGAGCACGTCCTTGCCCTACCAGCAGGGGAACCTGCGGTGGGGGCGGCCGCGCGCCCGGAAGACTGCCTCGCTTGTTACCGTCGTCGGCGCCCAGGCTGTTCAGGGGGCCGAGAAGAAGGACTACCTCACCAAGAAGGAGGTCGCCAAACGTCTCGGGGTGTCCTCCCGCACGGTCAACCGCTGGATGTCGGAGGGGCTGCTGAAGCCTTTCCGCCGCGGGCAGGTGCTCCGTTTCAAGCTGGAGGACGTCGAGGCGTTCGAGGCGAAGGGGAAGGGCAGCCGCCGATGAACAGCAACCAGGGTAGCAACCAGCCTCAACAACTGATGTGTGTCCAAATAAAAAACCCTCGCAAGTGCTGAACTTGCAAGGGTTTCTGGAGAGCCACCTGTCGGATTTGAACCGACGACCCCCGCTTTACGAAAGCGGTGCACTACCGCTGTGCTAAGGTGGCAAATTCACGCCCGCCGTCGGGCTTTCGGAATTCTATCGGCCGGGTCCGCCACCGACTACCACTCTTTCAGCGCCATGTCACTACCTCGATCTTGGGCGGGCGTACACTTGGGGGTAAGTGTACGCCCATTCTTTGGGGTGTTGCGATGCCGTTCTTCGGTGCCCACCTGTCTGTGTCCGGCGGGCTTCACAAGGCGGCCAAGGCCGCCCGCGGGCTCAGTATGGACACCGTGCAGGTGTTCACGTCGAACCCGAACGCCTGGGCTGTTCACAAGCTCGATCCGGCTGCCGTCGCAGCGTTCAAGGCCGCCATCGCCGCGAACGACATCCGCTTTCCCACGTCGCACGATTCGTACCTCATCAACCTCGCGGCGGCGGACGACGCGCTCTGGGAGAAGTCGATCGACGCCTTCGCCGCCGAACTCGAGCGGTCGGAGGAGCTCGGGCTCAGCTACGTCGTCGCGCACCCTGGGGCGCACGTTGGTAGCGGTGTGGAGGCCGGCATTGCCCGCGTCGTCGCTGCGTTGGACACCATCCTGGAGCGGTGTGCCGGCTTCCGGGTTCGCGTGTTACTCGAAACGACCGCCGGGCAAGGGACCACACTCGGGGCGCGGTTCGAGGAACTGGCGGCGATGCTCGACCGTGTGAAACAGCCGGAACACCTCGGCGTCTGCCTCGACACCTGTCACGTCTTCGCCGCCGGCTATCCGCTCGGCACCGACGCCGAATACGCAGCCACGTTCGACCAGTTCGACCGGCTGATCGGGTTGGGGCGGTTGTGTCTGTTCCACCTGAACGACAGCGTGAAGCCGCTCGGCAGCCGGGTGGACCGGCACGCCGCGATCGGACAGGGGGAGATCGGCCGCGAGCCGTTCCGCCGCCTCGTCCGCGACCCGCGCTTCGCCGGCCTCCCGATGATCCTGGAGACGCCGAAGGAGGACACCGACGGCAACGCGATGGACGCCGTGAACCTGGCGCTCCTGAAGTCGTTCCTCGCCGGACCGAGCACCGGTCGTAAGCGCAAGGTCATCTGATTCGGCTTGACAATTCCCGTGGTCCGGTTCAAGCCGCCCCTCCGCCACCGCCGAAACAATCTTCACACAAGCCGCACCGGACACGACCGGCCGCGGGGAATGAGGTCGGGGGGCAGGGGCACGCGGCCGGAGGCCGCTCGCCGCCGGCCCCGCGACCGGTCCGGTTGATCGGCGGCGGCCCCCGACGCTGCCCGGTCCCGGACGTTCCCTGCGGCCGGTTGTTTCGCATGAGGGACGAACCCCTTCACTTCGCCCGCGCCACCCGTATCCCAACGGCGTTCCCACCCGCTCCCCGGACGCCGTTCCCGATGAACCACACCATCTCCTCCGTTTCTGCCCGCGAGATCCTCGACAGCCGCGGCAACCCGACCGTCGAGTGCGAAGTCCGCCTCGCCTGCGGGACCGTCGGCCGGGCTGCCGTGCCCAGCGGCGCAAGCACCGGCGCACACGAGGCGGTCGAGCTGCGCGACGGCGACAAGGGCCGCTACCTCGGCAAGGGGACGCTCAACGCCGTCCGCAACGTGAAGGACGCGATCGCCCCGGCCCTCACCGGCCTGAGCGTGTTCGAGCAGGTGCGCATCGACAAGCGGATGATCGAACTCGACGGCACGCCGAACAAGGCCAAGCTCGGAGCGAACGCCATCCTCGGCGTGTCGATGGCCGCCGCCCACGCCGCGGCGAACTCGCTCGGGCTGCCGCTGTACCGCTACGTCGGCGGCACCAACGCCGTGACACTGCCGGTGCCGCTGATGAACATCCTCAACGGCGGCAAGCACGCCGACAGCACCGTCGATTTCCAGGAGTTCATGATCGTGCCGGTCGGCGCTTCGAGCTTCCGCGAGGGGCTGCGGATGGGTGCCGAAGTGTTCCACAGCTTGAAGAAAGTCCTGCACGACAAGGGGCTGAACACGGCGGTCGGCGACGAGGGCGGGTTCGCCCCGAACATCCCGAGCGCGGACGAGGCGCTGGCCACCATCAGCACGGCGATCGAGAAGGCCGGGTACAAGCTCGGCACGCAGGTCGCGTTCGCGCTCGACGCCGCCTGCACCGAGCTGTTCGAGGAGGCGAAGCACAAGGGGAAGGACGGCTACTGCTTCTTCAAGAGCGCCCCGGACAAGGTGATCTCGTCCGACGAGATGATCGACCTGTGGGCCGGGTTGTGCGCCAAGTACCCGATCGTGTCGATCGAGGACGGGCTGAGCGAGGACGACTGGGCCGGGTGGAAGAAGCTGACGGCGACGCTCGGCGGCAAGGTGCAGCTGGTGGGCGACGACCTGTTCGTGACGAACACGAAGCGCCTCGACCGCGGCATCAAGGAGGGGTGCGGGAACAGCATCCTGGTGAAGGTGAACCAGATCGGCACGCTGACCGAGACGCTGGAGAGCGTCGAGTTGGCGAAGCGGAACAAGTTCACCGCGATCCTCAGCCACCGCAGCGGCGAGACGGAGGACGTGACGATCGCCGACCTGGCGGTGGCGACGAACTGCGGGCAGATCAAGACCGGCAGCGCCAGCCGTACCGACCGCATTGCCAAGTACAACCAGCTCCTCCGCATCGAGGAGCAGCTCGGTGGTGCCGCGGTGTACGGGGCGGAACTGCGGAAGTAAGCACCGCTTTGACGGGATGAACAGGATGAAACAGGACTTCGGCAGCGGAGTTCTGTTTCCATCCCATTCCGTTCCTGTTCATCCTGTCAACAACTCCGGCCCGTCATGCCCGTCTTCCTCTCCGACCCGTCGTCCACTACGTACCTCGTGCTCGCGGCGCTGGTCGTCGTCACCGGCGCCGTCGCCGCCCGCTACCAAGACCGCAAGCGCGTCACCCCGTTCGCCCTCGCGCTGCTGGCGCTCGGCGGGCTGTACCTGCTCGACCGGCTGTACGCCAGCCCGCGCGAGGAGGCGGTCGCGGCCTCGACGGCGCTCATCGCCGCGGTGAACCAGCGGAACCCCGAGGCGTTCCTGAGCCACGTCTCCGACTCGTTCAGCGCCTACGGGATGAAGAAGCCCGACCTGCGCCGGGCGGTCGAGCTCGCCCGGCAGTTCGACGCCCGGGTCGCGAGCTGGAACTTCGACCGCAACCAGGTCCTGTACCACGACGGCCCGCCGCCGGCGGTCGATGTCGTGTTCGACGCGAAGGCCGAGGGGCCGGGCGGCACGGTGCCGAAGCACGTCAAGGCGACGTTCGTGCGCGACCCGGACGGGAAGTACCGGATGCGGTCGTTTGCCACGTACAACATCGTGAAGAAGAAGGACGAAGAACCGATCCCCGGCTTGGGGAGATAGGCTCGCCTTCTAACCCGTGGGACCGGCGTCCCGCCGGTTCTATCAACCAGACCGGCGGGACGCCGGTCCCACCAAACCGATCCCCGGCCTCGCCAAGTAGCCCGCGTGCTCACCGTCAACGGCACCGAGATCGAAGACACGTTCGCCGAGGCGTTCCCGATGACCGCCGCGCGCGTCGTCGTGACAGCCCACACGGCGGGTTGGGCGATGGAGGCGGCCCGCGCCGCGACCGGGTACGCGGCGTCCGTCATTGGCTGCGACGCCGAAGCCGGCGTCGAGCGCGAGCTGCCGTCGGCCGAGACGCCGGACGGACGGCCCGGCGTGAGCCTGCTGTTCTTCGCGTTCAGCCGCGACGCGCTTCAGAAGGCGCTCGTCAACCGCGTCGCCCAGTGTGTGCTGACGTGCCCGACGACGGCGTGCTTCAACGCACTGCCGATCGACCCCGAGCGGTCCATTCGCGTCGGCGGGAACTTGCGCTTCTTCGGCGACGGCTGGCAGATCAGCAAGCTGCTCGGCGGGCGGCGATTCTGGCGCGTACCGGTGATGGACGGCGAGTTCCTGTGCGAGGACGTGTTCGGCACGAAGAAGGGCGTCGCCGGCGGCAACTTCCTGATCCTCGCCGAGTCGCAGTCGGTCGGCCTCGCGGCGGCGGAAGCGGCGGCGGCGGCGATGCGGGCGCTGCCCGGTGTGGTGCTGCCGTTCCCCGGCGGCGTGGTGCGCAGCGGCAGCAAGGTCGGCAGCAAGTACCCGAAGCTGCGGGCGAGCACCAACGATGCCTACTGCCCGACGCTTCGCGGAGTGGTGAGGTCGGAGCTGCCCGCCGGCGTGAACGCGGTTTATGAACTGGTCATCGATGCGCTCGACGAGGCGACCGTGCGTGAAGCCACGGCGGTTGGCGTGCGGGCGGCGTGCCTGCCGGGCGTGCGGAAGATCACGGCGGGGAACTACGGCGGCAAGCTCGGGCCGTTCCACATCCGCCTGCACGACGTGCTCGCCGGGGGGGCGTCGTGATCACGCTCACCCGCCGCGCGTCGTCGCCGGTCCCGCTCGAAGTCGAAGGGGTCGTCCCCGAGAAGCTGGCGGCGCTGTCGGCCCTCGACGCGGCGAAGCTTCCAGTCTTCCACGGCAACCGCAAGGAAGACCTCGGCGCGTGGTTCGACGTGACGGGTGACGCCAGCGACGGGCACGTCCGCTTCGCCGGCGACACCGCCACCGTGAAGCACGTCGGCGTCGGGATGGCGAGTGGCAAGATCGAAGTGGAAGGCGGCGCCGGGATGCACGCCGGCGCCGGGATGCGCGGCGGCACGCTGACAATCCGCGGCGACGCCGGCGACTGGCTCGGCGCCGAGATGAAGGGCGGCACCATCGCGGTGTTCGGGAGCGCCGGGAACCAGGTCGGCGCCGCGTACCGCGGCTCGCGGCGCGGCATGACCGGCGGCGAGATCCACGTCTGCGGCTCGGCGGGCGACGAGGTCGGGCTGCTGATGCGCCGCGGACTGATCGCCGTCGGCGGGGCGTGCGGACAGTTCGCCGGCGCGTCGATGATCGCGGGGAGTGTGCTCGTGTTCGGCCCGCTCGGGCTCCGCGCCGGCGCGGGGATGAAGCGCGGCACCGTGTTCGCCGGCGGCGGGGTCGCGGAACTGCCGCCGACGTTCCGCGAGACGTGCGGCACCGTCCCGACGTTCCTCCCGCTCTACTTGCGCCACGTCGCTCAGGCCGGCGTGATTCCCGTCGGTCGGGCGCCGGTCCGCGTGCGGTGCTGGCGCGGCGACCTGCTCCACCGCGGCACCGGGGAGGTGCTGGCGTGCGACGCCGGAACCGGCCCCCGCCCGATGCCCGCCGCCCTCTTCTCCACCCGCGAGTACCGCCCGGCCGACGCGCCGGCGCTGCTCCACCTGTTCCGCAGCGCCATCCGCCGCACCGCCGCGGCCGACTACAACGCCGACCAGCTCCGAGCCTGGGCCTCGATCGACGCCGACCCGCCGAACTGGGCGGCGCGCTTCGAGAATCGCTTCGTCCGCGTCGCCGAGATCGCCGGCTCGCCGGTCGGGTTCGCGGAACTCGAACCGAACGGGCACATCGACCGTGTGTACGTGTCGCCCGACCACCCGCGCCGCGGCATCGGCGGGGCACTACTCGACGAACTCCTCGACGAGGCGAAGCGGCGCGGGCTGCGGCGGGTGTGGGTCGAGGTGAGTCTGACGGCGCGGCCGTTCTTCGAAGCGGCCGGCTTCACTCTGCTCGCCCCACAGGTGGTCGCCTGCCGGGGCGAGCAATTCGTCAACTTTCGGATGGAACGCCCGCTCGGCTGACGCCGGTCACGGCCCGCCGCGGAGGCGGAGCCAGCCGTCGGGGACGGCGAACACGCCGCCGCGCGGCAGGCCGATCGCGCGGAGCAGGTCCGACGCCGGCGCCCCGGAGCCGATCAGAGCTGCCAGCCCGCCGCCGGCGAACCCGGCGGCCACGCCGTTTCCGCGGAGCGAGCCGCCGACCGAGCCGTCGGTGAACAGGTCCGGCTTCGGCAGCAGCGCGACGCCGGGGCCGGCGCCGAGCAGTTGTGGTTCGCCCGCAGCGGCGACGGTCACCGCCGAGCGGGCGTCGGCCGGCACGCCGACACCGCCGGCGGCCGGGGCGAACGACGCGAACACCGGCCGCCCGGGCGCGCCGACGAACTCGGCGAAGATGCGCGGGTTCACCTGCAGCTCGCGCCGCAGCGCCGGCAGGCGCGGGTCGTACAACTCGCGGCCCTCCAACATGATCGCGTAGCGGCCGTCCTCGGGGGCGGCGAACTCCACGACCTGCTCGTAGATGCCGTAGGTTGGTTCGGCGACCAGCCGGTACGGGCCGCCGACCGGGCGTGCGACCTCTTTCAGCTCGTCGCTCGCCCGCGTCTTCCCCTCCGGGTCGAGTTGCTGGAACACGCGGACCGTCAGGGGGAATACGGCCGCAGTGCCGCCGTAGGCAGTCGGGTCGTGGGTCTCACGCCACTGCACGGTGAGCCGCACCTTCGTGCCGGACTTCAGGGTCGGCGTCACGGTGCCGTCGGCGCCGCGGGTGGCGAGGAAGTTCAGCTCGCGGTTCCACTCGCCCTTCGGCAGCGGCACGCCGGGCGGGGCGAACTCGCTGCGCCCGTTCCCGTTCGCGTCCACGAACGGCCCGCCCCACACCGACCCGATCGACGGGCTCGCCGCCTGTACCCACAGCGGCCGCGCGGCGAGGCGCGGGCGCGTCGCCGACCGGCTCACCGGCTCGACCACCGCGTCGCCGGCGTAGCCCGTGTCCACGTACTGGCTGAGCGTGCTAAGGCCGTCCATCGGGAATCCGGCGTCCCACACGAGTGTGTTCACCACGACCGTCGCCCCGGCGAGCCCTTCCGTCGCGCGCTGCAGCGCGGTCGAGCGGGCGATGGCCGCGCTCGTGTCGCGCTCCTCCAGGAGGAGGTCGTTGAGCGCCTTCGTGGCGGCCTCGCGGCGCGTCCGCGGCGCGTCGTCGTCGCTGGTGTTGCGGAACGCTTCCTGGTACTCGGCCACCGCCTCGGTGTTGCGCCTCTTCAAGTCTTCGGTGCGGACGGTCAGCTCGGCGATGCGCGACTGCATCGCCTCCGAGAAGACGGCGTCGCCGCGGGCGAACCGCGCCACGCTCACCACCTGGAAGTACGACGCGGGGTTCACGCGCACCAGCACGAGCGAGGCGTCGGGCGCGGCGAGGCGCGCCGCCCGCGCCGCGGCGGTGCCGACGCTCTGGGCCGCGTCCGCCGTCGGCGCCGGGAGCAGGTCGGGCGAGAGTTCCGCGGTCAGGTCGAGGAACGCCACCGGCGGCCCGGCCGCGTCGAGCGTGTACCCGCCCCCCTCGGCCGCCTTCAGGCCGGGGAACTCGGTGGCGATCACAACGACCTTCGTTCCCTTGCCGCGGTTGCCGCGCTGGTGGAAATCGGCCAACTTTGTTGCCGACAGCGCGGCCGCTGGTGCGGTGGCGGCCGGGGCGCCCGCGGGGGGCGCCCCGGCGGTCTCGGTCGCGGGGCGCGGGAGTCGGATGTACACGACGCCCGACTCGGCCGCGAACCGCTCCACGTCCAGAGCGGAGAGGAAGCGCAGCGTCAGCACCGTCCCGACGGCGCCCTCCACGGTCGCCGCCTGGAGTTCGTTCCGCTTCGTCACCGGGTTCGGCGCCACCCGGCTGTACGTCGTCAGCAGCGTCGAGCGGATGCGGTCCACGTCGGTGCCGGTGAGCGGCCGGTCGGTGATCACCTCGACGCGCAGCGGCTGCCCGGCCCCCGCCTTGTCGTCGAGGATCGCCCGCAGGTCCGGCGCGAACACGGCGCGGTTCGGCGCCACCGGCGGCGCCGCGAACGGCGGCGGGTCGGTGACGGGGAGTACCTGCACCAACCGCACCGGCACCACGTCGCGGAGCGGGGCGGGGAGCTCGACCGGTTCGCCCTCGGCGGCGAACCAGCCGGACGGCTCGTTGCGCAGGTCTTTGAGCAGCCGGAGCAGGTTCCCCGCCGGCAGGTCGCCGCGGACGATCGTGAACCCCTGCGGGTCGTAGCCGACGAGTTCGCGGAAGCCGATGCGGGCGAGTTGCGCCACCGCCTGCCCGTGGAACCGCTGCTGCTCGCGCGGCGTGAACCCGGTCGCCAGCGTCAGCCGGACCGCGACGCGCTGGTCGGTAAAGGACCGTCTTGATCCGCGGGTCGGCGAGGAGGCGGCCGAGCTGCTTCGCGTCGAGCGTGCCGCGCATCCGCTCGGCGGCGGGGTCGAACACGTCCAGGTCGGGTTCGAGCTCGCCGGTCGTGTCGCGCTGGAAGCCGATGTCCTTGAGCACCGCCTCCATCTGCCGGAACTGGCGGACGCGCTCGTCGCGGTCGGCGCGGATGCGGTAGCGAAACTCGACCGCGAGCTTGTCGGGCACCGCGGGGTAGACGACCTGCGCGGGCGCCGCGACGGGGAAGAGGGCGACGGCGGCGAGAACCGGGAGCCACCGGCCCGGACGGACGGACACCATGATGCGGCCTCGGTGCGGGCGGTCCTTCGTTCATCCTGCCGGGGCCGGCGCGCCTTGCCAACCCGATACGGGGAAATATGCCTCCCCCGCCGCCATCTCCGGCGGCCGACCGGCACGGCCGCGCGGTTTTCGCGTGCCGGCCGGGCGTGTCGTAGCGGGGGGCGAACCGGGGATGGCTGGCGCGGACCTGACGGCGGTGGTGACGGGGGCGTCCAGTGGGATCGGCCGGGCGCTGGCGGTCGCGCTGGCGCGGCAAGGGGCGCGGGTCGGGGCGGTCGCGCGACGTGCCGACCTGCTCGCGTCGCTCGCGGAGGAGGTGCGTTCGGCCGGCGGCACGGTCGAGACCGCCGTCGCCGACGTGGCCGACCGCGCCGCGCTCGGCGCGGCGATTCAGACCGTCGAGCGCGTCCTCGGCCCGACCGACCTGCTCATCGCCAACGCCGGGATGAGCGACCACACCGGCGCGGCGGAGATGAACGTCCCGAAGGTCGAGGAAATCCTGCGCGTCAACTTCCTCGGGGTCGTGTACGCGATCGAGGCGGTGCTGCCGGGGATGCTCGCCCGCGGCCGCGGTCACCTCGTCGGCATTTCGAGCCTGGCGGCGTTCAAAGGGTTGCCAGGGGCGGCGGCGTACTGCGCGAGCAAGGCGGCACTAAACGGCTACCTCGAAGGGCTGCGCATCGAGTTGCGGGCGCACGGCGTCGCGGTGACGGCGGTGTGCCCGGGGTTCGTCAACACCGCGATCGTGGCGAACAACCCGCCGATGCCGTTCATTATGGAGCCCGCCGCGGCCGCGGCGCGCATCCTGCGGGCGCTGCGACGGCGGCCGGCGGTGTACGCGTTCCCGTGGCAGATGTCGCTACTGATGAAGCTGACCCGCTGGCTACCCGACCGCGTGATCGCGCGCCGGGTGGGCGTCAAGCGGCGGCCGACGGCGGGCTGATTTCCGGGCGTGCGGCTCACCTACACCCGCCCGGTGAACTCGCGTACCATGCCCACATGCTGCGCGAACTCGCGGTCCAGAACCTGGCGCTCATCGAGGACGTGCGCGTCGAGCTCCGCCCCGGGTTCTGCGCCTGGACCGGCGAGACCGGCGCCGGCAAGTCGCTCCTCCTCGGCGCCCTCGGGCTCCTCCTCGGGGAGCGCGGCTCGGCCGATCTGATCCGCACCGGGGCCGAGGAGCTCCGCGTCACCGGCCGCTTCGAGCTGACGCGCTCCGAGCAGCGCGAATTCGCGTCCGAAGTGCTGCAATCGCCGCTCGACGAGGACGACCTGATCCTCACCCGCCGCCTGTCGCGCTCCGGCCGCAGTTCGGCGCTCGTCAACGACGTGCCGGTCGCCGTCGCCACGCTACGGCGCATCGGCGAGATGCTGGTCGACGTCCACGGCCAGCGCGAGAGTTATTCGCTCCTCCAACCGGCGTACCAGCTCGACCTGCTCGACGCCTTCGGCCGCCTCACCGAGCCGCGCCGCCGCTACGCCGCCGCCGCCGACCGCGTCCGCGAGCTGCGCCGCCAGTTCCGCACCCTCAACGAAGCGCGGCAGACGCGCCAGCGCGAGCTCAGCCTCGTCCGCTTCGAGCGCGACGACATCGACGCGGCGAAACTCGTCCCGAACGAGCTGCCGGCGCTCGTGAAGGAGCGCGAAACACTCGTTCACGCCCAGAGCCTCGCGCAGTTCACCGGTACGGTCGCGGCGCGGCTCGCGGACGACGACGGGGCCGTCGTCGATGTCGTGGCGCGGCTGGTGAAGGAGGCGAACCGCTGGGCGGCGCTCGACCCGAAGCTCGCCGAGGTGGCGGCGCGACTCGAAGCGCTCCGCCCCGAGGTCGAAGACCTCGCCGAGACCGCCCGCGACCTGTCGGAGCGCTTCGAGGCCGACCCGGACCGGTTGGAGGAAGTCGAAGGCCGCATCGGCTTCCTCAAGAAGCTCCAGGCACGCTACGGCAAGACGCCCGACGAGCTCATCGCCTACCGCGCCACGCTCGACGCCCGCGAGACCGAGTTGCAGCGCCAGGAAGACGACCTCACGGGCATCGACGCGCACCTGCGAAGCGCGGTCGCCGAGCTGAAGGACGCGGCGGTGGTGCTGAGCAAGGGGCGGGCGAAGGTGGCCAAGAAGCTCGTCGCCGACACGCAGAAACACCTCGCGGACCTCGGCATGCCGCTCGCCAAACTCGACGCCGTACTCGAGCCCGTCCCGCTCGACGACGACCCGCTCGGCGGCGAGGTGCCGGCGACCGGCGCGGATCACCTCGACATCATGCTCTGCGCCAACCCCGGCGAACCGTCACGGCCGTTGCGGAAGGTGGCGAGTGGCGGCGAACTCTCGCGCACCATGCTGGCGCTCAAGACAGTGCTGGCGGCGCACGACCCGGTGCGCACGCTGGTCGTGTTCGACGAGATCGATGCGAACGTCGGCGGGCGGCTCGGCGACGTGCTCGGCCAGAAGCTCGCCAGCCTCGGGGCGACACACCAAGTTCTTTGTGTCACCCACCTGCCGCAGGTGGCAAGCTACGCCGCGCACCAGTGGACTATCCGCAAGGCGAGTACCGGCAAGAAGACCGCGACGACGATCGCGGAGCTGACTGGCGTCGAGGCCCGGGTTGAAGAGCTCGCACTGATGTTACGCGGCGAGTCGCGGTCGGAGACGACGCGTAAAGAGGCTGCCGAGATGCTCCGCGCCGCCGAGCGGCTGCGAGCAGGATGACGTTCTGGCCATTTTCATTGGCTGGTGGGGGCGCCCCCCCCGTCCCGAAGCCAATGAGCTGAACGCAGGAAGCTATGCGAGAGCGACGCCGGCCGCCTTCACTTCTTCCGCAACCCGATAACGTGGCAGCGTTTCCGTCCGCAGATCGCGAGCCACATCGATCGCTCGGCGGAATGAATAGCCTTGCAGTAACCGTTCCAAACGATCCGTCGTCTTGCCCACCCCGACGTAAGTTCGCCAGCGGCTGAGTCGGCCGAGCGGCAGGCGCGGCTGCTCAGGGTCGAACTCCCACGGGTGGAAGTACAGCATCGCCACGTTTTGCTCGCCCCGCGCCGCCTGCTGCAGCCCCGCCCGCATTATCGCAGGCGGGAACAGGCGGAAGTAGCCACCGCCCGCGACCGGAAGGTTCACTCCCGCCACACGATACGTCAGCGGTGGGAGTTCGAGCAACTCTTGCTCGGCTCCCTGGGCGATGAACGGACCGCGGGGGGCGTCAGGGATGCCATAACGGTCGTGGCGGACGGGAAAAATTGAACTATCGTATTCGAATCCGCACTCGGCCAGTACGTCGATTGCCCAACCGGTCTCGCGTGTGACGCTGAACGTCGGCGCGCGGAACCCGGTGACGCGCTCGCCGGTGACCTGTTCGATCGCGTCCTTGCTGCGTAACAGGTCATCGCGGAACGACTTCGGGTCGAAGTGGTGGACACGGCGGTGGTCCCAGCTGTGCGAACCGATCTCGTGTCCGGCGGCGTGGATGGCCCGGACGAGCCGTGGGCGGGTCTCGGCAATGTCACCGACTACAAAGAAGGTCGCAAGGACGTTGGCGGCGGCGAGGCGGTCGAGGAGGTCGAGGGTGACTCGCTCCATCCGCTCGCCATAGGCCCGTTGCGACCCGACCGGTACGGCCACGCCCGCCGCCGCCTCGATGCGGTGGTGCTCCTCCACGTCGAAGCTGATGACGCGGGTGTGTGGGAGGGCGGCTGGGAACACGGCGTGGCACCGCAGCGGGCGAACAGGATGACCAACCCCAGCAGTGTAGAGCATGTTTGCTGGCCTGTGTTAAACAACCCGGCGGCCGGTGTGTAAAGCCTGCTTTACAGTTCGACCGTGGCGCGTTCGCCCCCACTAACGAAGTCCGTCCCGGACCGTCGCGCGGGTATCCTGCCCCGAAGTCGAAAGCGGAATCAAGATCAACTCTTACAACCGGCGCGGTCGATATCGACGGAACCGTATCGCACGGGCCGGAGTTCGGTCTGTCAAAACCGGCAAATACGCGGGAATTGGGTTGACAGAGTGGGGTTCGTTCCGCTTTCCTAGATCCTAGCCCGCGGACGCCCGCACTGCCCGCACCGGTTCGGCCCCCTTCGCCGACCCGGGAGTCCGATCTGGACTCGGATCGCGGCCGGGAATGCCAGACTGGGGGTCGGTCTGGCCGTGATTCCGTGTGGGGTGTATACCCGGACGTTCGAGTACCGACCCGAGGAGTCCCGTCCTATGGTCCTTCACAAGCCCCGATGGCTGGCGGCCGCCCTGCTCGCCGCCGCCGCCGTGTTCGCCTCGCCCGGCGTCTCGGCCGCCGGCACAGTCATCCTGGTCGAGGAAACGGGCGGCGGCAGCTTCTCGCAGTCGTACACCCTCGCCACCTTGCCGCCCTCGTTCAACACCCCGAGCTTCAACAACGTCCAGATCACGATCAACACGAGCAGCGGCGACGGCGTCCGGGCCGACCACGCGATCTCGACCGGCCTGAACGCCCAGGCCGGGGCCGGCTTCACCGCCGGCGCCGGGCTGAAGATCACCGTGACCGACGACGGGTTCCAGAACGCCAACCCCGGCTCGCCCGGGTTCTTCGTCGGGAACATCTCGAACACCGCGGCGTTCGCTAACACCTCGAACGAGGGGACGGCGACCCTGACGGGCAACGGCACGACGATCCTGGGACCGGTGACCGCCAACGCCAGCCCAGTCACAATCGGCTCGGGTCAGTTCCTGGCCTCCACCCCAAACGTGTCAAGCATCCCGGACACGTTCAGTGTCCAGCAAGTGCTCAACTTCCGCGTCGAGTCGATCACCGCCTCGAGCGCCAGCTTCACTGCCGGGATCAGCACTTCGGTGGTGACTTCGACCGCCGCCGTCCCGGCCCCGCCGGCCGCGCTGCTGGCCCTGGCCGCCTTCCCGGTCCTCGGGCTGCGGCGAGCGCTGAAGCGGAAGGCGTGAGGACGGGAGACAGAGGACACGGTACCGAGCCCGGGGACTACAACCCCCGGGCTTATTCGTTGCGCGGGCGATCCGGGACGCCGGCCACCGCCCGTTACGGTCTTCTGCCCGCTGTCGTCTCCCTTCCGCTCCACTGCCCAACACAGATCCGGTGTGCTACGCTCAATGGGGGCCGCCCAACCCCTTTCTTCGTTTCGACCGGACCGAGGTTCGCCCATGCGTCGTGTTCTCAGCCTCAAGCGGTTGAGCATCCTCCTCGCCGTCGCCGTCGCCGGCGCCAGCGGCACGGTCGCCGTCCACGCGGTCCAGGGGCGGCGGCAGGCGGCGATCCTCAAGACGCAGGCCGAGAAGGCCGAGGCGGGCGCCAACGGCGACCCGGAGAAGCTCGACGAAGCCGCCCGTTACTACCAGCAGTACCTCAAGTACCGGAAGACCGACGAGGACGCCTACGTCCGCTACGCGCACCTGATGGCCGGGCGGGCGAAGGCCGACCCGAAGCTCGCCGAACCGGCGGTGCAGGCGCTCGAAGGGTTCCTCCGCCAGTTCCCGGAATACAGCGACGACCGCAAGACGCTCATCGACCTCAGCCTCAAACTCACTTCGGCAGCGCGGTCAAGTACCTGGACCGCGCCGTCCGCAGCCCGAAGGGGGCGCGGCCCGAGGTTGCGGCGAGGTTGCTCGGACTCCTCAACGGCAACCGGGCGTACAACCACCCCGAGCACACCACCAGCGAATACCTGGACATCCTCCTCACGAAGGAGCCGTACGCCGGCGACGTGGCCGCGCGCGTCGTCGCCGCCCGGTTCATGTTCCTCAAGGGCGAGACCGAGCGCGCCCGCGGCCAGATCGACTACGCCATCAACAAGATGCCCGGCGGCGCCGCCAACCCCGACGCCCGCATGGCCGCCGCCGAGATCGAACTGGTCGAGATCAAGGGGCCGGAGACGATCCAGCCGCAACTCCAGAAGGCCGAGGACCACCTCCGCGTCGCCGCCGGCGCCGACCCGAAGAACGTCGCCGCCGGGCTCATGCTGTCGCGGGTGCTCGCCGACCAGGCCAAGCGCGGCGAGGCGATCGACGTGCTCCGCCGCGCCGCCGAGGCGCTCGGCGAGACGAACGACCTGTACCTCTACGTCGTGGACCGGCTCATCGACCTGGAAGAACTCGACCTGTCGGCCAGGCTGACCGACAAGGTGGCGCTCAACGAGCTCGACCGCGACCGGATCGTGAAGTACCTTCGCGGCCGCACCGCGCTCGTGAAGGGCGATTTCGCCGCCGCCCGGCCGCTCCTCGAAGAGGTGGCGCCGCTGCTCGCCCGCCTGCCCGAGTTCCACAAGAAGGCGATGGCCGGGCTCGGCCGGTGCTACGAGGCGGTACAGAACCCGGACCGCAGTCTGTCGTGCTACACCGACGCGCTGAAGGACGACCCGGCGTACCTGCCGGCGGTCGTCGGGCAGGCCGAGGCGCTGCGGCGGCTCGGCAAGGTCAAGGACGCGCTGCCGCGCTACCAGCAACTCGTCTACGGCTACAAGCTCGAAGCCCTCCGCCCCGAGCTCGCCCGCATGGAGCGAGACGCACTCCGGACGCAGGCGCCGGCGGCGCGGAAGTGGGGCGACTTCGACCGCGCGGTCACGCCGCCCCCCGGGACGAAGCGGACCCCCGAACTCGACATCATCGTCGCCGAGTCGTGGGTGGCGCGGGGCGACAAGCAGAAGGCCGCCGACCTGCTCGAAGGGCTCGTCCGCGCCGACGCGAAGAACGTGCCCGCGTGGGTCGCGCTGGCCGGGGTCCGCGCGATCGACTCGCCGGAGCAGCGGGCGAAGACGCTCGCCGACGCCGCGAAGGCGAACGGCGACACGGTCGAGATCCGCATGGCGAAGGGCGTCGGTCCGCTCCGCGGCCGGCGGCCGACGCCCGCCGACCTGCGGGCGGCGCTGGCCGGTTCCGAGAAGTTCCCCGCGCCCGACCAGAACCGGCTGCTGCGCGGGGTGGGCGAGGCGGCGACGCGGGTGGCCGCCGCCGCCCCGGACGCCGAGGCCGGCCCGCTCCGCGAGTTCGCCGTCGAATGCTACGCGAATGCCGCCGCGCTCGACCGCTCCGACCTCCTCTCGCGCGCCGTCCTGGTGGACCTCGGGGTGATGCTCAAGAAGCCGGACGTGGTGAACCGGGCGCTCGACGGGATCGACGCGATCGAGGGCGGGGGCGGCCCGATCGGCACGCTCGGCCGGGTGATCGTGCGCCTCCCCGAGGTCAAGCAGATCGCGGACAAGGGAGCCCGTGACGCCGCCGTCGGCCAGCTCCGCGCCCAGGCGGTCGCCGCCAAGACGGCGCGGCCCGGGTGGGGGCGGGCCTACGTCGCCCTCGCCCGGCTCGACGAGATCGAGGGGCTTACCGACTCGGCGCTGACCAACTTCCAGGCGGCGATCGAGCGCGGCGAGCGCGACGAGTACGTCGTCCGCCGGGCGGTCGAGCTGTTGCGCGAGCGGAAGCAGGACGACCAGGCCGCGGCGCTGCTGAACGCGCTGCAGTCCGACGTGCCGCTGCCCGAAGACCTGGAGCGGTTCCGCGCCGTCCGCGACCTGCTCGCGCGTGACCTGCCGAGTACCGAGCGGCCGACGATCGACCGGGTCGCCCCCGCCGACCACCGCGACTGGCGGGTGCTGCTGCTCCGCGGGTCGCTCCTCGGCGCGATCGGCGACGACGAGGAGGCGCTGAAGGCGTTCCAGAGCGCAGTCTTCTACGGCGAGACCGTTCCGGACGCGTGGGGCGCATTGGTCGCCCAGCAGGTGCGGCTCGGCCGGACCGACGCGGCGAAGGCGGCGCTGGCGCAGGCCGAAGACCGGCTGACCAGGAACGTGCCGGCGGACCCGGCCAAGAAGGCCGAGCTGATCGACACCCTGGCGACGTGCCACGAACTGGTCGGCGACGCGTCTGCGGCCGAGAAGCGCTACCGTGAGGCGGCCGCCGTCGCCCCACAGGAACTCAACCCGACGCGGCAGCTGGTGCTCTACCTCCAGCGCGGCGGGAAGGCGCCCGAGGCCGAGGCGATGCTCCAGCAGCTGTCCCGCGGGGCGGCCGGCGACGCCGCCCGGTGGGCGCGGCGGTACCTGGCGCTGACCATGCTCGCCCAGGCCGACGCGTACCACCACCGCGAGGCGGCGCTGAAGCTGGTCGAGCAGAACACGCCGCCCGACGAAGAGGACAAGAAGGCGAAGGCGATGGTGCAGACGATCGACCCGCGGACGCGGGCGGAGGGGACGAAGGTGCTCACCGAGTACGCCCGGTTCGGCGACCTGAACCCGGACCAGTTCTACCACCTCGGCAAGCTCCACTTCGACCAGGGGAAGGTGTTCGAGTCGGTCGAGTACTTCGAGAAGGCGGCCCGCGCCCGGTCCGGGGTCGGCGCCGAGCACCTGGCGACGCTCGCCCGGGTGTACCTCGGCACCGGCGACGTGGCGCGGGCGCGGCAGACCGTGGGGCGGCTAAAGGCGTTCGCCCCGCGGTCGTGGGAGGCGGCGCGCGAGGATGCCCGCCTGCTGAAGCGCGAGGCCGACGACGCGGCGAAGGCCGGGAAGACGGTCGAGGCGGAGAAGAAGCGGGACGAGGCGAAGACGCGCGTTCTCGACTTCCCCGGTGCGGCCGAGGACCGGTTCGCCCGGTCGCAGTCCGGGCCGCTGCTGGAGGAGCTCGGGTTCTACCCCGAAGTCCAGGGGGTGTACGAGCGGCTGCTCAAGGACGCGCGGGCCGACGACGGCTACGCCCACCTGCCACTGGCGGCGTTCCTCATCAACCGGAAGCGGACCGACGAGGCGTTGAAGTTGGCGGAGGAGCGGGCGGCGACGGCGCCGCTTGAGGTGACGGCCCGGCTGATGACCGGCGCCGTGCGGGCCAAGTCGCCGGGGCCGGCGGCCGAGCAGAAGGTCGCCGACTGGCTCGACGCACGGGCGAGGGCGACGACGAGCGCGTTCGAGCAGGTGACGCTGCTCGGGTGCAAGGCCGAGCTGCTCGACGCGCAGAAGAAGTACGACGCGGCCATCGACACCTACGAGACGGTACTGGCGCGGGCGAAGGGGTTGAGCCCGGCGGACCTGCGGCGGTGCCCGGTGGAGACGTACAAGAACAACCTGGCGATGCTGCTGGCGCTGCACCGCCCGGCGGAGGCGGGGCGGGCGATCGACATGATGACAGAGGTGATCGCGGTGCGCGGCCCGGCGCCGGCGTACCTCGACACCCGGGCGGTGTGCTACCTGGTGAAGGGCGGGCGGACGGCGGAGGCGGTGGAGGACTTGAAGCTGGCGCTGGTGCAGCAGAACAGCGCGGCGTACCACTTCCACCTCGGCTGGGCCTACGACCAAGACGTGGCGACGCGCCCCCGCCGCGAGATCCCGCTGGCCGAGGCGCGCCGGCTGGGGCTGACGGCGGCAGACCTCCACCCGCTGGAGGCCCGCAAGTTCAACGAACTGAGCCTGTCACGGTAGCGCGCGAAGCCGCGGGTTGCCGGGTTGACGCGGCGGGCGGCGGGCCATAAATCGAAACGGTCCTGGCATGCGCTTGCGACGTGGCCCTGTCGTCTAGAGGCCTAGGACACGACCCTTTCAAGGTTGAGACCGGGGTTCGAATCCCCGCAGGGTCACCTGATCGTCCGGACTGGAGCGGACGGGGAGGGACTAACCTCCCCGTCCGCTTGCGTTTGCGGCGAAGGCGTCTTGTTCCGTCTGTTGTAGGCCGCCCCTGTCCATACCAGATTCCGTGCCAAGTCTGTGCCGGGATCCGTGCCACTGTTCTCCGGTGGAAGAAGCGGCGTGTGCCGCTGAATGTTGCCCGCCTGGGTGAAAACATCCCCTCGATCCCCGCGCCGGGCCGGCGATAGCGATGCGAGTCTCGTCGCTGGTGATGCGGTGGTAGTGCGTCTCGCCAACCGGTACACGGTCAAGCGGGCCATGCACCAGCACCTGGCGGATCGGCTGGCCGCCCGGGAACCGGCGTGGCGGGTGGACCGCCTGCTGGTCGAGGTGTACCGGTCCGCCCGGGCCATGTTCTGCCGCCGGCTGAAGGGGGACGCGGCGTTCGGGTACGACCACATGGCCCGGAACACCAGGTACGGGTTCCGGGGGCACGCCCGGCGCGTGAGAGGTTATTCCATCTGTGCCACAAGTCATGTAGGGGATTGCGCTCGCGCTCCGGGTCGATTCTCCTCGGGGTTACCACACCAACCGGGGGGATCCGATGGAGCGCGAGCTCTGGCCTCGATTGTACCAGCTGGTGACGGAGGTGGGCGCAACGATCACCCGGAAGTACGTCCACCACCAGCCGTGGCTCCCGGCCCTCGTCCTCCTCTGGGCGGCCGTCCACGACCGCCCGATCCGGTGGGCGTGCGACCGCCGGAACGGGGTCGGGGCCGGCCACCGGGTGCCGCCCTCCCGGCCCCGTCGACCGTCAGCCGGCGGCTCCGGTCGCTGGCCGTCGGGGCCGTCCTCCGGGGGGTTGAGGACCGGCTCCGGGCCGCCGGCCGGCCGTCCCGGAGGCGCGGGACGTGACCCGGCCGAGCGCGGCCGAGTCGGTCGTGGCCGGGGCACTGGTCGGTCGCGCCGGCGGGGGCGGGCACCTGGTGGGCGACGGGAACTACGACAGCGGGCCGCTGTTCGACGCGGCGGGTGCGGCCGGGTATCAGTTGGTCGTGCCGGCCGACGACCCGGCGGCCGGGCAGGGCCACCGGCGGGTGAGCCGGCACCGGCGGCGGGGGCTGGAACTGGCCCGGTCGGCGTTCGGCCGGGCGCTCCTGCGACACCGCCGGCGGGTCGAGTCGGGGTTCGGGGCGCGGGTGTCGTTCGGGGGCGGGCTGGGCGGGCTCCCGGCCTGGGGCCGGCGGAGCTGGCGGGTGCGGAGCGGGGGTCTGGGCCAAGCTCCTGACTAACGGCGTTCGCATCCTCCGCTGCCAACGACTTTCGGCACAGATGGAATGACCTCGCCCCGGCCAGGGCCATCGTGGCGTCCGACCTGGCGCCGGCCAGCGTGAGCGACGTGGCGATGGTCGGCCCGCTCGACCCGCCGCCCGGGTCGAGCGGGGTCGGGGCCGGAACGACTGGTCCCCGCCGGTCCGGGACGAGTTGGCCGCAGGCGGGGTGGGGCGGCTCCCCTCGTTCAAGAACCGGTCGACGGATCCGGACCCGCAGCGGTCGCGGCGGCTGAGCCGCGCCCGCCGGACCATCGAGACGGTGTTCGGTCCGCTGGCCGAGCGGTTCTGCATCAAGCGGACGTGGGCGCGGGACCTGTGGCGCCTGAGCCACCGGGTGATCCGGAAGGTGCTCGGGCACACGGTCGCCGTCTGGATCAACCGCGCGCTCGGTCGCCGGCCGCTCGACTTCGACGGCCTCGCCGCCGGGTAACCTCGCACACCGCGTTAACTACCAGCGGCTTGACGACCTCGTGAGCGAGTTGGGCGGCCATCCGGTCGGTTCGCTTCCCGGTGGCCGCGACGGTGGTGTGGCGCGGGCGGTACTCGCCGTTCAGCCCGGCGGCCCGGATCCAATTCGTCACGATCCGCCGGCCGCGGGCCAGGACGGCCCCGACCAGCAGCCACGCCAGCCGGGGAGGGGACCGCGGGTCGTGTACAGAGGAGAGGCGGGAAAACCCGTGGCACGACGGCGGGAGGGGATGCGAAGATGGCATAGCCGGTTCCGTCCGGGCGAGGGTCGTGTGGTAACGCCATCGTCCTGGACAGACCGGCCTTCGTCTACAAGCTTGCAGTCAGCCACTCAGATACAGGAAGTTGCGGAAAGAACAGATTACCGGGTAACGGGGCCTGGCTGACCAACCTGGATCGCCCGGTCGATCATCGGCTCGTTCAGAGTACTGGCGCCGATAAATCGCTGCGACATACGCCGGAAACAGCCGCTCTTCCCCGCTGAAATCCGATGAAATCGTTGACTATGAATCATCGGAGACCCGCGTGCTTTGCTTTTGTCCCTCCTCCCCAGGTATAATGAGGCGGCGTCCCTCTCCCGGCCGCTGCCCGTAGTTGCGCATTCAACTATTGGCCGAGACGCCCACAGATCTAATCCGTAAGCGGCCACAACTTCCTGATCGGCCTGCCGACTAGGGAGGGTGCATGCTGGCCCACATTCCCCGCGTATCCGACCGGCTCTGGGTTGCACATTACCCGAAGGACGTTCCGACTCACCTCGAGTATCCGTCGGAGCCGGCCTACTGGCTGTTGGAGGAAGCCGCCGGGCGGTTCCCGACCCGGGACGCGTGCAGCTACTACCGACAGGTACTGACCTACGGCCAACTTCTCGACCACAGCCGCCGAATGGCGACGGCCTTGCGGGCGCGGGGTCTGCAACCGGGTGATCGGGTCGGCATCTTGTTGCCGAACGCCCCGGAATACCTGATCGCCCTCTTCGGCACCTGGATCGCCGGGGGGGTGGCGGTCCCGCTCAACCCCCTGATGGTTCCCGAGGAGGTCGCCGTGCTGTTACGGACGACCGCCTGCCGGGCCGTCGTCTGTCTGGACCTGCTACTGCCGCTCCTCGGCAGCGAGAAGGACGGTCGGCCGGACGTCCTGTTCGTCACCAGCCTGGCGGACCGGCTCCCGGGGCTCGCCGCCCTGACATACTTGTTTGCCCGGCTGCGGCGGCTCGGGCTCCGCTCCTGGCGTCGCCCGTCGGGCACAACCGGCTTGAACGAGGCGCTGGCGGCGGCCGTGGCAGACCACGACCTGCCCCGCCCGCGCCCGGAGGAACCGGCGCTGATCGTGCCGACCGGCGGGACGACCGGCTGGCCCAAGGCCGTCCTGCTCACCCACCGGAACCTGCTCGCGAATGCCTTGCAGATTTACCACTGGTGGGGCCGGCCGACCGACCGGAGCGCGTTCCTGGCCGTCCTGCCGTTCTGCCACATCTACGGCCTGACCGCTTGCGCCTTGACCGGGGTCGCGATGAGTGCCACCCTCCTCCTGCACCACCGGTTCCGGGCGGATCAGATCCTGACGCTCGTCGAGCGGCGACGGCCCACGCACTTCCCGGCCGTCCCCGCGATGCTCGTCGCGTTCAACAAGGTGCTCCGGCGGCGCCGCTACGACCTGAGTTCGATCCGAACGGTCATCTCGGG
>JAFKFQ010000149.1:0-7565 GCA_017308215.1 bacterium | reverse complement strand
GGGCGGGGCCCGCCTGAGCCCCGAGGTTGCGGCCGAGTTCAGTCGGCGGAGCGGCTCGGCCGTTGTCGAGGGGTACGGGCTTTCGGAGGCGAGCCCCGTCACCCACGTCGGTCCGCTCGACGGGACCGCGCGGCCGGGAACGATCGGGCTGCCGCTGCCGGACACGGACGCCATGATCGTGGACCCCGTCACCGGCTCCGGGCCGCTCCCGGCCGGGGAGGTGGGGGAGCTGGTCGTCCGCGGCCCGCAGGTCATGGCCGGGTACTGGGACGACCCCGACGCGACCGCGAACGCCCTCCGCGACGGCTGGCTGTACACCGGTGACCTGGCGGCGTGCAGCGCGGACGGGTTCTTCCGGATCGTCGACCGGAAGAAGGACGTCATCATCACCAACGGGGTCAACGTCTACCCGACCGACGTGGAACGCGTGCTGTGCCAGTGCGAGGGGGTCGGGGAGATCGCCGTTCTCGGCGTCCCCGACGCGGACCGCGGCGAACTGGTCAAGGCCGTGGTGGTGCCGAAGGCCGGCACGCACTTCACCCGCCGGGCGTTCGACCAATTCGCCCGGCAGCACCTCGAGGCCCACAAGCGGCCGAGAGAGGTGGCCGTCGTGCCCGGCCCGCTCCCCCGCAGCCCGGTCGGCAAGCTGCTGCGCCGGGTGCTCCGTGAGCAGCACCTCGGCAGCGAATGACGGGGCGACAACGCCGGGCCGGACGCAAACCCGAGGTGACTCATGGCGGAGACGAGTTCCCCCACCCGCCTGCCCCCACTCGCCGTCGTGGCCGGCGTGCGGACGCCGTTCGCCAAGGCGTTCGGCGCCCTCGCAGCCGTTCCGGCGGACCAACTCGGCCGCGTCGCGGTCGAGGCGGTTCTGGCCCGGGCGGGCCTCCGACCGACCGACGTGGGTGAGGTCGTCTTCGGCAACGTCGCCGGACCGCCCGAGGCGTCGAACATCGGGCGGGTGATCGCGCTGCGGAGCGGAATCCCGCGCGACCGGATCGCCCACACGGTCAACCGGAACTGCGCCTCGGGGATGGAATCGGTCTTCTCCGCCTGGCAGATCCTCACCGAAGGCCGGGCGGAACTGATCGTCGCCGGCGGCACCGAATCGCTGACGAACGTGCCGTTGTTGTGGAACCGTCGGGCGCGCGCCTTTTTCCTCGACTGGTCGCGGGCCGGGTTCTGGCGGAGGCTCGGGCTGCTCACCCGCGTTCGGCCGGGCTTCTTCAGGCCGGTGGCCGCACTCGAACTCGGCCTGACCGACCCCACCTGCGGGCTGAACATGGGGCAGACGGCCGAGGTGCTGGCGAAGGAGTTCGGCATCACGCGCGAGGAGCAAGACCGGTTCGCCCTGACCAGCCACCAGCGGGCGGTCGCCGCCTGGGAGCGGGGGTTCTTTCGCGACGAAGTCGTCCCCGTCCCCCCGACGCTGACGGGCGGTGGGGAGGTGAGTCGGGACACCGGGCCTCGGCCGAACCAGTCGCTCGAAGCCCTAGCCAAGCTGAAGCCGGTTTTCGACCGCGAGAACGGTACCCTCACGCCGGGAAACAGTTCCCCCATCACCGACGGCGCCGCCGCGGTCATCCTCGCGCCGGCCGCGCGGCTCGCGGGCCGGCAGCCGCTCGGGTTCGTCCGCGGTTACGCCGTCGTGGGCTGCGACCCGCGCCGGATGGGGCTCGGCCCGGTGTACGCGATCCACCGGCTGCTCCGCGGGACCGGCCTGCGGCTCGCGGACTTCGACCTGGTCGAGATCAACGAGGCGTTCGCGGCCCAGGTGCTGGCGTGCCGGAAGGCGATGGCGTCGGCTGCGTTCGCCCGGGCGGAACTCGGTGACGAGTCCCCGGTCGGCGAGCTGGACGATGAGCGGCTAAACGTCAACGGCGGGGCGATCGCCCTCGGCCACCCGGTCGGAGCCTCGGGGACGCGGCTCATCATCACCCTGCTCCGGGCGCTGCGGGACCGCGGGCTCAGACGAGGGCTGGCCGCGGTGTGCGTCGGCGGCGGTCAGGGGGTCGCGGTGTGGGTGGAAACGAGTCTCAGTTGAACGTCACAGGGGCGTGCCATGGCCGACGACTTCCGTCACCTGCGACTGGACCGCGATGCCCGCGGCGTTGCGACGGTCAGCTTCGACGTCCAGGGCGCCCCCGTGAACGTCTTTAACGACGAGGTCATCCGGGATCTTGGGCAGGTGGTCGAGCGACTCGAACGCGACCCGCCACGAGTGGTCGCCTTCCGCAGCGCGAAGCCGTCCGGGTTCCTGGCCGGGGCGGACGTCCACCGGATCCGGCGGCTCGAATCCGAACCCGAGGTGCGAGCGGTCCTGACCGCGGGGCACGGGCTGTTCGACCGCGTCGAGCGGCTCGCCCGCGACGACGCGCAGACCCGACTCGGCCTGCCCGAGGTAACGCTCGGGCTCATCCCCGGGTGGGGCGGCACGCAGCGCCTGCCGCGGCTCGTCGGGTTGCGGCAGGCGCTGCGAATGATCCTCGAAGGCACGGCACTGAGCGCGACGAAGGCCGCCGCGGCGGGGCTGGTCGACCGCACGGCGCCGCCCGACGACTTTGAAACGGCCGTGACCCGGTTCCTCGACGAGGTGCCCGCCGGTCGCCCGGTCCGCCGGCCGGGCCGCGGGCTGCTCGGCGCCGTGTTCGACGGGACCGGGCCGGGCCGGGCACTGGTCTTTGCGATCGCCCGCAAGCGGGTCGCGGGGCGCGGCCGTGACTACCCGGCCTTGCCCGCCGCGCTCCGCGCGATCGAGGCCGGGGTTCGGGGGCCGCGCGCCGCCGGGTTCGCCGCCGAGTGTGACGAATTCGTCCGGGTGGTCTTCACCCCGGCCGCGCACAACCTGATCGAGGTCTTCCTCCAAAGGGAACGCGCCCGCAGTCGCTCGACGTGGGTTCCGGGCGGGCCGCAACCCGTGCCGGTCCGCAAGGTCGCGGTGGTCGGTGCCGGGGTGATGGGCGCGGGGATCACGCAACTCGTCGCGCTCGCCGGCGTCCCCGTAGCGATGAAAGACGTCGCCGACGAGATCGTCGCGGGCGGCATGAAGAAGGTCGAATCTCTCACGGCCGACGCGGTTGGCAAGGGGGCGATCACTCGTGAGGCGGCCGGCGCGGCGCAGCACAACGTCACCGCGACGACCGAGTGGGGGCCGCTCGCCGGGGCCGACGTGGCCGTCGAGGCCGTGGTCGAGCGCGAGGACGTGAAGCGGGAGGTCTTCCGCCAGCTCGCGGAGGCTCTCGGCGACTCGGCCGTCCTGGCGTCGAACACGTCCGCCCTCTCGGTGACGCGGCTCGCGGCCGTCACCCCGCACCCCGCGCGCGTCGCCGGGCTGCACTTCTTCAACCCGGTCCACCGCATGCAGTTGGTGGAGGTGGTCCGCGGGCGGGACACCGGCGACGGCACGGTCGCCACCCTGGTGGAGTTCGTCCGCAAGCTCGGCAAGGTGCCGGTCGTGGTCGCGGACAGCCCGGGCTTCCTCGTGAACCGCATCCTGTTCCCGTACCTCGACGAGGCCGTGCGGCTGGTACTGGACGGCGTCCCGGGCGAGGAGGTGGACCGGGCCGCGGTGCGGTTCGGCATGCCGGTGGGGCCGCTCGAACTGCTGGATCAGGTCGGCGTGGACATCGCCGCGGACGTGTCCGGGGCGCTCGCGCCGCTGCGGGGGGGCGACCCCGGGCCGGCGCCGGAACGGTTCGCCGCGATGGCCCGCGACGGGGCGCTCGGCCGGAAGGCCGGCCGCGGGTTCTACGAGTACCGCGGCGCCCGCCGCGGCCGGCCGACCCCCTGGTCGACGCCGACCCGGCCGCGGCCCGTGCCGCGGGGCAGCGGGGCGGGCGAATTCGGGGAGGTTCAGAAGCGGCTAATCTACCCGATGATCAACGAGGCCGCGAGGTGCCTGGAGGGCGGTGTCGTCGGTGAGGCGTGGGTGGTGGATCTGGCGATGGTGCTGGGCACGGGGTACGCGCCGTTCCGCGGCGGCCCGCTGCGCACGGCTGACGCCCTCGGCGTCGTCGCCGTGGTCCGCGACCTGGACGTCCTCCGCGGCGCTTACGGTGACCGGTTCGGGGTGGCCACGATCCTGCGGGCGAAGGCCGGTGACGGGCGCGGGTTCTACGCGGACGGGGCGCCCGTCCGGGAACACGAGGAGGTTCGCCGATGAGTACCGACGCCCGGCCACCCGCCACGTCCTTCGCGGAGGAGGCACTGCGGCTCGGCGGCAAGGGGGCGGAGGAGGTCCGCCGCACCGGCGCGGTGGACACGGCCGACGACCGCGTCGAGGCGCTCTTCGCGGCCCGGTACCAGACGTCCGCCAGCCCCGTCCACCGGGCGGTGTGGGACGCGACCGTCGCGGCCGGGCAGTGGACCATCCCGCCGCTCCCCCCGCCGCCCGAGGCGGGGGCGGTTATGCGGGATTCCCTGGCGGTCGTCCGCCGGCACCGCGCGGCGGGTACCCTTTACGACGAGGCCGACAAGATCCCCGAGCGGGTTCTCGGCGAGCTGGCCGACGCCGGCTACTGGGGGCTCCTCGTCGACCGCGAGTACGGCGGGTCCGGCGTCGCGGTCTCACAGTTCGCCCGGTTCCTCACCGAGATGGCCACCCTCGACCCGACCGTCGCCGGGCTGGCCTCCGTCCACGGGTGCATCGGGGCGGTGGACCCGGTGCAAAACTTCGGCACCGCGGAGCAGAAGCGGCGCTGGCTGCCCGCGCTCGCGAGCGGCCGCCGGTTGTCCGCGTTCGCCCTCACCGAGCCGTGTGCCGGCACCGACCTGACCGCCCTCCGCACGACCGCGGTCCGCGACGGCAACGACTACCGGGTGACCGGCGAGAAGCTGTTCATCACGAACGTGCTGCCCGGTCGGACGGTCGGGCTCGTCTGCCTCATCGACGGCAAGCCGGCCGTGCTGGTCGTCGATTTACCGAACGCGGAGACGCCCGAGTTCCGGCTCCGGCGGTACGGTCTGCACGCCCTCCGGCACTGCCACAACCACGGCATCCTGTTCGACGGCTACCGCGTGCCCGCGGCGAATCGCCTTGACCCGGCCGACGGCGACGGGCTCACCGTGGCCTACCACGGGCTCAACCGCGGGCGGGTCGCCCTGTGCGCGACCGCGGCCGGGACGATGCGGCTGATGCTGGCCGACATGATCCCGTGGGCGCGGTTCCGCAAGACCTACGGTGAGCCGATCGCGCGGCGGGAGTTGGTTCGCCGCCGCCTCGGGCACCTTGCCGGCTTGATCGTCGCGTGCGACGCCCTGGCCGAATGGTGCGGGGGGTTGCTCGACGCCGGCTACCGGGGCGAGATGGAGTGCATCGTCGCCAAGATCTTCGGCAGCGAATCCCAGAAGGAAGCGGCGGTGGACCTGTACATGAAAACGTGCGGCGGGCGGGCGTTCCTGGGGGGCCATTTCTTCGGCGACAACGTGCACGAGTTCCTGGCCCCGTGCATCTACGAGGGCGAGGGCGAGATGCTCGGGCTGGCGTTCTTCAAGTCGCTCGTCAAGCAGCACGGCCGCCGGTACTTCGAGCCGATCGGCCGGGCCCTGGCGGCCGGCCACATCCGCAAGCCGAACTTCCTGAACCCGCTTCACCTGTGGAAGCTCGGTGCCGCGCCGTGGCGGTACGCGGCGTGGCTCGCCCGGTCGTGCGTGCGCCGCGCCCGCGTCGAATTACCCCCGCTGCCGCGCGACCTCGCGGAACACGCCGGGTTCGCCGCCCACCACCTGGGGGCGGCCGCGCGGGAGGTTTCCGGCACGATGCGCAAACACCAGCTCAAACTCGCCGACCGACAGTGCCGCATGTCCGAACTGTCGGCCCGGGTCCAGTCGTTGGTCGTCATCCTCTGTACGAGCCTGTACGGCGGGCGGCAGACGGACGAGATCGTGCGGCGGGCCGCGGACGGGCTGTGCCGGACCTTGACCCGACGGTACACCGGCGCCCGGTCGTCCGACCGCGACCTCCGCGATCTGACGGAACTCGGTGCGGCCATTGCCGACGGCAGCGGAAGCCTCACTTCCGGGGCCGACGCCCGGCCGATACTGATGCCATACCAGCCCTAACGCCGTGGGGCTCGCACTCGCTCCGGTATTCGGTCGTCACGGCGCTTGTCGCCGCGCATGTGCCGATCGCAGATGTGGCGAAGTACCTGGGCGACTCGGTCGAGACGATCGTCCGCACCTACGTCCACGCGACCGGGGCCGACCCTGCGGGCCCGATTGATCGCCTGTGTGGTGGGTGTAAGGTGGGTAAGGGCGGCCCAGACAAACGGGCCGCCCTATGAAATGCCTATAATTCCAGGCGAATTGGCCAGATCGGTCGCGTCCCGGGGCTAGTTCGTCCCGAACTCGCCCTTCCGCTTGTTGAGGTGCGCCTGGAGCCGCTGCACGATGCTGCTGTGCATCTGGCTCACCCGGCTCTCGCTCAGGTTCAGCGTCGCGCCGATCTCCTTCATCGTCATCTCCTCGTAGTAGTAGAGGATGACGATGAGCCGCTCGTTCCGGTTCAGCCCGCGCGTCACGAGGCGCATCAGGTCGCGGTTCTGGAGCCGGTGCGTCGGGTCTTCCGCCTTCTTGTCTTCGAGAATGTCGATCTCGCGCACGTCCTTGTAGCTGTCCGTCTCGTACCACTTCTTGTTCAGCGACACGAGGTTCACCGCGGTCGCCTCGCCCATGTGGGCGTCGAGCTGCTCCAGCGGGATGCCGAGCTTCGCCGCCATCTCCTCGGGGCGGGGCGGGCGGCCGAGTGCGGCCTCAAGCTCCTTCCGCGCCGCCTCCGTCTTGCTCGCCTTGCTCCGCACCAGCCGGGGCACCCAGTCCATCGTCCGCAGCTCGTCGAGCATCGCCCCGCGGATGCGCGGGACGCAGTACGTCTCGAACTTGACGCCACGGGTGAGGTCGAAGGCGTCGATCGCGTCCATCAGCCCGAACACGCCGGCCGAAATCAGGTCGTCGAGCTCGACGCCGTCCGGGAGGCGCGCCCAGATGCGCTCGCCGTTGTACTTGACCAGCGGCAGGTAGCGCTCGACGAGCTTGTTCCGCAGCTCCAGCGTCGGCCGGTCGCGGTACTCCTGCCACACGGCCGAAATATCCATTTCGGGCTGCGTCTGGGTCACGATTCTATCCTCCCTGATCTCGGGCGAGCCGGGGTCGGGTGGGGCCGCCCGCCGGCCGCCCCGCCCGCACCCGGTTCGATCGCCGCCGTCCGTCCCCGGTTCGCCCGACCGCCCGCCCGCGGCGGCTTCCCCTGCCCGCCGCGGTCCGGTCGTGTCGGTCGCTCCGGGGCGGCGGCCGCCGACGGGCTTGCGCCCGCCCGGCCCGCCCGTCCCCCGAAAGCGTCGGGTCGGAAGACACCGACGCTACTCTGCTCCCCTATCGTCCCGGTCCGCGGCGATCCTGCACGGATTCCGCGATCCCGTCCCGCCCGCACCCGCCCTATCCGGCACCACGGGCGCCGTGCGGACGAGCGGCCCCCCTTCGCGCGCCGGCGGAACCGGCGGCGTCGGCGTGGGCGGCGGGCCGGGCACCGTTCCCCAACGGTGTGTCCGGCGCGTCGCCCGGGGTGCGAG
>JAFKFQ010000148.1 GCA_017308215.1 bacterium | reverse complement strand
CCACCCGGTCGCCCTCCTTCCACCCGTCGAGCGGGTACGGGAGAACGACCTTCGGCTCGCCGGCACGGGCCATCTGGGCGAGGTTCACCCATGTCCGGGTGAGCGGCGCCCCGTGGAGGTCCATCCGCCCGCCGCAGCACACGACCGCCGGGCACGTCTCCTTGTCGAGCCCGGCGACGTGGTGGAGGCGGATGACGGCGGTGCGGCCGGCGGGGATCGGGTCGTTCGGGGTGCCGACCTCCAGCGCCGGGGCGCCGGGGGCGTGGTGGTCGGCGACCGGGGGGCCGGTGTGGGCGTCGCAGTCGAACCCGTTCTCGCTGGCGTCGTCGCCGGCCTGGACCTTGATGAGACCGACGTTGAGGAGCGTGTCCCGGTCGCGGGCGAACGTGAGGGTGCCGCCGGCGTGGACCGAGCGGATCACGGCGTCGGACTTCACGTCGTAGACGACGGTGTGCCCGGGCCGGACCTGGACGCGGGCGCCGGCGCCGGGTACGGCGCCGCCCTCCCAGGTGGCGGCAGCCGACCACGGGCCGGACTTCGCCGACCGGACGAGTGGCGGCTCCTGGGCAAAGGCGACGGCCGGGAGCAACCCGACCGCGGCCGCGAGGAGGAAGCGCATGACGGGCTCCTGCTACGGGAGGTTGAAGTCGATCTCGTTGTCGCGCGGTTCGACCCGCGCCCGGAGCTTCGTCACCCCGACCGACGAGTACTTGTTCTTGAGCCGGTCGATGGTGTTCAGTTGGTCGGCGTCGACCGGGTCCACATACTCGCCCTTCGGCGCCGCCTTCGGCCGCGGCGCGGGCCAGTAGATCGTGACGAGGTACTCGCCCTGCGGTGCGCCGTCGTCGGCCCGGTAGGTGTGGAGGACGTAGCGGCCGTCCTCGTCGGCCGTGGCGTGGGCCGGCGTGTCGCGGTCCTTTTGGTCGGCGGCGTAGAACGACACGAGCGCCTTCGCCATCGGCTTGGTCTCGTAGGTCACCCGGCCGCGGACCTTGAACACGGGCTTCTCGGCCGGCTTGCCCGAGCACCCCGCGGCGGCGAGCGCGAGTGCGAATGCGAGAGCGCGGTTGCGGGTATGACTCACGGGGCGGTCCCCCACGACTCGCCGGCGCCGGCGGTGCAGAGGGCGTAGAAGACCCACTTGTCCATCGACTGCGGCATGAACCGCACCGCCCCGTCGCCCAGGAGGAAGTTCGTGCCGCCGGTGTGGAAGCTGTACACGGCGGCGCTGTTCGAGCAGTTCATCACGCACGGCCCGGGGAAGTTCGACCCGTCGGCCAGGTAGCTCCGCACGGCGTTGCTGCTGTTCGTCGCCCACGAGCCGATGCCGTTCGTGTTCGTCGTCGCGGTCGAGAACAGCTTGCCGGCCCGCCACACGTTCGGCTTGTCGGCGATCTCCAGGATCCCCATGTACGTGTTCGACAGGCCGTCCGGGACGTGTGTGACCTTGCGCCCCTCGGTCCGCAGCAGCATGTAGTGCCAGGTGCCGGCCGGGTTCCCGGCCGAGTCCACCGGGTAGGTCTGCGGGTTGTACGCGTTGAGTTCGCCGATGATGACCGCGTTCACCGTGATCTGACTGACCCAGGTGAAGTCCGTCGGCGCGGCCGTGAACGCGAGGCCGCCACCGGTGGTGCCGGTGATCATCCGGTCGCCGCCGGGCGTGCTCGGGCAGAGGTAGGGCGAGATCCGCGTCTTGATCGCCTCGGCGTTCGCCGGGTCGGCGAAGCTGATGTCGACGTTGTACTTCCGGAACGCCGCCTCCTGCTCCACGAACGGCAGGAGGATCCGCCCCCACGAGTTGTTGACGTTGGTGGCGGTCGAGTTCGGCACCGAGTTGGGCGCCGGGAACGCGCCGTCGTAGGTGGCGACGTGGTTGTGGCAGGCGAGGCCGATCTGCTTGAGGTTATTCTGACAGCGGGCGCTGGCGGCGGCCTCGCGAACCTTTTGAACCGCGGGGAGGAGCAGACCGATGAGGATGGCGATGATGGCGATCACCACCAATAACTCGATCAGCGTGAACGCGGGCCGACTGGACCGGCGCATGGCCGACCTCCGGGGGTGAAGCGGTGCGGGGGTCGCCGTGCGGACGGAAGGTGAGCGGCGCGGGCCGCGTCCCGGACGGAGGCTGGCGAACGGCCCTGCTGATGAGACAAAATCTCATCGAGACCGGCGTGTATCCTACCGGTCACACCCACTCCGACAAGTGAGCCTCGGCCATTTTCGGCACGAGGATGTCGGCGATTGCCCAACACATTCCGGGTTTTTCGTGTTGACCGCCCGCGGCGGGCGGGTAGCATAGGGCACAGTTCTTGAGATTCAGTCTCAAGAATGCCTGCCGAGATCGCTCCGCTGCCGACGCGAGGCCGTGCCCACCGCCCGGGACCGGCCGAGCCCCGTTCGCAACGCGGCTCGTGGGTCTTCCGCCCGTACGCCGGAGGATTCCCGTGCGCGCCGCCTCGTTCCCGTTCCCGTCGCACCCCGACCCGCTCGACCGCGGTGTGAACCCGCGCTGGCTGGCGCTGCTCGTCACCGCCGTGCCCGTCGTGCTCGCCCTCGCCCTGGGGTGCTACCTCCGCCCGCTGCTGACCCCGGGCGCCGCCGTTCCGGCGGCGGCCGCCGACCCCCGGAGTACGCCGTGACCCCCGCCGACTGCCTGTTCCGCTGGGCCAGGGACGCGTTCGACCTCGGCAACTACCCGGCCGCCCTCGGGCTCGCCCGCAAGGGGCTGGTGCGCGACCCGGACCACCCCGGGTTGCTCCAAGTGTGCGGGCTCGCCGCCTACCACCTCGGCGAGCCGTTCGCCGCCCTCGACCGGCTCGAAGCGGCCGCCGCGATCGCCCCGCTCGACCCGCAGAGCCGGCTCGCCCTGGCCGATCTGTACGCCCGCGCGAGAAAGCCGGGGGCGGCCCGCGTCGCGCTGCGGTTCCTCGCCGAGCCCGGTCGGTGCCCGGTCCCGCTCCTGCCGGACCTCGCCCGGCTGCTCGGGAAGGTCGGGGCGTACCGGACGGCGTTCCGGGTGTGCCGGCGGCTCGTCGCGGCCCGGCCGTGGTACCACCCGGCGCACTTCGGCGCGGCGTTCTACCTGTCGAAGCTGAACCGCCCCGCCGGCCGGATCCTCCGCCACCTGCGCGCGGCCGTCCGCCTGGCGCCGCAGGCGCTCCCGTACCGCGTGGCGCTGGCCGAGGCACTGGTCACCGTCGGCCGTTCGCAAGCGGCGTGCCGGGTGATCCGCGCACTGCCCGCAGCCGCCGCCTGCCCGTGCTGCCTGACGCGCCTCCGCGGCGCGGCCGAGGCCGCGGGCGACGCCGCGCTCGTCGTCGCCCTCGACGCCCGCATCCGCGCCGCGGACGACCACCGCTGCCACGAGGACGCGCCGGCCGATTCGTAGAGCCCCGGAAGCACCGGGCGATGCGTTTCCTGGCGCAGTCTTTTCTGACCGCACGGTCAGTCGGCGGTAGCGCGCATGGTCACGCCGCGGCCGGCGCCGGCTACGGCGTGACCACGCGGCAGGCCGGCCGTTCGTCGAGCCGACATCGACTGGTCAACGCACCACGAGTCCGCGGGCCTACGCCCACCCCGCGAACCGATCGGCGAACGCGTGGTGGTTCTCCCCGTCCGCGCCAGGCACCGCGAACACGACCGCCTCGAACACGCCGGCGAACCGCGTCCGCAGCGCCGCGCGGAACAGGTCGGCGATCATCCCGGGGTCGTTCTTGAACACCCCGCGGCCCCACGCCCCGAGCACGACCGCGGCGTGCCCGTGCCCGGCCGCCACCGCCAGCACCTTCTCGACCCGCTCCGCCATCTCGCCGCGCACCCGCGGCCGCTCGTCGCGCCCGATCGTGCCGACGTTCACCGCCGGCGCCGTCACGAACGCGCACGGGTACGGCGCGTCGAGCAACCGGCCGTCGTCGTCCTTGAACACCGGGACGGCGGGCGAGTAGACCGCGTAGTTCGTGTAGAACCCGCCGCGCAGCGGGGCGTGGTGCGGGTACATGCGGCAGCCGCGGAGGCACTCGTAGAGGGCGCTGGCGCGGCACAGCGACTCCTCCTGCGCCCGCGCCCCGCCGAGGAACCCGCCGCCCGGGTGCCGCGCCGACGCGAAGTTCAGCGCCGCGACGGGCCGCCCGTCGCCGACGAGCCGCCGCGCCGCGGCGAGCGTGGTCTCGTCCGTCACCTCGACGCGCGTGTCCTTCCCCGTCGGAACGACGTGCGGCACCGCCGCGTCCGGCGGGTACTCGACCGTGTGGGCACGCGCGAACTCGACCTCATCCCGAAGCCGCACGACGACCCCGGTGGCGTTGACGTACCGTCCCGCGGCGACGACCGCGACCGTGTGGCGCGCGACCTCGGCGGCCCGGCTTCGGCTGTGTGACATGACGGAGGGAGGCGGTGAACTGGGACCGGGTTCGCCCCCGCCGGGTGCGAGGGGCACGAACTGGCGACCGCCGCCACGAAGTCGATTGCGAATCTGATCCCGTCACGCCGCCTGCCGCGCCGGCTCCTCATCCGGCCAGTCCTCGAACCGCATCGGCAGCACGCGGCTGATGCCGCTCTCCTGCATCGTCACGCCCCACAGCCGGTCCGCCGCGGCCATCGTCCGCTTCTTGTGGGTGATGACGATGAACTGGCTTCGGTCCAGGAACTCGCGCAGCACCCCCGCCAGCCGGGCCGTGTTCGCCTCGTCCAGCGCCGCGTCCACCTCGTCGAGCAAACAGAATGGGCTCGGCTTGTTGCGGAAGATCGCCAGCAGGAGTGCGATCGCCGTCAGCGTCCGTTCGCCGCCGCTCAACAGCGACAGCGCCCGGAGTTCCTTCCCCGGCGGGCGGGCGGTGATCTCGATGCCGCTCTCCAGCACGTCCACGCCGTCTTCGAGCACGACGTCCGCCTGCCCGCCGCCGAACAGCTTGCGGAACAGTTCCTGGAAGTACCCGCGGACCGCCGTCAGCGTGGCGGTGAACAGCGTGCGGCTCTCGCCGTTGATGGCGTCGATCACGTCCTGGAGCGACTTGCGGGCGGCGTCGAGGTCGTCGTGCTGGGCCTTCAGCCCGGCGTACTCGCCCTCGACACGAGCGAGCTCGTCCAGCGCCTCCAGGTTCACACTGCCGAGCCGCGCCAGCTTCTTCTTCAGCTCGTCGATCTCGCCCGCCGGGTTCGCGACCGCCTCGGCGTCCTGCCCCTCGCCCCCGGCCCCTGGCCCCTGCTGCAGTTCGATGCCGTAGTCCTCGCGGAGTCGGGCCGCGACCGCCTCGCGGCGCGCCCGCAGGTCGTGGACGGCGAGGTCGCGGGCGTGGGCGGCGGTCTGCTGCTCCTGCCAGCCTGCGCGGATGTCGTCGAGCTCGCGGCGGGCCGCGTCGCGGGCGGTGCGGTCGGCGGCGGCCTGGGCGGAAAGGACCGCCGCCTGACGCTCGCGGGCCTCCTTCTCGGCGAACGCGGCGGCGGCGGCGGCGGTCGCCCGGAGGACCGATAGAACCGTCTCGACGAAACGCCCCTGAGCGTTCTTGGCCGCGGCCGACTGGTCGATCGCCTCGATGCGCCGCTTCTTCAGGTCCGCTTCCAGCGACGCCAGCCGGTCGCGGGCCCGGTCGCGCTCGGCGGCGGCGCGGCCGACCGCGACCTGCGCGGCGGTGTGCGCCTCCTGCGCCGACGCCTGCGCGGCGGCGGCGGCCTTCGACTCCGCCTTCTGCCGTTCCAGTTCCGTCTCCAGCGCGGCGGCCTGCGCCTCGGCCTCGTCAGCCTCCAGCTTCGCGCCGAGCCACGCCGCCTCGCCGCGCTGCACCTCCTCCGCCAGCATCCGCGCCTCGGCGCGGAGCAGTTCGTGCCGCTCCTCCAGCTCGTCGAGCTGCTGCCGCTGCACGGCGATGCGCTGCTGGAGGTCGCCGGCCTCGCCGGAGAGGAGGTCGATCTCCGACTCCGCCGCCTCGGCCCGGCCGGCGACCGCGTCGGCCCGGCGGCGCAGCTCGGCGAGTTCGGTCTCGGCGGCGGTCACGTCGGCGGCGAGGGCGCGCGACTGGTCGCGCAGCTCGCGGAGCTCACTCTTCCGCGACACGAGCCCGGTACCGCCCGCCGGCGGGCCGACGGTCAGCGTGCCGTCCGGTTCGAGCAGGTCGCCGCCGCGCGTGACGAAGCGGTGGTCGGGGAGCACCGCCGCGAGCCGCCGCGCGTCGGCGAGCGTGTCGGCGAGGACGACGCGGCCGAGCAGTTGCTCGGGGAGCGCGGCGAAGTCCGGGTGGTCACAGCGGACGAGCGCGGCGAGCGTGGGGGCGTGTCCGTTGACCGCCGTCCCGGAGCTCGGGTTCGACAGCGGGATGAACCCGACGCGCCCGGGGACGCCGGCGACGGCGGCGGCGACCGCGTCGAGCGCCGTCGGATCGCGCACCACGAACCGCTGGGCCGCGTCACCGAGTGCGAGCTCCACCAGCGCCGCCGCGTCGCGCGGCACCGTGAGCAGGTCGGCGACCAGCGACAAGGATGAAGGATGGAGGATGGAGGACGAATCGGCCGAGCCGATCCGCTCCAGGACCGCGCGCACGCCGGCGCCGAGCCCTTCCTGCGCGCGCTCCAGCCCTTCGAGCACCTCGACGCGGCCGCGCAGGTCGCCCTGGCGCACCCGCAGCCCTTCGAGGCGGCGCTGCACCGCGTCCTGCGACTCGGCCAGGGCGTCGCGGTCGGCGTGGAGGCGGTCGAGCGCGTCGCGGGCGTCGGCGAGGCGGGCCTGCACGTCGGCGTCGGCGCGGGAGAGGCCGTCGAGCGCGGTTTCGAGCCCGCCGCGGCGCGCCGCCGTCTGGTCGAGCTCGCCGCGCTTGCGCGTGTAGCCCGCCTGGAGGCGCTCGACCTGGCTCAGGCTCGTCGTCGCCAGCGTCCGCGCCGTCGCGGCCTTGCGCACCAGCTCGAACTGGCGCTCCTGTCCGGTGGTGATGCGCGCCGACAGGTCGGCGGCCCGCGCCGCCGCGCCGGCGAGCGCGGCGGCGGCGGACTCGGCCGACTGCGTCTCGGTGTCGAACGCGGCGTCGGCCGCGGCGGCGGCGGTGGTCGCCTTCGCCAGATCGGCTTCGATCGTACGCGTCCGGGCGGCGATGTCGGCCCGCGCCTTCGCCACGCGCAGGACTTCCGCCTCGTGCTCGGCCGCCGCGGCGCGGTCGTGCTTCGCCGTCGCCTCGAACCCGGCGATGCGCTGGCGCGCGTCGGCCAGTGCCGCCTCCTCACGGCGCAGCTCGCCCTCGGTCGCGGTCACCGCGGCGTCGTGCGCGCGGGCGGCGCGGTCGAGCTCGTCGGCGCGGCTCGCCGACCCGCCGGCGGCGGCGGTCAGCTCGGCGAGCGCCCGTTCTTCGGCCTCGAGCGCCGCCGACAGGTCGCGGTACTCCTTCGCCCCGAGCCCGACGCGCAGCTCCCGCAGCCGGTCCGAGTACTCCTTGTACTTCTGCGCCTTCGACGCCTGCATCCGCAGCGTGCGGAGCTGCGCGTCGAGCCCGTCGAGCCGGTCGCGGCTGCGCGTCAGGTTCGCCTCGACCGCCACGAGTTTTCGCAGCGCCTCGGTCTTCTTCGCCTTGAACCGGCTGATGCCGGCGGCCTCGTCGAAGATCTCGCGGCGGTCCTTCGTCGAGGCTTGAAGCAACTCGTCGACGCGCCCCTGCGCGATGATCGTGTACCCGCCCGCGCCGGCGCCGGTGCCGAGGAAGATGTCCTTGACGTCCTTGAGGCGCGACATCTGGCCGTTGATGAGGTACTCGCCGGTGCCGTCGCGGTAGACGCGGCGGGTCACCTGCACCTCGTCGGCGTCCACGCCCAGGAGCCGGCGGGCGTTGTCGAACGCGACCGTGACCTCGGCCATGCCGAGGCTCTTACGCGAGCTGGACCCGTTGAAGATGACGTCCGCCATCTCGCCGCCGCGGAGGCTCTTGGCGGACTGCTCGCCGAGGATCCAGCGGACGGCGTCGACGACGTTGCTCTTGCCCGACCCGTTCGGGCCGACCACCGCGGTGATGCCGGGGGCGAAGTCGAGCCGCGTCTTGTCGGCGAACGACTTGAACCCGACGAGTTCGAGGCGGGTGAGCATCGCTTCGCAGTGGGCAGCAGTAAAGACCGAGCCCGGGGTCACGCCCCCGGGCTTCTCGATAGGCCGCCCGGGGCGTTGCCCCGGGCGGTCGATCCACCTTCTCCCTTCGGCCCGCCCACTGCCCACTACCGCCGGAACAGCGACCCCGGGCTTGCCGCCCGCGGCGCCGACGCCGCCGGGGGGGCCGGCTCGACGGCTTCGGCCGGGAGGATCGGGGTCAGGCCGTCGGCCTGGACCGGGGTCTGCGGCTGGCGCGGGCCGAACAGGCGGCCCGGGTCGCGGCTCAGCGGTGCCCGCGGGGCCGCCTCAGGCGTCCGGAGCTCGCTCGGGTCCACCGGCAGGTCGACGCCCGACGCCTCCAGGTCGGCGCGGTCGGTGCCCACCCGCGCCACCTCCACGTCGGCCTTCGCCAGCGTCGGGTCGACCCGGGCGAACCCGGCCAGTTGCTGCACCGACAGCAGCTTCGGCACCGCGTCGACGGACACGGCCGCGGTCAGCACCTGGGCGCTGTCGGCCCGGCGGACCAGCTCGACCGCCTCGCCGTACCCGCCGCCGAGCCGCGCCACCGTCGCCAGGACGGCGGCCAGGTCGGTCGCGCAGGTCACCTCCTTCACGTCCGACCCGCCCGCCTTCGCCCGGACGACCCGGCTCACCTTCGCCTCCGGGCCGTTGGCCGGCACCGACACGGTGAACTCCGTCCCGAGCGGCAGGGTGAACGGGCCGCGGAGCTTCACCCCGTCGCCGAACACCACCACCTCGGACCGCAGCGCGGTGGTGAGGTGGACGAGGCCGGGGGTGCCGGGGGCGACGCGGTGGACGTAGAAGCTGTCGTTGGCGAGCGTGCCGCGGACGGCCGGGTGGTTCTCGTCCGCCAGCCGGAGGGCCATGAACGCCCCGTACCGGACGACCGGGTCGGCGCTGGTCATCAGCTCCACGAGGCGGTCGGTGCAGGCGGCGTCGTCCATCACGGCCAGCGCCTTGAGGGCGTGCGCCCGCAGCGCCGGGTGCTCCTCGACCGTCCTGGCGAGGACGGCGGCGCCGTCGGTGTGGCCGAGGTACGTCAGCGCCTCGGCGGCCGCGAACCGGACCCACGGGGACGGGCTCTCCAGCCCCACCCGCAGCGCCCGCCGGCTCTCCCCGCCGAGCGCCTCCAGCTTCACCGCGGCCAGCAGACAGGTGGCCGGGTCGAGGAGCTCGTCGGCCAGCTTCTTCCGGTACAGGCTCTCGGCCGCGACCGGGATGATCGGCACCTGGCGGGCGACGACCAGGAACCGGTGGTGGTTGTGCCGGTAGGCGTGCGGGACGTGGACGACGATCATCTTCGGCTGGGCCTCGGCCACCTTCCGGGCCGGGTCGCCGTTGGCGTGGAAGGTGGCGTTGAGCCGCTCGGCCACCTCGGCCGCGATCCGGATCTTGTCGTCGCCCGGCTTCATCAGGAAGTAGTACGGGCGGTTCTGCGCGACCCGCCCGCCGGCCCACACCCGCCCGGCGCGGAGGGGCGTCTCCTCGCCGTCGGCGATCGGCACGGCCATCCCGGGCGCCTCGTAGGTGCCGGCGATGACCGGCGCCTTCTCGACCGTCCGCGCCCACACGTTCCCGAGCACCAGCGACCCGCTCGGGCCGGACGGGGTGCCCTTCTTGGCGAGCGACGACAGGTTGCCGGTGGTGTCGTACTCGACCAGCTCGCACGGCATCAGCAGCCCGCCGCGGAGGCTGACCGTCTTACTCTCGTCGGGGGTGCTGAGGACCAGGTCGACCGGCTCGCCCTTGCGGGCGCCGGGCGGGATCTCGGCCGACACGAGGACGAGCGAGGTGGTCTTGTTCGGGTCGTCGAGGATGTCGCGGATGTTGGTCCAGCCCTGCTTCTTGAGGCCGGCCTCGAGCATCTGCCGCCACCCGCCGGGCGGGGCGTAGCTGCCGGAGCCCGGCTGGAGCCGGTAGACGAGCCCGACCCCGCTGACGCGGACCGGCCCCATGTTGTCGGGGAGGGTCTTGGAGCCGACGGTGGCGTAGGCGTCCGGGTCGGCGGCGGGGTCGTCGCCGCCGATCTGCGACCGCCCCTGGACCTTCTCGGCCGGGGAGTTGGTACACCCGACCGCCGGCGCGACGGCCAGCACGGCCACCCCGGCCCACAGGACGCTCGCCCGGACCATGCGGTTCCCCTCCGGCGGCCGGCGGGTTCCCCCGAACCCGATTTCCCGGCCCGCCCGACCCGACTGCGGATACGGCGATTCGCCGCGGACCATACCGCGGCCCGCGATCGGGTCAAGAGGATTTGGCGAGTAGGTAGTGGGCAGACGGCAGAGGACAATATCCCCGTTCCCCCGCTCTGCGGGGGAACGGGTCTGACACCGCTCCGCGGCGTTCACGTGAGCCCTTCAATCAGTCGTGCGGACCGGTCGAAAGGCTCGCGCGGGCCGCGCGGAAGTCACCGAAATGGATGCGGGCACGCCGCGGAGCGGCGGAAAAGCCGTTCCCCCGCTCCGCGGGGGAACGAGGAACAGGTGGGCGGTCATCCAGTGCGGCCGGCGTCCCGCCGGCCGCGGCTCCGGAGGCCGGCGGGACGCCGGCCCCACCGGTCACATTCGCTGTGGCGGCTAGCGTTGCACCCGCGCACTGCCGCCCTTGGCGAACGCCTCGACCTCCTCCAAGCGGGCCATCGTCACGTCGCCGTGGAAGGTGGTCAGCAGCGCGCCGTGCGCCCAGCCGAGGCGGAGCGACTCGTCCGGCGTGCGGCCGGTCAGGAGGCCGTAGATGCAGCCCGCCGCGAACCCGTCGCCGCCGCCGATCCGGTCGATCACGTCCAGCTCGCACGTCGGGCTGACGTGCCGCTGGCCGTCCAGCCACAGCACCGCCGCCCACTCGTGGCGGTTCGTCGAGTGCACCTCGCGGAGCGTCGTCGCCACCAGCTTGATGTTCGGGAACTCCTTCACCGTGTTCTCGATCATCCCGAAGAACACGTCGGTGTTCAGCTTCGACTCGCTCTTGCTCGTCACCTCCGGCCCCTTCACCCCGAGCCCCTTCTGCATGTCCTCCTCGTTGCCGATCAGGCAGTCGACGTGGGACACGATCCGCCGCAGCGTCTCGACCGCCCGCCCGTCGCCGCCGGCCGCCTTCCACAGCTTGGCGCGGTAGTTCAGGTCGAACGACACCACCGCCCCCTGCGCCTTGGCCGCCTTCATCCCCTCGATGATGAGCTCGGGCGTCGTCTCCGAGAGGGCCGCGAAGATGCCGCCCGAGTGGAACCAGCGCGCCCCGCCGGCGAAGACCTTCGCCCAGTCGAAGTCGCCGGGCTGGAGCCGCGCCGCGGCCTCGTTCGACCGGTTGTAGAAGACGACCGGGGCGCGGACGCCGTGGCCGCGGTCGCTGTACACGGTGGCGAGGTTCGGCCCGCGCACCCCGTCGTGCTCGAAGTGCTTGTAGAACGGCGTCACGCCCATCGCCCGCACCTGCGCCTGGATCAGCTCGCCGATCGGGTAGTTCACCATCGCCGTGGCGACGCCGGTGCGGAGGCCGAAGCAGTCGGACAGGTTGGCGGCGACGTTGTACTCGCCGCCGGACACGTGGACCTCGAACGCCCGCGCCTTGCGGAACGGGACCACGCCCGGGTCGAGGCGGTGGACGAGGGCACCGAGCGAGACGAGGTCGAGGGCGGCGTCGGGGCGGATGGAGAGCGGCATGTGGGGTGGGGTGGGTGTTGGGGTTCGTAGGTTGTGCCGACCGGCCGCGGTCAGCGCTTCAGCATCCCGACCTTCTCGGCGTAGGTGAAGATGCCGCCGGCCTCGATGATCGGGGCGACCTCGCCGAGCGGGAGCAGGTCGAAGGCGTCGCCGGTCGTCTTGTTCGTGAGCTTGCCGGCGGTCAGGTCGATGGCCAGCTCGTCGCCGGTGCAGACCTGGTCGACCAGCCGGGCGCTCGTCTCGACCGGGATCAGGTAGCCGCCGTTGACGGCGTTTCGGTAGAAAATCCGGGCGTAGAACTCGGCCACGACGGCCTGGATGCCGGCGGCGGCGAGGGCGATTGGGGCGTGCTCCCGGCTCGACCCGCAGCCGAAGTTCTTCCCGGCGATGATAATCGTGTACGGGGAGACGAACTCGTCGCCGCCCGGCGGGTGGAACGGGACGTGCCCCTTCGGGAGTCCGGCCGCGTCGTCCGGGACGCCGCTGAGTGCGTACTTCCCGAACATCTTGTACTCGTCAGGAATTGCGGGGTTGTACGTGAGGTACTGGGCGGGGATAATCTGGTCCGTGTCGACGTTGTCGCCCAACACGTAGGCGCGGCCGTTGATTTGATGTTGCATGAATTTTCGCCCATCAGAACGGTTCCCGCCCTCGTCGGATGGGATGGAACCCGAGGAGTTGCGGGAGGGGGTTAACCTACCCCGCCCGCCGCCCGGCGGTAAGCCGGTAATTGGACCGCCCGGCACGATTTCCGCGTGCTAAAGTTTCGCCCGCACGGCCGCCGGGGCGCGGCCCACTGGGGTTTCCCGCAAGCCCGGCGGGCGGCCCGGCTTGGAGCGACCGGCGTATGCGTGCCCGATTGACTGCCGAGGCCGGCGACTGCCTGCCCGCCTCTGTTGACCTCTCCCCCGGCCAGACCGTCACGCTGGGCCGGAGCCGGGACAACACGCTGGTGCTGCGAGACGAACTCGCCTCCCGCCTCCACGCCAAGGTGTACTTCGAGGACGGCAAGTGGCACGTCCGTGACTTCGGCCTCAACGGCACCCGGGTGGAGGGGCAGAAGATCGCCGGGGCGGTCGAGCTGGCCGAGGGTGAGGCGATCAAGATCGGCGAGGTGGTGCTCCGGTTCACCCTCAAGCCGAAGCCGGCCGCCGCCCCGGCCCCGAAGGCCGCCCCGCCGACGCTCCCGCTCCCCCGCGGCGCCAGCACCTACCACGGGTCCACCAAGGTCCACGAGGTCCCCAGCGAGCGGACCGTCACCAGCGCCCCGGACCAGGACGAGTCGGCCAACCGCCTCCGGATGGACGAGCTCACCGCCCTGTGCAAGTTCATGACCGGGGCGGTCGAGGCCCACACCCCGCACGACCTGATCGCGCTGGCGCTGCGGTCCATCCTCCACCAGACCACCGCCAAGCTCACCGGCTACCTCAGCCTCGACGCCGACGACCCGGCCCCGAAGGTGGTGATGCCGGAGACCGCGTCGGTGGACGTGCCGCTCAGCCGCCGGCTCACCCAGCAGGCGTACCAGACCGGGCGGACCGTCTGGCTGTTCCCCGAGCTCACCGCCACCCACCCGCCGACCGACAGCCTGTCGTCGTTCGCCGACGCCATCTGCATCCCGCTCAAGTCGTCGAGCGGCGACCCGTTCGCCGCCCTGCACGTCTACCGGTCCGGGCGGGCGTTCCACGAGCGCGACGTGCGGTTCATCGAGGCGGTCGCCGGGTACCTCGCCCACGGCCTCGAGATCCACCGCCAGCGCCGCCGGCTCGAGGCCGAGAACAGCCGCCTCCGCACCCACACCCCGGCGGCCGACGACATCATCGGCGAGAGCACGCTGGTGATCGGCCTGCGGCAGCAGATCTTCCGCGCCGCCCCGCAGTCGTACACGGTGCTGGTGCAGGGCGAGAGCGGCAGCGGCAAGGAGCTCGTCGCCCTCGCCCTCCACCGCAACAGCAAGCGCGCGGGCGGCCCGCTGGTCGTGGTCAACTGCGCGGCCATCGCCCCGACGCTGCTCGAGGCCGAACTGTTCGGCTACAAGAAGGGCGCGTTCAGCGGCGCCGACCGCGACCACCCCGGCCTGTTCCAGCAGGCGGACGAGGGCACGCTGTTCCTCGACGAGGTCGGCGAGCTGTCGCTGGAGTGCCAGGCCAAGCTCCTGCGGGTAATCGAGGGGAAGGCGTTCCGCCCGGTCGGCTCCACGGCCGACGTGAAGGTGGACGTGCGCATCGTCGGGGCCACCCACCGCGACCTGGAAAAGGAAGTGAAGGGCGGCAAGTTCCGGCAGGACCTGGCCTACCGGCTGAAGGTGATCCAGATCCGCGTGCCGCCGCTCCGCGAGCACCCGGAGGATATCCCCGAACTGGCCGCGTTCTTCCTGACCCGGGTGTCGGGCGAGTGCCGCCGCAGCTTCCGGCTCACGCCCGCGGCGATGCGGAAGCTCCAGGCGTACGCCTGGCCGGGGAACGTCCGCCAGCTCCGGGCCGTGCTGGAGAGCGCGGCGGTGATGAGCGAGCACGACGTGCTCGACGCCGACGCGATCCCGCTGGGCGGCGTGTCGGAGCTGGTGACGGCGGCGGCCGCGTCGGCGGCGATCGACCTGCCGCCGAGCCTGGACATGGACGAGATCGAGACGTGGGCGATCCGCCGCGCCCTGAAGCAGACGAACGGGAACGTGAGCCACGCGGCGAAGCTCCTCGGGATGAGCCGCGACACGCTCCACACGAAGATCAAGAAGAAGGGGATCGAGCGCGCCACCGTCGTCGAGTCGGGCGAGGTGCCGGTGCTGCCGGTGGCCTCCGCCGGCTGGACCACGACCGGCGTGGGCTGACCGCCGGTGCCCGGCACATAGCGGCCGGCTTGCCGGCCGTGCTTGAGTGACCCCAAGCGCGGCCGGCAAGCCGGCCGCTATGTATTCCCCCCGCCCCCCCGGTCCGGTAGGCTAGCCGGACCATGACCACCTCCGACCCGACCGTCGTCGAGTTCGACGTCCGCACCGACGAGATGCTCGTCAACCTGCTCTCGGATACGCAGACGCGCCCGACGCCGGCGATGCGCGAGGCGATGGCACGCGCGGAGGTCGGCGACGAGCAGATCGGTGACGATCCCACCGTCAACCTGCTGTGCGCGCGCGTCGCCGACCTGTTGGGGAAGGAAGCCGCGGTGTTCATGCCGTCGGGCACCATGTGCAATGTCGCGGCGACGTTGGCGCATTGTCGCCCCGGCGACGAAATTCTCGCGGAGCGCACCGCGCACCTGATCGCGCGCGAAGGCGGCGCGCATGCCGCGCTCGGCGGATTCCAGATCATGCCGCTCGACGGCCGCGACGGACACTTCACGCTCGACACCTTGCGCGCCGCGCTGCGCCCGCCGACGCGCTATC
>JAFKFQ010000147.1 GCA_017308215.1 bacterium | reverse complement strand
GCTTCCCGTCGTGCGTCCGAACCGCGGCCTTCATCCGCCCGACCGCCCGGAACAGCGCCTTGTGCCGGCGCTTTTCCTCGGCCGGCAGCGTCGCGCACCCGTCGACCATCGTCCGCATTTCGGCGACCAGGGCTTCGGACGGCTCGGCCGGCGCCGCGACCGGGGCCGCGGGGGTGGCGGGGGCGTGGGGCGCCGGGGCGGCCTGCCGGGCGAGGAGGTCGAGCATGGCCCGGTAGACCTGCTGGAGCTGTTCGTTCTGCTGCGCCATCTCCGCCCGCAGCGCCTGCACGTCGGACTGCACCGCGCGGCCGACGTCCCGGGTTTCCTCGGCGAGGGCGTGCGTCCCCTCCAGGAGCGCCAGCGCGTCGGCCAGCAGCCCCTCGAGCCGCTCGCCCTGCTGGGCCAGGGCCGCGTGGAGGCCCGCGAACCCCGCCTCCTGACTCTGCGAAAGCTTCTCGACCTCGTGGAACTGGAGTTCGGCCGCCAGTTCCTGGTTCGCCTGCACGTCTTTGCGGAAGAAGTACTGGACCGCCACGACCAGGAGCGGCTGCCCCTGCGGCGGCTTCAGCGCGACGAACCGCCCGAGGTCGCAATACCCGCCCGCCCGGAGTTCGTCGGCCGTCCGCCGGACGGCGTCGAGTTCCGCGTCGAGGACGGACCGGGGGTCGTGGAACCGGGCCAGGGACTTCGCCTCCGCGTCGAGGGCGGCCGGGTCGCCGAGGTCCTCCCCGGGGAGGAGCCGTGCCTTCCGGGCGGCCTTGAGCTCGGCGAGGCACCGCTTGCGGAAGTCCGGGCCGGCGTCCGGCAGATTCTCGCACGGGGTCGCCTGGAGGAACGCCGTCACCTGACTGCGGAAGGCGGACTGCTCGCCGCTGGAGACGGCCAGCTTGCACCGGTCCCACCACGACGACCCGGCGAGGGCGATTTCGATCGCCCGCCACGCCTGGGCGTTGGCCGCCTTCAGCGTTTCGAGGAGCCGGACGCTGCGGTCCTGGAACCGGTTGCCGACGGCCAGGAGCGCCGAATCGGACCCCGGCCCGAGAACCTGCCGCAGCGCGAGCGCCGACACCTGAAAGAGAACCCGCATGGTCGCTCCCGCTCTGGCCAAAGTAGTCGGCACACTCCGTGTGCCGTTCGCCGGCACAGCCACGGCACACGGAGTGTGCCGACTACTTTGAAGCCGCTCCGCTCACCGCAGCCGCTGCCGGACCCGCTGTCCCTCGATCTCCAGCTCGAACCACTCGCACCCGGCGGGAACCCGGAAGGTCACCTTGGCGGGCATCCCGTCCTGGAACTCCCGGGCGAGGCGCCCGGCCGAGTCGTAGAGCGCGGCCCGGGGGGCGACGATCTGGTTCTCGTCGACCACCTCGGCGAAGATCTCGGTCAGCGCCCGCATCTCGGCCGCGATCTTGTGGTCCCAGACGTCCACCCCGGTCCCGGTGTCCAGGTCGTCGAGCTCCTCCATCTGCCCCTCGTCGATCCCGTCCCCGACCCCGATCAGGACGCACTTGACCGGGTTCCGCTGGCCCGCCGCGACCCGCCGGGCCAGCTCGGTGGTCGCCCGCTTGACCGCGTCCAGGTCGTCGAGCCGGCCGTCGGTCACGAACAGGTACATGCCGCGGGCGGCCGACTCGAACCGGGTCAGGAAGTAGTCGAGCGCCGGGAGCAGGTGGGTGGCGGTCCCGAACCGGGCGGCGGCCGGGCCGCCCAGCTTGAGGGTCCGGCACTGGTCGGCGGTGTAGTCGCCGAGAACCTCGACCCCCCGGCCGTCGTCGCACGCCCAGTAGACGACCGTCGTCCCCCCGTCCGCGTCCAGGTTGCCGGCCAGGTACGAGACGAACTCCCGCGCCCGGGGCTCGACCACGTTCTCGCTGAACCGGAGGAAGCCGCGGCGGACGGCGTCGTCGTGCCCGGCCGTCTTCAGCTTCAGGGTGGCCTGCCCGTCCTCGGTCCGGTCGGCCAGCCACCCCCGCGCCCGGTACTCCGCCTGGACCTCCGGGGGCAGGCTGCCGGAGAGCTTCCGCCCGTACGCCTTCCGCATCGACGCGCTGGCGTCGAGCGCCACCCCGGTCTGCCACCCCTCGGCGTCGACCCCCTGGGGCTCCATGGCGACGGTGAAGGTGATCTCGACCGCGCCGCCGGCCGGGCGGACGTTCACCTCCCCGAACTCCGGGGCGACCATCGAGCTGGGGAGCTGTCGGCTGTCCGCCATCGGCCCGCCTCCGGTCACCGGCGCAGCGCGTCGGTCAGGTCCTGGGTCGCCCGGCCGCCGGGGAAGTCGAGGGTGAACGCGGTCGTCCCGGCGGGGAGGGTGAAGCGGAGCCGGGCGGGGAGCCCGTCCGGGTAGGAGTGGGCGACGCGGCCGGTGCCGTCGGACACCTTCCCCCATTCCGCCACCACGACCTTGTCCGAGACCACCTCGGCGAAGATTTCGTGCAGCGACCGCATCTCGCTCGCCAGCTTGTGGTCCCACAGGTCGATCGGGTTCCCGTGCGGGTCCCGCAGCTCGGACCCCTCGAACATGTCGTCGAGCTCCTCCATCTGCTGCTCGTCCACCTCCTCCCCCACCCCGAGGAGGACGAGCTTCACGAACGCCTGCTCCCCCCGGGCGACGCGGTGTGCGAACCCGTGGCAGTACTCCTTCACCGCCTCCAAGTCCTCGATCACCCCGTCGGTGACGAACACGGCGATCGCCCACCGCGCGCCGGCGAACACCCCCTCGACGAAGTGCCGGACCGGGGGGAGGAGTTTGGTCTGCCGGCCCCACTGCTTCGGCCCGCCGACCTTCAGCGCCGCGGCGCCGGCCTCGGTGACCGCCCCGATCGGCTCGACCCTCGACCCGTCGGGGCTGCACGCCCAGTACGCCAGGTGGACCTGCCCGTCGGATGCGAACCGGGCGAGGTACCCGGCCATCTTCCGGACGACCGGCTCGACGTAGTTGACGCCCCCGGCGGCCCGGAACAGGGGGCTGACGGGGGCGTTCGCGCCGTACATCTTTTGCATCGACGCCGACCCGTCCAGGGCCAGCCCGGCCCGCGCCCCCTCGATGTCGGGCTCCATCAGGATCGTCGCCACAATTCGGAGAGCCCCGTCCGGCTGCGGGTAGACGTTGACCTCCCCGAAGGGCTCCACGGGTGATGGGAGTTGGGCCACCGGCCGGGCACTCCGAAGGCGTGAGTCGAACGACCGATATATCTTCTGGCATCCCGGGTGCGGCCGCAAGAGTCAAAGTGGGGCAACCGATCCGGGCGTGCGGACAGCGAAAGCCCTACTTCCCCCTCCCCCGCCCCGCTGTTACCATCGCCCGTGCCCGTCTTCTCCCCGGACACCTCTCCCATGAACCGCCGCCGCTTCCTCGCCGGCTCCGCCGCGCTGCCCGGCCTCGCCGCCGTTCACGCCCAGGACAACCCGCGCCCGCCGCGCGGCGCCCTCATCGGCTGCGGGTGGTACGGCAAGGTCGATCTGTTCCGGCTCCTCCAGGTCGCGCCGGTCGAGGTCGTGGCGCTGTGCGACGTGGACCGCACCATGCTCGACGACGCCGCCACGCAGGTCGCGCAGCGGCAGGCGTCGCGGAACCGGCCGCGCACGTTCCGCGACTACCGCGAACTGCTCTGCGAGCGCGACCTCGACATCGTGTTGGTCGATACGCCGGACCACTGGCACGCACTGCCGGCGATCGCGGCGATGGAGGCCGGGGCGGACGTGTGGGTGCAGAAGCCGATCAGCGTGGACGTGGCCGAGGGGAAGGCGATGCTCGACGCCGCCCGCCGGCTCCGCAAGGTGGTGCAGGTCGGCCTTCAGCGCCGCAGTACGCCGCACCTGATCGAGGCGCGCGACCGCGTGGTGCGCGAGGGGAAGCTCGGCCGCGTCGGGCACGTCGAAGTGTACTGCTACTACCACATGCGGGCGAAGGAGAACCCGCCCGACGCCGCCCCGCCGGAGAACCTCGACTACGAGTTGTGGACCGGCCCGGCGCCCATGCGGCCGTACAACCCGCTCGTCCACCCGCGGCGCTGGCGGGCGTTCACCGAGTACGGCAACGGCATCATGGGCGACATGTGCGTCCACATGCTCGACATGGTCCGCTGGATGCTCGGCCTCGGCTGGCCCCGGCGCGTCTCCTCGGCCGGCGGCATCCTGGTCGAGCGCGACAGCAAAGCGAACATCCCGGACACGCAGGGCGCGACGTTCGACTTCGGTGACCTGCAGGTGGTGTGGCAGCACCGCAGCTACGGCGCGCCGGCCGATCCCGAGTACCCGTGGGGCGCGACGTTCTATGGCGACCGCGGCACGCTGAAGGCGGACGTGCACAAGTACGCCTTCACGCCGCTCAACGGGAAGGTGCCGACGCAGACCGGCACGGCGCTGTTCGAGTACGAGCGCTACCCCGAGGACCGCACCGAGCGCGACCTGGAGCGGCACGTCGCGTCGGCGGTGCGCGGGCACATGCGCGATTTCCTCGCCCGCCGCGCCGACCGCGGCCGCCCGGTGGCGGACATTGAGGAGGGGCACATCTCGACGGCGAGTTGCATCCTGGCGAACCTGTCGATGCGGCTTGGCCGCACGCTGGCCTACGACCCGGCGAAGCACGAGGTGACCGGCGACCCGGAGGCGACGCGGCTGCTCAAGCGCCCGTACCGGGCGCCGTGGCAGCACCCGGCAGATAAATGACATTCGTCATTCTTTGGCGCAATAAAGGCGGATTCGGCCAAGTTTGGCCCGGATTGGGCATCGGGCGCCGTTTCGTCCAAGGATCATTCCCGTAGACTGTTGCCCAGCCAAAAGCCTTCAGGTGTAGACGTCAAATTATAGTGCCAAAAGATAGTTATATTACTATAAATATATTTATAGTACGCATCATATTATATGGGTCTGTAGTGCCCGATTTGCGGATGAAACATCGGCCCGCCGACATCGTCCCTTTGGGACGAGGGAGCCGCCGACTTCGGCCGCCCTTAGCACCATCCACCGGGGTCCGTGATGCCTTTGGCTAGAATGCGCGCCGTGCCGGCCCGGTGGGCGGTCAGCCTCATCGAACTCTTGATCGCTCTCGCCATCCTCGCCGTGTTGATCGGTCTCCTCCTGCCGGCGGTGCAGCGGGTACGACAACGTGCCGACGACATGCGATGTCAGAACAACCTCAACCAACTCAACCTCGGCGTGGGCCAGTACGTAGAGACGTTCAAGCGGCTCCCCCCGCCCGGGTCGCCAGCGAGCGTCGGCGGGTGGAGTTTCGAGGTGCTCCCGTTCGTCGAGCAGAAGCCGTTGCGGGATGCGGTCGGCCTGGGGACTCCGACGGCGACCGCCCCCGCCGCCCTCGCCCGCCCGCCGGCCGTTTTCCGGTGCCCCCGCCGGGAGTCGCAGGACGGGACGGCGGCCGGCATGTCCCCCGCGCACTACGTCCTCGTCCCGGTGTCCCGGCGGGACTCGTTCACCCTGTATGACGCCCCGCTCGATCTCCGGGCGCCGTGGGCGAGTGGTCCCGAATTGACCCAACAGGAGCTGTTCCAGTCGTCCGGTCCCCACCGCGGAGGGTTCCACCGCGCGTCGGGCTTCCAGCAGGGGGTGACGTTCGTACCGGGGGTGGCGGGTGGCGAGGCTCGGCCCTGAATTCCCCCTCCGGTTCCGTTGGTGGCGCACAACCGACTGCTCGGACTTGACAGGAGCGCGGCCGACCTGGATTGCGTTTGGAAGCGACCCGAACGACCTTCCTTGAGTGGTCGCTGGATTGGCTCGCGCTCGATCCGCGGGCGCCTTCCATCGCGGCGATGAGTAACCACCAAGACACCCTGAAGGAGATGCGGGAAGCGGAGGCGGCGGGTCGCCATCCCGAGCGATTCGCCGCAGTTCGATTCGCCTAACTACGCAAGCCCGCGCCTGAGCTTCGGGCGCACCTCGCAATACCCACCGCGGGCGACTCGTTCCGGCCATCTAAGGACCAGCGTTACACCCTCAACCAGTACGGCGAGTTGGACAGGCTTTATCGAGGGATCTCGGATGACGTGACTGGGTGTGGCGGCCGCACGGCCGGAGAAGTGGCCGCCGACATGCAACACCTCGCCGAGTTGGAACTAGCCCCGTTGTAGATTGGGCCTACTTCCCCTTCCGCTTCCGGGTCGGCTTCGCCGGCTCGGGTTCCTCTTGTGCTGCTACCTCGCCGGCGAACACGTTCGGATCGACACTATGTGCCTTTGCCAAACCGGCGGCCGCTCCGTGTCTTCCTCGGCTACTCACTCAAGGGCAATCGGCCTCGGCTCGAATTTCGCCCGAACCTCGTTCCAGACCGCAAACCCGTGCGGAAGTTTCCGAGCCTGCGAGCCGGGGTCGACGCCGTCGAGAAAACCCTGCACGGGTTGATCGTGGACTACTGGAGAACCCTTCCCGACGAGAAAGGCCGCAGCCGCGCAGACGGGGCGTAGGCGGCTCCGCCGGAGTCGGGTGATCTCTCCGCGTCACTCCTTCCCCTTCTTTTTCACCGGCCCGACCGGCCACGGCTCGACCTGTGCCCGCGTCGCCCACGCGGCGTAGCGCGCCGCCATCTCGCGCACGCGCTCCGGCTGCGCCGCGGCGAGGTCGTTCGCCTCCACGCGGTCGGCCGCGAGGTCGTACAGCTCCCACGGGCGGTTGTGCTTCGCCACCAGCTTCCAGTTCCCGACCCGCACCGCCCGGTTCCCCTCGTGCTCCCAGAACAGGGCGTCGCGCTCGATCGCGCGGTCGGCGAACGCCGGGCGGAGGCTGCGCCCCTCCAGCGCCGGGGCGCCGGCCGGGTAGGCGGCGCCGGCCACGTCGTAGAGCGTGGCGGCGACGTCGATGAGGTGGCCGGGCTGGCGGCGGAGGTCGCCGCGGGCCGCGAATCCCGCCGGCCAGTGGACGATCAGCGGCGTGCTGATCCCGCCCTCGTGGACCCAGTGCTTGTACTCGCGGAACGGCGTGTTCGACACGTTCGCCCAGCCCTCGCCGTAGGCCACGTACGTGTCCGCCGGGCCGGGCATCACGGCCGGCCCCTGCCGCACCGGGTAGCCGTCGCGCGTCTGCGCCGGCACGAGCGCGGAGGGGAGCGTCGCCGGCGGGATCGGCGGGAGCGACGGCGCGGCGGCGCGCGGGCCGTCGGTGCGGCCCTTCGCGGCGTTGCGGCCCATCAGCTCGGCACAGCCGCCGTTGTCTTGCAGGTACAGGATGAGCGTGTTGTCGAGCCGGCCGGTGCGACGGAGCTCGGCGAGGATGCGGCCGACGCCCTGGTCCATGCGGTCCACCATTGCCGCGTACACCTCCATGCACGCCGCCTCGCGCGGCTTGTTCGCCACGCCCGCCCAGGTGTGCGGCGCCGGCGACAGCTTCTGCGCGGGGTCGATCAGCCCGAGCTTCGCCGCCTTCTCGAACCGGGCGGCGCGGATCGGCTCGTAGCCGGCGTCGTACTTCCCCTTGTACTTGGCGATGTCCTGCGGGAGCGCGTGCATGGGCCAGTGGGCGGCGGTGTACGCGACGTAGAGGAAGAACGGCCGGTCGGCGTGGTTCGCGGCGTGGTCGGCGAGGAAGCGCGTGGCGTGGTCGGTGATGGCGTCGGTGAAGTAGTAGGTTTCGGGCCGGTAGTCCGGGTCGGCGGCCGGCGAGACGAGCGTGTTGTCGCGGCAGAGCGTGAACGGGTCGTAGAAGCTGCCACCGCCGGAGATCATGCCGTAGAAGCGGTCGAACCCGCGCTGGAGCGGCCAGTTGTGCTTCGGCCCGTCCGGGGCGATGTGCCGGGTGACGTGCCACTTCCCGGCCATGTAGTTGCGATAGCCGGCGCCGCGCAGCACCTCGGCAATGGTGCGAGCGCTGGCGCTCAGGTTTCCGCGATAGCCGGGGCGGTTCCAGTCCTCCATCATGTGCCCGACGCCGGCCTGGTGCGGGTACAGGCCGGTGAGCAGCGCCGCCCGCGTCGGGCAGCAGCGGGCGGTGTTGTAGAACTGCGTGAACCGCAGCCCGTTCGCCGCGAGGCCGTCGAGGTTAGGGGTGCTGATCTCGCCGCCGTAGCAGCCGAGGTCGGAGAAGCCCATGTCGTCGCAGAGCACGACGACGACGTTCGGCCGCGGCGCCTGGGCGACCGCGGCGGCGGGCACCGCGAGCAGCGCGGCGACGGCGAGGAGAGGTTTCACGGGTCGGTCCTCCGACGGGTTGACGGCTCGGGTGTTGTAGTGGCGCGCCTGCCGATCCGTGTCAGGTCGGCGAACGGCCGGCGTGAGCCGGCTGGTCGTTGGTACGGGTGCCCGAGCGGACAACCCGGGTGACCGGTCACCGTGTCCGGTGTCTGTACCAACGACCAGCCGGCTCACGCCGGCCGTTCGCCAAACCGGACCGCCCGGGCAGGCAAACGCCGGCGCCTTAATGGGGGCGAGGTGTCGGGTGTGGCCCCACCGGCTCTGTCCGCGGCCCGGACCGTGGCAGCGATCCCGGGTTCGGCGCATCACACCCGGACTGTGTTTGTCCTCCCCAGTCCGTTGGCTGCGCGGTCCATGCACTGTCATGGTGCGTCCGCGGGGGCGGTCGTCCGGGCGACCGAGCAGGGGCCACCCTGCGACCTCCGCGGCACGAGCGGCCGGCTGGGGCACCGCGCCGGAACCCGACACCTCACCCACCGGCGGCCGCCGGTCCGTGCAGCGATGCGCGGCCGACGGCCGCCGCGTGGCGCGTTTCACCCCCATCGGGCGGCGCGTCGGAGGACGGAGAACGGCAACCCGCCCCCCGCGCCCCGTCGGTGTGTCAGGCTCCTGCACTCCCGCGTCGGGTCTCGAAGACTCGCCCCGACCTACGGAAGTACCGCCTACTTCTTCCCGGGATACGGTGTGACCTGGTTCCGCGCCGCCCAGTCGTCCCAGCGCGCCGCCAGCTCGCGCACGCGGGCCGGTTCTGCGGCGGCGCGGTCGTCGAGCTCGGTCGGGTCGGCGTCGAGGTTGTACAGCTCCCACGCGGCCCCGGCCTTCGCCACCAGCTTCCACGGGCCGACGCGAATCGCCCGGTTCCGCTCGTGCTCCCACGCCAGGAACTCGCGCGCCAGCGGGCGGTCGGCGAACGCCGGCAGCAAGCTCACCCCGGCCGTCGGCGTCACCGCCACGCCGTTGCGCTCGCGCGGGTAGGCGGCGCCGGCCGCGGCGGCGCAGGTCGCCAGAACGTCGATCACGTGGCCGGGCTGGTCGCGGAACGCGCCGCGGGTGGCGACCCTGGCGGGCCAGTGGACGACAAACGGCGTGCGGATGCCGCCCTCGTGGCAGTAGTGCTTGTACAGGCGGAACGGCGCGTTCCCGGCGTTCGCCCAGCCGCTGCCGTAGCTGTGATACGTCCCCGGCCCGCCCATGCGGGCGAGCGAGTCGTCGGTGTGGAGTGTGTTGTTCGGCCCGCTCGACCCGTCGAACCCGAACGGGTCCCACTCCGCGCACGCCCCGTTGTCGCTCAGGAACATCACCAGCGTGTTGTCGAGCTCGTTGGCGGCGCGGAGGCTGTCGATCACCCGGCCGATGGCGTGGTCCATGCGATCGACCATCGCGGCGTAGACGGCCATGCGGCGGGCCAGGTCGGCGCGGCGGTCGGCGGGGAGTGTGTCCCACGCTGGGTTGTCGCCGCGGCGCAGGAAGTCGGCGCGGGTCGTGAATCCGCTCCGCGGCGTCAGCCGAACCGAGGCGGGGAACAGCCCGAGTTCCACCTGCTTCTTGAGGCGCGATTCGCGGAGCTGGTCCCACCCGCCGGCGTAGCGGTCGGCGTACTTGCGGACGTCGTCGGGCCGGGCGTGGAGCGGGAAGTGCGGGGCGTTGAACGCCAGGTACAGAAACGCCGGTTTCTTCGCCCGCCGCGCGTCGGCGAGGAAGTCGAGGGCGTAGTCGCCGAACACGTCGGTGCTGTAGAACGCGTCCCGCGCGTACGGGCGCTTCGGGCGGCCGGCGGGGAGGCGGGTGTAGAACGGGTCTTCCTGGAAGCAGGAGTTGAACCCGCCGATCATCCCGTAGAAGTCGTCGAACCCGCGGTCGGTCGGCCGCGGCGTCTTCGGCCCGCCGCTGAGGTGCCACTTGCCGACCATCGCCGTGTGGTAGCCGGCGGCGCGTAGCACCTCGGCGATCGTCATCGTGTTCGGCTGCGGGAAGCCGCGGTAGCCCGGCGCGCCCTGGTCGCCGGTCATGTTGCCGACGCCCGCCTGGTGGGCGTAGAGCCCGGTGAGGAGCGCCGCGCGAGTCGGGCAGCAGCGCGTGCCGTTGTAGAACTGGCGGAAGCGCAGGCCGTTCGCCGCGAGCCGATCGAGGTTCGGCGTGTCGATCTCACCGCCGTAGCAGCCGACGTCCGAGAAGCCGAGGTCGTCGGCGAGGATCAGCACGATGTTCGGCTGGCGGGCCGGCGGGTCGGCCGCGGGCGCGAGTGTGGCGGCGGCGAGGAGCGTGGCGGTGAGCACGACGAGTCCCCGGGGGAGGCGGCGAACCCGGCCATGGTAGCCGGTGTGAACCGGAACGGCAGCCGGGTACAATCTCCGCGACCACCCGTGCCGCCGAGACGCCCATGAACACGCAGCCCAGCGGCCCGCCGCCGCAGAACTCCGGCTCGGTCTTCCTCTCGCCGCCGGTCGAGGAGGGCGAGGTCGGGCGGTTCGGGCCGTACCGCGTGCTGAAGGAACTCGGCCGCGGCGGCATGGGGGCGGTGTTCCTGGCGGAAGACACGCTCCTGAAGCGGCGCGTGGCGCTAAAGGTGATGCTCCCCGGGTTCGCCGCCCAGGACGCCGCCCGCGCCCGGTTCGTCCGCGAGGCGCAGGCCGTCGCCGCGCTCAAGCACGACCACGTCGTCACCATCTACGCCACCGGCGAGGAGAACGGCGTCCCGTTCTTCGCCATGGAACTGCTCGCCGGGAAGACGCTCGACGAGTGGCTCCGCCCCGACCGCCGCGCCACCCCGGGGCAGGTGCTCACGATCGGCCGGCAGATCGCCGAAGGGCTGGCGTCGGCGCACGCGGCCGGGCTCGTCCACCGCGACGTGAAGCCGGCGAACGTGTGGCTCGAAGCGCCGAAGGGGCGGGTGAAACTCCTCGACTTCGGCCTCGCCCGCGGGGCCGGCGGCGGCGATCCCGGGCTGACGAACGCCGGCGACATCCTGGGCACGCCGGCGTACATGGCGCCCGAGCAGGCCCGCGGCCAGCCGGTCGATCACCGCTGCGACCTGTTCGCGCTCGGCTGCGTGCTGTACCGCATGGCGACCGGCCGCCTGCCGTTCCAGGGCGATAGCGCCTACGCGGTCATCGTCGCGGTCGCATCGGAAGCGCCGGCGGCGCCGCGGGCGGTGAACCCGGACATCCCGCCCGCGCTCGAAGCGCTCATCCTGTCGCTGCTGGAGAAAGACCCCGCCGCCCGCCCGGCGTCGGCCGCGGACGTGCTCGCCGGGATGACGCACGTCGCCACCGCCCTTGCGGGCGACACGCAGATCCTTCCGACCGAGCGCACGATCAGTCAGGCGGCGGAGACGGCGGAGTGGCACGAGTCCCCAGAACCGCGCCGTGGCCCGTGGCGTCTCGTTGCCGCCGGCTGTACCGCGGCGGCGCTGCTCGCGCTAGTCGTGGTGCTGGCGATCGGGCGCGGGTCGGGGACACCGCGCGACCCGGACGAGCCGCCGAAGGCGCCGCCCGCCGATGTGGTAAAGGCGCCGGACGGCGCAGCACAACGCCCCGACCCGCCGGAGATCGGGGCACCGACACCAACGCCGGAGCGGACGGTGGTCGGGAAGTGGCAGATGGTCGGCGGGAAGACGAGCCTGACCTTCCATGACGACGGAAAGGCGACGGGCGATGGCGGGTTCAAGGGGCAGTGGGGGCAGTCGGGGCGCAAGATCGGGCTGTCTGGACGCGGACCGAAGTTCGGCCCGAACGAGATCCGGCTCAAGGGCGAGCTCGACCCGGACGGCAAGACGCTCCGGTTCGTGAACCCGAAGGGCACGATCGACACCTGGCAGCGCCAGGACTAAACCTCAGCGACGGTCCGGCTCCGCGCCAGGGACTTTGCCTGTCTCCTTCCCGCCGCGGGCGACGGCCTTCCCGTGGTCGATCCGCTCGCCGCGCTCCTGGGCGGGCGTCGTCTCCTGCTCGCCCGGCTTCGGTTGCAAGGACACGTCCGGTGCCGGTTCGTTCTTTGCGGGCGGGCTCGGGTTGTCTCGCATAATGCACCTCCGCGGGGTGTGACGACCCCCGATCGGGGCAAAGCGTGTGCCGGGGGCGAGATGCAGGACCGCGATGTGGTGGTGGTCGGGAGCGGGCCGAACGGGCTGGCGGCGGCGATCGCCCTCGCCCGCGCCGGGCTGTCGGTGCTGGTCGTGGAGGGGGCCGACACGATCGGCGGCGGCGCCCGGTCGGCGGCGCTGACGCTCCCGGGGTTCACGCACGACGTCTGCTCGTCGGTCTACCCGATGGGCGCGTCGAGCCCGTTCCTCCGCACCCTCCCGCTCGACCGCTTCGGCCTCGAATGGCTCCACCCGCCGGTGCCGTTCGCGCACCCGCTCGACGGGGGGACCGCCGCCGCGTGCCACAACGCAATCGACGACACCGCTGCGGGCCTCGGCGCCGACGGCGACGCTTATCGCCGCCTCATCGCGCCGCTGGCGCAGGCGGCCGACGGGCTGTTCGCCGACCTGCTCGGCCCGCCGTTCACGATCCCGCGGCACCCGCTGGCGGCGCTGCGGTTCGGGCTGCCGGGGCTGCGCTCGGGGCGCGGGTTCGCGGAGGCGTACTTCAAGACCCGCGAGGCGCGGGCGCTGTGGGCGGGGGTCGCGGCGCACGCCGTGATCCCGCTGGAGTCGCGGCCCGGGGCGGCGGTCGCGCTGATGCTCACCCTGGCGGCGCACGCCCACGGCTGGCCGGTCGCCCGCGGCGGGGCGCAGGCGGTGAGCGACGCGCTCGCCGGCTACCTCCGCTCGCTCGGCGGCGAGGTCGAGACCGGCCGGCGGGTGAAGTCGCTCGCCGACCTGCCGCCGGCGAAGGCGGTCCTCTTCGACACGTCGCCGCGGCAACTCGTGGCGATCACCGGCGACGCGCTCCCGGGCCGCTATGTGCGGCGTCTCGGGAAGTACCGCCACGGCCCCGGCGTGTTCAAGGTGGACTGGGCGCTGTCGGGCTCGGTGCCGTGGACGGCCGAGGTGTGCCGCGGGGCGGGAACGGTCCACGTCGGCGGCACGCTCGACGAGATTTCGGCCGCCGAGCGCGCCCCGTTCGACGGGAAGAACGTCGAAAAGCCGTTCGTGCTGTTCGTGCAACCGACGGTCGCCGACCCGTCGCGGGCGCCGGCGGGGAAGCACGTCGGCTGGGGGTACTGTCACGTCCCGAACGGCAGCACCGAGGACGTGCTCGACCGCATCGAGGCACAGGTGGAGCGGTTCGCACCGGGCTTCCGCGACCTGATTATCGGCCGGCACGTGATGAACACGACGGCAATGGAGCGGCACAACCCGAACTACGTCGGCGGCGACATCAGCGGCGGGGTGACGGACCTGTGGCAGCTGTTCACGCGGCCGGTCGCGGCGCTCGACCCGTACCGCACGCCGAACCCGCGGCTGTACCTGTGCTCGTCGTCCACGCCGCCGGGCGGCGGCGTACACGGGATGTGCGGCTGGGGTGCCGCCCGGTCGGTGCTGCGGCGTCTCGGGGTGAGGGGTTAGCGGAAGTCGATGTCGAGCCTCGTCATGCCGTGCGTGATGGTGTGGGTGACGCCGGACGTTTCCGGGTCGTGGAACTTCTTCGGCAGCGTGACCGGCGGCTTCGCCGCCTTCTCGGCCTTCTTGCCGCTGGAGTCGCCGACGCTCCGCGGCTCGTTCCCCTGTTGCACGCCGATCTTCACCTCGCCGGGCGGCACGTCGGTGAGGATGTAGCTCCCGTCCTTCTGGACGGCGGCGAACGCCACCTCGTGGTTCGCCCCGACCACCCGGACCGTGCCGGACTGGAGCGGTTCGCCCTTGTAGCTGACCGTGCCGCGGATCTCGCGGACCCGGCCGTCCGGGCCGCCGCACCCGGCGACCACCGCCGCGGCCAGCACCGCACACCACACGCGCCACCGGAGTATCGTCGGGTTCATGTCGGGTTCCTGGGAAAGGGGGCGGGGCGTGACCGGAAGCGGTCACGCCCCGCGGGGTGGGCGGCGGCCGCGCCTACCAGTCACCGCCGAGCACCAGGCCGTCGTTCGGCCACAGCACCCGCGCCCACGTCGTGCCCGCGACGTTCGGGTTGACCAGCCGGACGCTGCCGTCCATCATCCCGCACACCGCGGCGCCGTTGATCGCCTGGACGTAGTACGGGTTGCAGGCGTCCACCCGGGGGTTGTTCTGCGGCGGGGCGGCGGTGGTCGTGTCGACCGGGTTGGTGGTGTCGTTGCTGATGAGGCGGGTGTCGATGTACGCCCCGCGCTGCCACAGCCACGGCGTCCAGTACGCCCAGAGCTTGTGGAAGTACTTCGGGTCGGCGCCCTGGGTCTCGCCGAGCCCGCACACCGCGTACTGCTCGCCGAACCCGAGCGTGTTCGAGGTGCCGTCGGTCAGCGCCACGAGCGCGGTCTTGCCGTCGGTGTGCCGCGACCCGCCCTTCGGGTCGCCGAAGACGGCGTGGTTCGCCCCGTAGTTGCAGTGCGCCCACGTGCCGCCGTTGTCCTCGACCCAGGTGTCGCCGGGGTTGGACGGGTCGCGCGGGGAGAGGTACGTCTTCACCTTCACCGACCCGGGCGACGTGGACCCGCCGACCCAGAAGTTGACGTTCGCCGACCCGATGGTCCACAGCGGCGCCTGCTCGACGTAGGGGAGGAGGTAGCAGTACAGCGAGTACTGCTTGACCGGGTTGTTGATGTCGGTCGCCATCGGCGGGAGGGCGTTGTTGGCGTCGTGGTAGCTGTGGCAGGCGAGGGCGATCTGCTTGACGTTGTTCTGGCTCTGCGTCCGGGCGGCGGCCTCGCGGACCTTCTGGACCGCGGGCAGGAGCAGCCCGATCAGGATGGCGATGATGGCGATGACCACTAACAGCTCGATCAGCGTGAAGCCCGAGCGGTGACGGGAATACGGCATGCCGCGATCTCTCGACATACCGCGCGGCGGTACCACATCTGACAGCATTCTAAGCAGGGGCCGTGCCGGCGGCAAACGGGCGGCGGCGAACGAGACGCCGCGAGGAGCAGAATGAGTAGGATTGGGCGGTTCGTAGCGGTTGCGCGGCTGAGTGCGGGCTCCGTACCGCAGTAGGACGAGTGAGCCTTGAAATGACCGTGGGAGGTGCTCGACGGGTGGCGGCACGGAGTGCCGCACCACAATCCGCCGGATCACCCCAATAACTGCGCGATCGGGCGGCCGGTCGCCAGCGTGTACGGGCGGTCCTGGCCGTCGCGGAGTTCCGTCGCCGGGTCGATGCCCAGCGCCGCGTAGATCGTCGCCGCGACGTCCTCCGGGCCGACCGGGTTCTCGCGCGGGTACGCCGCCGTGCGGTCGCTGCTGCCGACCACCGCGCCGCCCGGCACGCCGGCGCCGGCGAACAGCACCGTGTAGCAGTACGGCCAGTGGTCGCGGCCGTCGTTCTTCGACGCGCCGGCACCGCTCGTCACGAACCCCACCTTCGGCGTCCGCCCGAACTCGCCCATCACCACCACCAGCGTCTCCTCCAGCAGCCCGCGGGCGTGCAAGTCTTCCAGCAGCGCCGACAGCGCCCGGTCGAACGGCGGGCACAGCGCCCGGCGCATCAGCCCGAAGTGGTCGCGGTGCGTGTCCCACGCCTGGTCGATGCGGCGGCCGGTCATCACCGTTACCAGGCGCGTGCCGGCCTCGATGAGCCGGCGGGCGAGTAGGAACGTCTGGCCGATGTGCGGCAGGCCGCCGAACTTCCGCGCCTCCAGCCCGCGGTCGGTTCCGGGGTCGGTGCCGTACCGCTCGCGCACCGCCTGCGGCTCCCGCGACAGGTCGAACGCCGCGCGGGTTTCCGGCGACGTGACGATCTCCACTGCTTGCCGCTGGAACACGCTCATGCGGCCGAGCGCGTCCGCGTCGCCGAGCCGGCCGACGGCGCGGTCGAGGTTCTGGCGCAGCCCGTCGCGGCCGGCGAGGCGGTCGAGCGGCACCTCGGGGAGCAGGTCGAGGCCGGGCACGCGGTAGCCCGGCAGGCTCGGGTCGCCGCCGACGAACGGGTCGTAGCGCGGCCCCAGGAACCCCGCCGACTGGCCGGCGATGTCCACGCCGTTGTTCCACTGGAGTTCGGGGAGGTGGACGAACGCCGGGAGCGGCTTGCCGACCGGCAGCAGCTTCGCCGCGACGGCGCCGAACGGCGGGAAGTTCTGCGGGCCGTCGGCGACGACGAGCTTCGACCCCTCGGCCGGGTAGCGGCCGGTGAGCATGTAGTACGCGCCGGCGTTGTGGTCGTTGACGCCGTGCCGCACCGACCGCACCTGCGCGACGTGGTGCATCACCCGCGCCGTGAGCGGCAGTAACTCGCCGACCGTCAGGCCGGGCACGCGGGTGCGGATCGGGCCGAACTCACCGCGGACCTCGACGGGCGCCTCGGGCTTCAAGTCCCACAGCTCGAGGTGGCTCGGCCCGCCGTCCATGAAGACGAGGAGGCACGACTTCGCCTTCCGCGCGCGGGCCGGCTGCGCCCGCAGGAGTGCGGGGAGCGACAGCCCGCCGACGGTCAGCCCGCCGACGCGGAGGAACTCGCGGCGGGACGGGCCGGAGCAGAGGCGGGCGGGGCGGCCGGCGAGCGGGAGCATGGCGGAACCCGGGGAGGGGGCGTCCCTGCGAGTGTAACGGACGCGGGGGACGGGCCGCAACCGGTGGGGGCAGCGCCGCTGGCGGCGTTCCAGTCTTCCCACCGGTCGTAGAGCTCGAACAGCACGTCGCGCAGGCTGCCGCGGTGCGCCCGCAGCCGCAGCGCCGGGTCGAAGCCGTCGAGCACGCCGCGGTCGGCCGGCGGGACGAGGCGGTCGAACACCCACGCCAGCGCCGCCGGCGTCACGTCGGTGCGGTGCAGTGGCGGCAGGCCGACGGACCGGTGCGTGGTGACGAGGAGCCCGGCGCCGGCGCGACGACAGCATCGCACCACACGGCGGCGCGCGAACCAACCGAGCTGCTCGAAGCCGTCGATGACGAGCAGCGGGCGCGGCCCCGGCAGCGGCCACAGGTCGGGCGGCAGCGTGCGGTTCGAGGTGCCGAGGCGCGCGCGGCGCACGGTGAAGTCGGTCAGCAGCGGCAGCAGACTCGCCAGGAGCGTCGATTTGCCGCTGCCGTGCGGGCCGACGAGCTCGCCCCGGCCGCCGTCGGCGCGGAAGCGGTCGGCCAGCCCCGCCACGCCGCCGGGCAGGTGGTACGGGATCGCGCCGGGCTCGACGAAGCGCGTCGAGAACGGGTTCACCCGCGGCGCCCGGCCGACGCGCCCGGTCACGGCCGCCCCCGTGGCGCGAGCACGAACGGCGCCTCCGCCACCACCTCGCCGGCCGCCCCGTAGCGCACCCGCACCCGCGCTACCCAGTTGATCTTCACCAGCGTGCCGTCGTAGCTCCACGGCGTGTTCGGCAGCCGTACCGCGAACGTCCCCGGGTTGGGCAGCTCGGCGAGCGTCGCGTCGGCGAGCGTCCAGTCGCGGTAGTGGATCACGCCCAGGTCTTCGGTTCCCTTCCCGGTCGTGTGCCACAGCACGGAGAGTTCCACGCTCTCGGTGTCGGGCGGCGGGCCGCCGGGGAGCACGAACGCCCCGCTCACCTCGTCGCCGGGGTGGAACCGCTCGCCGGCCAGCTCGACGCGCACCTCGGGCTTCTCATCCATGCTCGGCCCCCGGGCGGACCACGACCTCGAACGACCGCTGGTACGGCAGCACGCCGAGCACCCGGCCCCACACCGTCAGCTTCCAGGTGATCCGGTTCTTCTCCGCCGCGAACGAGTGCATGGCGCCGGCCGGGACGACGAACTCGAAGTCGAGCGGCGCCGCCGGCAGCGGCTCGGGCAGCTCGGCGAGTTGCGTCGCCACGACCTTCTTGTCGGTGCTCTCCGTCGTCCCCGAGGTGTACGTCGCCGCCTCCTCGCACGCCAGCTCCACGCCGACCTTCGTCAGCCGGTGCGGCCCGCCCTGGGCGACGTGCCCGCGGTAGCGGCCCCCGGGCACGAGCGGGTGGGCGTCCACTTCCACCACCACCTTCCCGACGAGCAGCGACACCACCCATACCCCGGCCGCGGCGACCGCGACGGCCACCAGCACGAGCCCGACCAGTACGAACGGGATCAGGAACACCACCAGGAACCACTCGGGGTTGCCGCGGCGGAGCCCCTGCACCGCCTGCCATACGAACACGCCCACGATGCCGTTCCAGAACGCCGCCGCGCCCAGCACGCCGAGGCACGCACACCCTGCGCCGAGGTCCGCGTCCGCGAGCCGGTGGGCGAGGTGCGAGCCGGGGGGCGTCCCGCCGGCCGGCACGGTCGGGAAGTCGTTCGGGTCGGTCGGCTCCGTGGTCAATTCCGTGGGCAGGCGCGGCGTCGTGACGCTCGCGGCGGCCTTCTCGGGCGACGGCGCGGCTCGCTTCAGCCGCCTGGGGAGCGTTCTCAGGTGCGGCCACGCGAAGACCGCGAGCATCACCGGCGGCGCGAAGAACACGATCGGGGTGACCCAGAAGGGGGCACCCAGGAGCTGAACCAGGATCACCCCGCCGATCGAGACCACGCCGACCAGCAGGAACGCCGACATCAGCGACGTGACGACCGGCGCCGCCGCCCGCTGCTCGGGCGTGAGGTCCGCGGCGACGCCGGGCGTTCGCATGTGGCGGATCGCAAGGAGGCACAACACGACGACGTACAGCGCCGGCGTGCCGAACATGACCGCGCCGACGACGCCGGGCGGGGCGTTGAACCCGACCCCTGCGACGACCGCGCCGGCGAACCCGACCGCCCCGGTGAGGAAGAACCCGGCGACGAGCCAACACCCGCGCGGTGATTTCGGCGGGGTGGTCGGGTCGTCGGGGTCGGGGTCGGTCATACGGGCAGTAGACCACGCCGGGGCGGGGAGGGCAACCGGCCCCGGAAACGCGAATAGCCCGGGGGCGTCCCCCGGGCTATTCGCTCGCTGTCGGGCCGCCTTAGTAAGCCCGCAGCAGGACGCCGCGGCCGGACGTGACGCCGCCCATCACCCAACGGTTCACGTCGCGGAGCATGTGGGCGTGGAGCTTCTGGCTCGTCGGGTAGCCGGTCAGCTTCACGTCGGCGCCGGCGGCGTAGAGGAGGCGGAAGTCGCGCTCGGCGGTCGCGTACGGCACTACCGGGTTGGCAACGCCGTGGCCGATGAACACCGGCAGCCCGCGGACCGCGCCGAGGCTGAACAGCGGCCGCCCGTTCGGCTTCGGCATCAGGCCGTTCAGCGCCACCACGCCGGCGACGCGGTCGGCCATGCGGAGGCCGGCGCGGTACGCCGCCGCCGCCCCGTCGCCGACGCCGAGCAGGAACACGCGCTCGGAGTGGACGTGGTACGTCCGCCGGGTCTGCTCGACGGCGGCGAGGAGGTAGTCGGTGAGCCAGTCCGGGTCGGCGTCGGACCAGCCGAACCCGCGGCCGTCGGTGTGCGGGCCGCGGAGGCTCAGGCCGAGGTAGTTGCGGCGGCTGATCCGCGGCAGCAGCCGCGCGCCAGTCTCCTCGCTCCCGCCGGCCTGGTGGAACACCACCACGAGCGGGTACGGGTAGCGCGGCTGGTAGTCGGTCGGGAGGAAGGTGCGGACCGGGCGGTCCGGGAGGGCGGGCAGCTCGGTGGTGTAAAAGCCCTCGGCGGGTCGGTCGGTCCGCCAGTGGGCGTGGGAGGTATCCGGCATGAGCAACCCGTGTGGTCCGGTTGTTACGGCGACCCGGCGGATCGGGCGGCGGGGGTCGGGGATCGACGGCGAGCAGGTCGAATCCGCGACAACTCTACGTCTGGCGTGCGGCACATTCAAGCCGGCCCGACCGCCGACTTGAGCCCAACCCGCGCGATTTTCGGTACCGGCGCCCGGTTGCTCCGCCTGGGTATTGTCACTGGACTGGATAACTTGGGAAGGGTCAACAAGTCGCGTCGGGTGAGTTGCGAATTCCGCACCGCCGTGGTGCGCCAGTCGGCGCAAACGGACCAGCCGGGCCAGCGCGCAGAACCGTGCCAGCCGCTACAACCGGACAGCTGTGGGACCGTGGGACGTGGGGACCAGGGGACGAAGTGACCGGCGGGTGACGCGGGCGGAAGCCCGCGGCTACCACGGCAGATCCGGTAGCCGCGGGCTTCAGCCCGCGTCACCTGGGCCGACGGTTGTCCAGGACGCCGCCGGATCTGGTATGACGCCCGGTCCCACGGTCCCAACATCAGCCCCGAATGATCCCCTTCGCGGCGAGGTAGTTCACCACCGCCGCCACCCCCTCTTCCACCGACTGCGTCGCCATGTTCAGGGTCAGTTCGGGGTTCGCCGGCGGCTCGTAGGGGTCGTCCACGCCGGTGAACCCCAGCCCCGTGCCGGCGGCGACCGCGGCGCGGGCCTGTCGGTACAGCCCCTTCGGGTCGCGCCGCTCGCACGTCTCGATCGGCGTGTCCACGAACACCTCGACGAACGGGATCGCCCCGCCCGGGTTCGCCTCGTGGACCCGGCGGGCCGCGTCGCGGTCCTTGCGGTACGGGCTGACGAAGCTCGTCAGCGCGACCAGCCCGCTGTCGGCGAACAGCTTCGCCACCTCGCCGATGCGGCGGACGTTCTCCTCGCGGTCGTCGGCGCTGAACCCCAGCCCGAACCGCTTCGCCTGCTCGGCGCCGTACCCGCGGGTGTCCGCCAGGATCTTCGGCCCGGCGTTGAGCCCGAAGCGGATGTTGTCGCCGTCGAGGACGTAGGCCGCGTGCCCGCGCCGGATGAGCACCTGCTCCACGGCGACGGCGACGGTGCTCTTGCCCGACCCGCTCAGCCCGGTGAACCACACGGTCGCGCCCGTCTGTTTCAGCAGCGCGGTCCGCTCCGCGCGGGTGACCGTGCCGGGGTGGTAGACGACCTGCGTCGGCTGGAGTTCAGACATCGCTCGGCGGGTGGGAGAACGGGGAACGGGAACGGGCAGTGTACGGATTCGCCCGCGTCGGCGCGGCCGAACGGCGCGAGGTCGGTGGCGGGCGGACGGAATCTGCCGTAGGTCTGGTCGAGTCTTCGAGGCCCGACGCGGCGGCGCGGGGGTGTGAGCCGGAACCCTGCCACTCGATTTGACAGGGGGCCGGGGGCCGCCCCCGTCGGGCGTCATTCGCGCCCCGGTCACGCGGATGACGGCGGACCTGGCCGGTCCGGGTTTTCATCAGCCAGCGTCACGTCCCGCAGTCTGAGCCCGCCGGGCAGTTCGGTGCGTTCGTAGTCGTAGCCGAGTTCGCGGGCGTGACGGAGTCTCAAGAATTCGGCGACGGCTTCGCGGGCCGTGGGGTAAACGGCCTCGCTCTTCGCCCCGCTCGGCGAATCGAGTGTGACGACGAACCCGTCTCCCGTCACCCAGATTTGAAGGATGGTGAGGAAGTCGCACCCCAGACCTGCGTCCGACTCCAGTAGGCGGAGGATCGCAGGGGCGAGGTCGTCGTCCGGCGTGATCCCGCAAATCGCACGCACCAGCATCGAGTGTCGCGGACCTTTCGGGACCAGCCGCATCCAACGCCGGTTCTCGTCCACCACCGTGATCTCGATGCGCAGGTGGTCCGGCGGCAGCGTCGGCTCGACCTTGTCCGCCCACTCGACGACGCACACGCCGTCGCCGTGGAAGTACTCGTCTACCCCGAGCTCGGCGAACTCGCGCGGGCCGGACAGGCGGTAGGCGTCGAAGTGGTACACGGGCAGCCGCGCCGGGTACTCTTGGATGAGCACGAACGTCGGCGAGTTGACCGCCGCCGGGTTCCGCACGCCGAGCCCCTCGGCGATGGCGCGCGTCAGGTGCGTCTTGCCGGCGCCGAGCGGGCCGACCAGTGCCACCACCGTGCCGGGGAACAGCAGCGCCCCGAGCCGGCGGCCGAAGTCTTCCGTCGCGGCGAGGTCGGCGATTTCGAGGGTTCGTGTCATGCGCAACCGGTGGGGTCGCGTTGGGAATTCTGACGGGATAACGGGATGAGCAGGATGCCGAACCGAAGTATGGTTCGGCATCCTGCTCATCCCGTTATCCCGTCAAAAACTGACTTACTTCTTCGCCGCCTTGTTCCGCTTGGCCGTCATGTGGCGGAGGTAGGCGTGCATGAACTCGTCCAGGTCGCCGTCGAGCACCTTCATCACCGCCGGGTTCTTCACGTCGATCCCGTCGCGCTCCTCGCGGACCAGCGTGTACGGCTGCATCACGTAGCTGCGAATCTGCGACCCGAACGCGATTTCACCCTTCGCGTCGTACCGCTGGGCGATGTCGCCCATCCGCTTCTGCTCCTCGATCGCGTACAGCCGCGCCTTGAGCAGCTTGATGCAGTTGTCGTAGTTCTTCGGCTGGCTCCGCTCCGTCCGGCTCTCGGCGCGCACGCCCGACGGGTGGATGAGGCGCACCCCCGACTGCGTCTTGTTCTGGTGCTGCCCGCCGGGGCCGCCGGCCGAGAAGGTCTGCATGATGAGTTCCTTCTCGTTGATGACGATCTCGATCGTGTCGTCGAGCTCGGGCACCACGTCCACCGCGGCGAACGACGTCTGCCGGGTGTCGCCGCTGCCGAACGGGCTGATGCGCACGAGCCGGTGGACGCCGATCTCGCTCTGCATGTACCCGTAGGCGTAGGGGCCGCTGATCTTGAACGTGACGCTCATGATCCCGGCCTCCTGGTTCGGCTCCAGGTCCTGCTCCTCCACCTCGAAGTCGTGGTCCTTCGCCCACCGCGTGTACATGCGGTAGAGCATTTCCGCCCAGTCGCACGCTTCGGTCCCGCCGGCGCCGGGCTTGATGGTGACGATGGCGTTGGCCGAGTCCGTCTTGCCGCTCATCATGGCCTGGAGCTCGAACGAGCTGTACTGCTCCTCGGCCTTCGCCAGTGCCGGCTCCATCTCCGCCTCGAACGCGGCGTCCTCGGCGGCGAGCTCGGCCATCGCCGTCAGGTCGCCGGCGGCGGCGGTGAGCGCCTCGTAGGGCTTCAGCAGGCTGTTCGCCACCTTCAGCTGCTGGATGGTGGCCTTCGCCTTGTCCTGGTTGTCCCAGAAGCCCGGCTCCCCCTGCTTCGCCTCCAGGTCGTCGCGCGCCTTGGTTTTTCCAGCGATGTCAAAGAGAGTCCCGCAGCTGGGTCAGCCGGGCGCAGAGCTCGTCGGTGCGGCGGCGGAGGTCGGGGTTCATGGGAGTGTCCTTTCGCTGGTCGGGCGGTACGCGGGCCGCGTCCGGGGTTAGAGAGTAGCATAGCGGGCACAGGTTCGCAGACCAAAGCCCGGGGGAAGTCATGGGCCGGCTGGCGGGGAAGGTGGCGGTGGTGACCGGCGGCGGGTCGGGCGTCGGCAAGGCGACGGCGCTGCTGTTTCTCAAGGAGGGGGCGAAGGTCGTCATCGCCGGGCGGAACCCCGAGAAGCTTCAGGCCGCGTCCGCCGAACTCGCCGCGGCCGCCGCGCAGGCGCTCGGGGCCAAGTGGGCCGACGGCCTCGCCGCCGTCCCCACCGACGTGAGCGACCCGAAGCAGTGCCAGGCGCTCATCGACTACGCGACCACGACCTACGGCCGGGTGGACGTCCTGGTGAACAACGCCGGCACCAACATCAAGGACCGCACCCTCCGCGAGCTGTCGCCGGAGACGTGGGACATGATGATCGGCGCGAACCTGAACGGCGCCTTCTACTGCACCAAAGCCGTCCTCGACCAGATGTTCGCCCGCAAGGACGGGGTGATCGTGAACGTGGTGTCGGTGGCGGGGAAGCGGGCCAACCCGCTCGGCGGTGCCGCCTATGTCGCCGGGAAGTTCGGGATGGGCGGGCTCGGGATGGTGCTGTCGAACGAGGAGAAGGACAGCGGCGTTCGCGTCAGCAACGTCTACCCCGGCGAGATCGACACGCCGATCCTGTCGGCCCGGCCGACGCCGGTGTCGGAGGCGCAGCGGGCGCTGATCCTCAAGCCGGAGGACGTGGCGGACGCGATCCTGTTCGTGGCGACGCTCCCGCCGCGGGTGTCCATCCCCGAACTGGTCATCAAGCCGACGGCGCAGATGTACTGGTGAACGAGGGGCGAGGGTCGAGGGAAGACCAGGGGCCTCTCGTTCCCCCGCTCTGCGGGGTGTATGGCGCAGGTGTATGGCGCAGGGACATGGGTAACAGTCGGTGCAGGGACATGGGTGACACTTTTTCGGGCAGAATTGACCCCCGAAAGGGGGGCTACACATGCCCTGGAGCACACCCACCGTGTCCGACTGCCGCACTGCCCTGATCCACGCCGTCCGCACCGCCGGGCGGACCGTCACACAGGCCTGTCGCGAGTTCGGCGTGTCCCGCAAGACGGCCTACAAGTGGCTCGCCCGCCACGCCGCCGACCCCACCGCCCCTCCCGCCGACCGGTCCCGCCGCCCCCACACCTCGCCCACCCGCACCCCCGCCGACACCGAGGCCGCCGTCCTCGCCGCCCGCGACCAGTTCGGGTGGGGGCCGCGGAAGATCGTCGCCTACCTCCGCGACCGCGGCCAACCCGCCCCGCCCGTCCGCACCCCCGCCGCCGTCCTCCGCCGCCACCACCGCGCCCGCCCCGCCGCCCCGCCCCCGGTCCCGCCCCAGCGGTTCGAGTGGCCCGCCCCCAACGACCTCTGGCAGGTCGACTTCAAGGGGCTCGTCTGGGTCGGCCGGCGCAAGGTGTTCCCGCTCACCGTCCTCGACGACCACTCCCGCCACCTCCTGGCCGCCGACCCGTGCACCGACCAGACCATGGCCACCGCCTGGGCCGTCCTGTGGCGGGTGTTCGGGGAGGTCGGGCTCCCGGCCGCCGTCCTCTGCGACAACGCGTTCGGCACCCACAACCCGGGCATCCCGACCGTGTCCTGGTTCGACGCCCAGCTCCTCCGGCTCGGGGTCCGGCCGATCCACGGGCGGGCGTACCACCCGCAGACCCAGGGGAAGGTCGAGCGGTTCCACGGCACCCTGGTCCGGGAGGTGTGGCCGACCACCCGCCGGGACGCCCTCGGCCACTTCGCGGCCGACCTGGCCCGGTGGCGGGCCGAGGTGTACAACCCGGTCCGCCCGCACGAGGCGGTGGGGGACCGGCCGCCGGCGGCCCGGTGGCGGGCGAGCCCGCGCCCCCGTCCGGCCGCGGTGCCGGCGGTCGAGTACCCGGCCGGGGCGGTGGTGCGGAAGGTGACCCCGACCGGGGACATCACCTGGCACTGCGCCCGGATCCTGGTCGGCCGGGGTCTGGTCGGGGAGTGGGTGCGGGTCGAGGAGGCCGACGGGGACGTGGTCGCCCGATACGGGGACCACCCGGTCCGGCGCGTCCCGGTGGCCACCCTCGGCTCCGGGGGTATGCTGTAAGCGCCACCCATGTCCCGGCACACAGTGTCACCCATGTCCCTGCACTGAACACCCCGCAGAGCGGGGGAACGAGATGCGTTCTGCCTCGAACATCCGACGGCGCCCGGCCGTAGCAACGGGTACCATCGCCCCGCCCTTCTGCCGGCATTCCCGTGCGAGTCTCGTTCGACCTCGACGACACGCTGATCTGCTACGGCCCCGGCACGCCGTGCGAGCCGCGGCCGGCGTGGTACTGGCGCGCCGTCACCAGCGGCGAGCCGTTGCGGCACGGCGCGGCGGCGCCGATGCGCACGCTCCGCGCCCGCGGGTGCGAGCTGTGGGTCTACACCACCTCGCACCGCCCGCCGCTGTCGGTGAAGCTGTGGCTGCGCGCCTACGGCGTCCGCGTGCGGCGCGTCGTGAACCAGGACGTTCACGACCGCTACCTCCGCCGCACCACGCGCGACTACCCGCCGAGCAAGAACCCGCGGGCGTTCGGCATCGACCTGCACGTCGACGACTCGGACGGCGTGCGGATGGAGGGCGAGGAGCACGGCTTCCGCGTCGTGGTCGTGTCGCCCGACGACGAGGGCTGGGCGGCGAAGGTGCTGGCGGCGGTCGAGGACGCGATGAGCGGCCGGTTCCGCCGCGGCGCGTGACGGGCTCGAGGCTTCGTCGTGGTGCGTCTACCGATCCATGTCGGGTCCGGCGACCGGCCGGCGCGAGGCGGCCAAAGTAGCAAGCACACTCCGTGTGCCGTGGCCGAAGAACGGCACACGGAGTGTGCCTACTACTGTGGCCGGCTCATGCCGGCGTTCGTC
>JAFKFQ010000487.1:7326-22507 GCA_017308215.1 bacterium | reverse complement strand
AGTACTTCGTCTTCAGCCTGTTCGACGGCCAGCACACCATGGAGCAGGTGCGCGACCGGTTCGAGGAGGCGTTCACCCCGCAGCGGCTGGAGCAGCAGGACCTCGAGAGCTTCGCCCGCCAGCTGGTGACGGCGGGGCTCGTGCAGCACGAGCAGGCCGGTGCCGGCAAGCACCTGTTCCAGCGCCGCGCCAAGCAGCGCCGCACGCGGCGGCTGGCGACGGTCACGAACATCCTGTACCTCAAGATCCCGGTCTTCGACCCCGACCGCATCCTCAATTGGCTCTTCAAGTACCTGTGGTGGATCTTCACCTCGACGTTCTTCGTCGTGAGCGTGCTGTTCATGCTCTCGGCGGTCGTCCACGTGATGCTCCACTTCAACACCTTCTACGCCAAGCTCCCGGCGTACCAGGAGTTCTTCACGTGGAACTCCGTCCTCTACATGTGGATCTCGCTCGGGATCGTGAAGGTGATCCACGAGTTCGGGCACGGGCTGTCGTGTAAGGCGTTCAAGGGCGAGTGCCACGAGATGGGCGTCCTGCTCATGTGCCTCAGCCCGGCGCTCTACTGCAACGTGACCGACGCCTGGACGCTCGCCGACAAGTGGAAGCGCATCATCATCAGTTTCGCCGGCATCTACGTCGAGCTGGTGATCGCCGCGGCGGCGACGTTCGTGTGGTGGTACACCCCGGCGTACCCGTTCGTGAACAACGTGGCGCTCGCGCTGATGGTGCTGTGCTCGGTGTCCACGGTGGTGTTCAACGCCAACCCGCTGATGCGGTTCGACGGGTACTACATCCTGGCGGACTGGCTCGAAATCCCGAACCTCCGGGAGAAGGCGAACCGGTACCTCAACAACCTGTTCCTGGAGAAGTGCCTCGGCGTGGAGGTGCCGCCGGAGGCCTACATGGCGCCGGGGCGGAAGGTGCTGTTCGTCGTCTACGCGGTCGCCAGCTGGGTGTACCGCTGGGTGGTGACGTTCAGCATCCTCTGGTTCCTCGCCGACTTCCTCGGGCCGAAGCTCAAGATCCTCAGCCAGATGCTCGCGGTGATGTCACTGCTGTCGATCTTCGTCTGGCCGACGTTCAAGGTCGTGAAAAACATCCGTCAACGGGGGCGGTTGCCCGACATGAAAGCTCCACGCGTCTACGTCACCCTCACGGCCTTCGCCGGGCTCCTGGCCGCGTTCTTCTTCCTGCCGCTGCCCGTCAGCCGGGTCCACGAGACCGGCCTGCTCGGGATCGACCCCGGCGCCGCCGAGTCGGTGCTCCTCCCCGAACCCGGCCGCCTCGTGCGGATCGAGCCCGGGGCGAAGGCCGGCCGGGAGGTGCGCGCCGACGAACTCCTCGCGGTGTTCCAGAGCGAGCAGTTGCAGGTCGATCTGATCGGGGCGGTCAGCGAGCGAGAGGAGCAGCGGCGGGCGTTCGCCGACCTCACGCGGGCGGTCTCCGAGAACCGCGGGCGGATCGAGGACGACGCCCTGAAGAGTTACGAGCAGCAGGCCCGCGACGCCGAGGAGAAGGCGCGGACGGCCGACGAGCGCGTCCGCCTACTGACCCGCCGCCAGAACGCCCTCGCCGAGATCCGGGCGCCCCGCGCCGGGATGGTGGCGACGTCGCCCCGGGCGGACGAGGTCGGCAAGTTGTTCGACCGCGGGTACGGGGAGAACCAGCCGGTGTTCGTGGTCGGCGACCCGTCGAAGATGGTCGTGCGCGTGCCGGTCACCCCGCAGCAGTTCCGCGTCCTCAAGGAAGACCTCCCGCTCCGCAACGAGCTGGACGTGACGCTGTACGTGAAGGGGCGCAGCGACCGCGAGTTCCACGGCAAGGTCCACCGCCTGCCGGCCCAGAACGCGGCGACCGTGCCGGTTCAGCTGACCCAGCGCGGCGGCGGCCCGCTCGCCGTGAAGCCGAACGACGACCCGAACCTGTTGGTGCCGCTCGCCCAGACGTACCTCGTCGAGGTCGAGATCACCGACCCCGACGCGGCGCTGAAGCCGGGCCAGCTGGCGTCGGCGAAGATTCACGCGAAGTGGCGGAGCGGGGCGTGGTGGGTCGGCCAGACGCTCGCCAACGCCCTCGACATCGGTCTGTTCCGGTAAAGTGTGGTGCGGCACGGAGTGCCGCACCACACTGAACGACGAAAGCCCGGGGTTCACACCCCGGGCTTTTCGCGTTTATCGAGAGCGGCCGTGGGGCGGCCGGTCAGCGGGAATCGTCCGCGTCGGCGGGCGTGGAGCGGTCGTCCGGGTTACCGCCGCCGACGCGATAGTCTTCCCCGAGCCAGCGGCCGAGGTCCACCATCCGGCAGCGGCGCGAACAGAACGGGTAGTCGGGGTAGTCCTTGCGGTTCCCCGGCATCGCCGCGTTGCAGATCGGACACCGCACCTGTTCCATCGGCCCTATCCGCCCCGAACTTCGGGAATTCCCGACACGACCCGGTTTGCCACGTCAGTCGGCTTTCTTCGACCCGCCGCCCTTCTTAGCCGTGCCGTTCGACTCGGTCTTCGGCTTGGCCTCGGTCTTGGTTTCTGTCTTCGTCTCGGTCTTCGACTCCCCTGTGGCCGACGCTTCGGGCGCGGCGTCGGCCTTCTTCTCGCCGGAGCGGCGGTAGTCGGTCTCGTAGAAGCCGGTCCCCTTGAAGATGATCGCCCCGCCGCCGCCGAAGAGGCGTTCGAGTTTGTTCTTCTTGCACGCCGGGCACTTCGTCAGCACCGGCGCGGAGAACGACTGCAACTCCTCGAATGTGTGGTCGCAGGCGTGGCACTTGTAGTCGTAGGTCGGCATCGTTAGGTTCCGCAGCTCAAAATCGACCGGGAATCGGAGTCGTTATCCAGTCGGCGCCACTCGCGCCATCACGCCACGCTGTCCGGCGGCTTGGACGCGCTCGGGAGTTAATCCCGCACGGGTCGCAGCGGCACAGGTCGATGCGAGCGCCCACGCTGCCTCGCGGTATCCGTCGGCGGTGCTCGTCCCAGTGCGGAGGGCGAACCACACAACCCCGTGCGCGTCGGGTTGGCCTAATCGCTTGCCCGCGAAGATCGTCTCGCTGATCCGGTCGAACCGATCCGCGTTCGGGTCATCCACCCACTGCTCGACTAATTCCAGCGCGTCCCGTGCGGCCGGATCCGCACCAGGCTGAGCCGCTAACACTTCTCGGGCGATCGCCGCCGCCGCACACACGCACACCACCTTACCCACTACGAGGTCGGTCGCCGCGGTCTCCAGTCGGTCACACCACTTCCCGTCGTCCGTCTGCTCGGCGAACACGCCGGCGGCGTTCGGGTGTTGGCGCGCGTCCCAGGCCCAAGGCGCATTGGACACGGCGTGTTCCCGTGGCGGGCGGGTTATTCCGCGCTGCCGCCGGCCGGCGGCGCCGTCGCCACGACGACCATCGCCGGCCGCAGCACCTTTTCGTGGAGCGTGAAGCCGGTGCCGACCACCTGCGTGACCTGACCGGGCTCGTAGTCGTTGGTCGGCTGCTGCGACACCGCCTGGTGGACGTTCGGGTCGAACGCGGTACCGGGGGCGGCGTCGATCTTCGCCACGCCGTTCCGCTTCAGCACGTCGAGGAACTGGCTCGCCGTCGCCGACACGCCCGCCGCGAGCGGGCCGCTGTCGCCGGCGGCCTTCGCGGCGGCGAGGGCACGCTCCAGGTTGTCGAGCGCCGAGAGCAGGTCGCGGATGAGCCCTTCGGCGGCGAACTTCCGCTGCGCCTCGGCGTCGCGGAGCATCCGCTTGCGGGCGTTCTCGAAGTCGGCGAGGCGGAGCTTGTAGTTCGCCAACTCGTCCTCGGCGGCGGCGAGTTTGGTGCGCACCGCGTCGAGTTCGGCGAGCGGCACCGTGTCCACCGGGATGCGGTCGTCGGGGGTGTCGGCCATCGGCGTGATCCTGTTCCTACTTCTCATCCGGGGTTGGATTGCCCTCGCCGCCGAGGAGATCCTTCAATTTCCCGAAGAACCCCTTGCGCGGCCCGGCCACGCTCGTCTTCGTCGTCTCGGCCAGTTTGCGGAGCAGTTCTTCCTGCTCGGGCGTGAGGTTGGTCGGCGTCTCGACCACGACCTGCACCAGAAGGTCGCCCTTGCGCCCGCCGCGCGGGTTGGGCATCCCGTGGCCGAAGACGCGGATGACCTCGTGCGTCTGCGTGCCCCGCGGCAAATCGTGGACCACCTTCTGCCCGGTGAGGGTCGTGATCTCGATCGGCCCGCCGAGCGCGGCCTGCGAGATCGACACCGGCCACTGGCAGACGAGGTTGTGCCCGTCGCGGTGGAAGAACTTGTGCTCGCGGACGCGGATGACGAACTCCAGGTCGCCGCGCGGGGCGCCCGGGTCGCCGGCGTCGCCCTCGCCGGCGTAGCGAATGCGGTTGCCGGTGTCGACGCCGGCCGGAATCTCGACCTCCAGCGTCCGCCGCGACTCGACCCGGCCGTGCCCGCGGCACGACGCGCACGGGTCGGTGATGACGACCCCGCGCCCCTCGCACGCCCGGCACGTCTGCTGGACGGAGATGAACCCCTGGTTGAGGAGGACGGCGCCCTGTCCGCCGCAGCGCTTGCACGTCACCGGCTTGGTGCCCGGCTTCGCGCCGGTGCCGTTGCAGGTGCCGCAGAACTCCTCCCGCGGCACCGCCTGCGTCTTCTTAACGCCGGTGGCGGCCTCGACGAGGTCGATGTCGAGGATCGCCTGGATGTCGCGCCCGGCCCGCGGCCCGCCGCGCTGCCGGCGGCCCCCCCCACCGCCACCGCCGAAAAAGCTGCCGAACAGGTCGCCGATGAGGTCGCCGAGGTCCGAGGGCGCCCCGCCGCCCGCGGCGCCGGACAGCCCGGCGTGGCCGTGGCGGTCGTAGACGGCCCGCTTCTGCGGGTCGCGGAGGATCTCGTAGGCCTCGGTCACTTCCTTGAAGCGCACCTCGGCCTCGGCGTCCCCGACGTTCCGGTCGGGGTGGTGCTGCATCGCCAGCTTCCGGTACGCCTTGGTGATCTCCACCTCGGTCGCCGACCGCGTGACGCTCAGTACCTCGTAGCAGTCCCGTTTCGCCATTTCGTGTGCGGTGTGCAATGGGCGGTGGGCAGCGAGGACGCATCAGAATAATAGGACGTGGGCGGTGATCAGTGAATGCGGTCGCCCGTCTTCACTGCCCACCGCCCACCGCCCACTGCCGGCCGCCGTCAGGCGACGGCCCCCGCCACCTTCGACTTCTTGTCGTCCTCGTCGATCTTGGTCACCATGACCTCGGTCGTGAGCATCAGCCCGGCGATGCTGGCGGCGTTCTGGAGGGCGTTGCGGGTGACGCGGAGCGGGTCCACGATCCCGGCCTTGAACATGTCCACGTACTCGTCGTTGTTGGCGTCGTAGCCGAAGGTCGCGTTCTTCTGGGTGGCGACCTCCTCGGCGATGACCGCGCCGTCCTTGCCGCAGTTCTCGGCGATGGTGCGGACCGGCTTCTGGAGCGCCCGGGCCACGATCTCGGCGCCGTTCTGCTCGTCGCCCTTGAGCTTCTCGGCCAGCGCCTCGACGACCGGCACGCAGCGGAGCAGGGCGGTGCCGCCGCCGGCGACGATCCCCTCGGCGACCGCGGCCCGGGTGGCGTGGAGGGCGTCCTCGACCCGGCCCTTCGTCTGCTTCATCTCGGCCTCGGTGGCAGCGCCGACCTTGATGATCGCCACCCCGCCGACCAGCTTCGCCAGCCGCTCGCTGAACTTCTCCTTATCGTACTCGCTCTCGGTCTGGTCCATCTGGGTGCGGATGGTCTGCACGCGGGCCTCGATGGCCGCCTTGCGGGCCTTGTCGAGCTTCTCGACGATGATCGTGCAGTTCTCCTTCTCGACGCTCACCCGGTCGGCGGTGCCGAGCATGTCGAGGGTGACGTTCTCGAGCTTGATGCCGCGGTCCTCGCTGACGAAGGTGCCGCCGGTGAGGACGGCCATGTCCTCCATCATCGCCTTGCGGCGGTCGCCGAACCCGGGCGCCTTGACGGCGCACACCTCGACCAGCCCGCGGAGCTTGTTGACGACGAGCATGGCGAGCGCCTCGCTCTCCACGTCCTCGGCGACGATGAGGAGCGGCCGGCGGGCCTGCGCCACCTTTTCCAGGAGCGGCAGGAATTCGCGGACGTTCGACAGCTTCTTCTCGTACAGGAGAACGAGCACGTTCTCCGGCTCCCACTTCAGGTCCGGGCTGTTGGCGGCGAAGTACGGCGAGATGTAGCCCTTGTCGAACTGCATCCCCTCGACGAAGTCGAGCACGGTCTCGGAGGTCTTCCCCTCCTCGACCGTGATGACGCCGTCCTTGCCGACCTTCTCGAAGGCGTCGGCCATGAGGGCGCCGATCTTCGGGTCGTTGTTCGCGGAGATGGAGGCGACGTGCTGCATCTCCTCCTTCTTCGTCAGCCGCTTGGTGAGGGTGTTCTCCAGGTGCTCGACGGCCTTCGCCACGGCCTTGTCGATGCCGCGCTTGACGGCCATCGGGTTGCCGCCGATCGACGTGTGGCGGAGCCCCTCCTGGTAGATCGCCAGAGCCAGCACGGTGGCGGTGGTGGTGCCGTCGCCGGCGTTGTCGGAGGTCTTCTGGGCGACCGCGTTGACCAGCTTGGCGCCCATGTTCTCGAAGGCGTCGGGTAGGTCGATCTCCTTCGAGACTGTTACCCCGTCCTTCGTGACCGTGGGGCCGCCGAACGACTTGTCGATGATGACGTTCCGCCCGGTCGGCCCGAGCGTAACGCCGACGGCGCGGGCGAGCTTCTCGGCGCCGGTGAGGAGCTTCTTGCGGGCGTCGTCGGTGTAGAGCAGTTGCTTCGGCATGAGGGTGGTGTCCTGAGTTAAGAGGGCTCACGCAAAGCCGCAAAGCCGCAAAGAGAAAACCGGTGAGTCAGACCCCGCTCTCGATCCTTGCGTCTCTGCGGCTTTTGCGTGAGATTCGGTTTGGGTTGGGTTACTTCACGAGCTTGGCGAGGATGTCGCTCTCGCGGAGGATCTTCAGCTCCTTGCCGCTGACCTCCACGTCCGACCCGCTGTACTTCCCGTAGATCACGGTGTCGCCGACCTTCACCCCGACCGCGGTCCGGGTGCCCTTGTCCGACAGCTTCCCGGGGCCGACGGCGACGACCTTCCCCTGCTGCGGCTTCTGCTTGGCGGTGTCCGGCAGGAGGATGCCGCCGGCGGTCTTCTCCTCGGCGTCGGTCGGCTCCACCACGATGCGGTCGTCGAGCGGGCGGAGGGTCAGGGGCGCTTCCTTCTTGGCCATGTTGGTATCCCGTGTGAGTGTGTTTGGTGAACGGCCGGCGTCAGCCGGCTGGTGGTTGTTCCAGGCACCTGGGGCAACGGCCGGCCGGCTGACGCCGGCCGATCACCCAGGCGGTGCCAGCCGTTACATCATCCCGCCCATGCCGCCCATGCCGCCCATGCCACCCATCCCGCCCATGCCGTGGTCGTCGTGGTGGTGGTCACCGCCGCCGGCCTTCTTCGGCTCGGGGATGTCGGCGATCATGGCCTCGGTGGTGAGGAGCAGGCAGGCGACGCTCGCCCCGTTCTGGAGGGCGCTGCGGGTGACCTTCACCGGGTCCACCACGCCGGCCTTGCGGAGGTCTTCGTACTCGTCCGCGTCGGCGTTGTAGCCGTGGTTCTTGTCCTTCACCTTGAGGATCTTGGCGACGACCACCGTGCCGTCCTTGCCGGCGTTCTCGGCGATCATCCGGCAGGGCATCTCGAGCGCCCGGTACAGCACCCGCACGCCCTCGGCCTCCTCGCCGTCCAGCTTCAGCTTGTCGAGCCCCTTGCGGGCGTTGAGCAGGGCCACGCCGCCGCCGGGGACGATGCCCTCCGCGAGGGCGGCCTTCGTCGCGGCCAGGGCGTCCTCGTACAGCGCCTTCCGCTCCTTCATCGCCGTCTCGGTCGCGCCGCCGACCTTGATGACCGCCACGCCGCCGGCCAGCTTGGCCAGCCGCTCCTGGAGCTTCTCGCGGTCGTACTCGCTGTCCGTCCGCTCGATCTCCTTGCGGATGAGCTCGGCCCGCCCGTCGATCGCCGCCTGCTTGCCCTTGCCCTCGGTGATGGTCGTGTTCTCGGCGTCGATCTTGATCTTCTTGCAGCGGCCCAGGTAGTCGACGACGGTCGGCTTCTTCTCGCCCTTCGGCCCGTCGGTGACGGCGTCGAGCTGCACGCCGAGGTCCTTGAAGATCGCCTTGCCGCCGGTCAGCACGGCGATGTCCTCGAGCATGGCCTTGCGGCGGTCGCCGTAGCCGGGCGCCTTGACCGCGCACACCTGGAGGATGCCCTTGAGCTTGTTCAGCACGAGCGTGGCCAGCGCCTCGCCCTCGAAGTCCTCGGCGACGAGGACGAGCGGCTCCTTCTGCTTGCTGGCCCACTCCAGCAGCGGGATGAGGCTCTTAACGGTGGAGACCTTCTCCTCGAAGATCAGCACGTACGGGTTGTCGAACTCGCAGGTGACGGCTTCGGGGTTGTTGACGAAGTGCGGGGACAGGTAGCCGCGGTCGAACTGCATCCCCTGGACGACGTTGACCGTCGTCTCGGCCGTCTTGCCCTCCTCGATGGTGATGACGCCGTTGGTGGCGCCGACCTTCTTCATCGCCTCGGACAGCTTCGAGCCGATGTCGCGGTCGTTGTTCGCCGAGATGGTGGCGACCTCGGTGATGCTCTTGGTGTCCTTCGGGTCGATCTCCTCGGCGATCTTGTGGAGCTCCTCGACGACCCGGTCCACGCCCTTCTGGATGCCGCGGACGAGCGCCATCGGGTCGTGCCCGCCGGCGACGCCCTTGAGCCCCTCGCGGAAGATGAACTCGGCGAGGACGGTGGCGGTGGTGGTGCCGTCGCCGGCGATGTCGGAGGTCTTGCTGGCGGCCTCCTTGACGAGCTGCGCCCCCATGTTCTCGAACGGGTCGTGCAGCTCGATGTCCTCGGCGACGGTGACGCCGTCCTTGGTGACGTTCGGCGCGCCCCAGCCCTTGTCGAGGACGGCGTTGCGGCCGCGCGGCCCGAGGGTGCTGCGGACGGCCCGGGCGAGCTTGCTGGCCCCCGCCAGGAGCTTCTGCCGGGCGTCGTCGGCGTACTGGAGTTGCTTGCTGGCCATCGGTTCGATCCGCCCTGTTTGGGGAACGGTGAGGAATCGGTGCCCGGCCCCTTAGCAAACCGAATGCCGCGGTGCAGAAGGCGGCGCAAGGCGAATGTTGCGAAAGGATTGCGGCGAGCGGTGTGAAAACAACGTCGGCCGCCGGTGCCATAGTGGCAGCGAGCAGCCGACGCGGACCGAGCGCATTTGGCAGGGGCGGGTGCGGTCAAGGAACCGGGATCAAAGGCGGTGACTCGACCCAGCTTGGCGCCCCCGACCGCCGTGGGGCCACATCCTGCGCGAATAAGACTTTGGCCCGCACCCGATACCGGTCGCCCTGAAGCGGAGGGGCCGCGGGCGTGTGAAACCCGGTGTCGAGCGTCGTCCCCCCGCCGTCGCGGCACGGAGCATGGGTGGCTAGAATTCTCGCATGGGCATCTCGGCCGCATTGCAGTCGCACGTGTCGTCCACGATCCGCGACCGTGGGAAGAACTACCTCCGCGTCGGCGCCGTGAAACTCGAATCCGTTCGCGCGGACGAGGTCGCCGCGACCGTCACCGGGAGCGACGACTACGAGGTCGATCTGGTCGTCGAGGGGAAGACGGTCCACGCGTGGTGTACGTGCCCGTACATCGCCGAGTACGGCGCCGTCTGCAAGCACATCTGGGCGACGATCCTCGCCGCCGAGGCCCGCGGGTTCGGGGCCACCCTCACCGCCCCGCTGCGGCTCCATCTTGAGCTCGACGAGGACGACGACTACGCCCCCGACGACTCCACGCTGGAGTTCGAGCCGGTCCGCCGCCAGCCCGCGCCGCGCCGGGTTCAACGCGAGACGTGGCTCGACCAGCTCGACGCCTTGCGCCGCCAGCTCGAACCACTCACCGAGTCGACCGCCGCCGCCGATCGCCGCGTCGTGTACGTCCTCGACGCCACGAACGGGAAGGTGGCGCCGCAACTGCTGATCGAGACGGCGGTCTCGGAGCGGAAGAAGAACGGCGAGTGGGGGAAGCCGCAGCCGCGGGCGGTGCCGGCGTCGCAAGTGGCCCTGCTGCCCGACCCGCTCGACCGGCGGTTGTTGGCGGTCCTCGGCGGCGCCGACCGCGGCCAGCACTACTCCTACGGCTCGGGGTACTACTACCAGAACCCGTACCCCGGCACCCGCTACCGCCTCGACGGCCCGCTGCTCGACGCCGTGCTCCCGCTCCTCGCCGAGAGCGGCCGCGTGCGCCTGCGTTCCGTGCCGAACGGCGACCTGCGGGAACTCGCCCACGACCCCGGCCCGCCGTGGGAGTTGACCCTCGGAGTCGGCCGCGACGCGGGTGCGAAGGAGTGGGGGCTGACCGGCTCGCTCCGCCGCGGTGACGAGGAACTCTCGCTGACGGCGCCGGACCTGATCGCCCCCGGGTTGGTGGCGTGGGGCGCCCGGTTCGGGGCGTTCCGCGACGGCGGGGCGTTCGCGTGGGTGCCGGCACTGCTCCGCGGGCCGATCGTCGTGCCGCTCGACAAGGGCGACGACCTCGCGGTGCAACTCCTCCAGATGCCGCGCCTGCCGCGCCTCGACCTGCCCGACGAATTGCGGTTCACGGAAGAAGCGGCAGCGCCACGGCCGCGGCTGATCGTCCGCCCGTCGAAGGCGACCTACGGCCCGCCGGTACTCGCGGGCGAGGTGTCGTTCCTCTACGGCGAGCACGCCGTGCCCGCGCGGTCGCCCGGCCGCGGCGTGCTGGTGAAGGAGGCGCGGCGGTTCCTGCTCCGCGACCCCGCCGCCGAGGACGCGGCGCTCGCCGACCTCGCCCGCGCCGGAGTCCGCTCCGCCCGCGACGGGTTCGAGCTCAAGCCGGTGCTACTGCCGAAGGTGGCGCGTGAACTGACCGCGGCCGGCTGGCAGGTCGAGGCGGACGGGAAGGTGTACCGCACGCCCACGTCCTTCAAGCTCGCCGTTCGCACCGGCACCGACTGGTTCGACCTCAGTGCCGCGGCCGACTTCGGCGGGTCGGTCGTGGCGCTGCCGAAACTGCTCGAAGCGCTGCGGCGCGGCGACACGACGGTCGTCCTCGGCGACGGCAGCCTCGGCCTCCTGCCCGAGGACTGGCTGAAGAAGCACGGGCTGCTGGCGCGGCTCGGCACGGTCGAGGGCGACACCGTCCGCTACTCGAAGGTGCAGGCCGGTGTGCTCGACGCGCTCCTGTCGAGCCGCCCCGAGGTGGAGGTCGACAAGGCGTTCGCCCGCGCCCGCGCCGAGCTGAAGAAGTTCACCGGCGTCGCGCCCGCCGACCCGCCGAAGGGGTTCGTCGGCGAGTTGCGCGGCTACCAGAAGGAGGGGCTCGGCTGGCTCCGCTTCCTCCGCAAGTTCGGGTTCGGCGGCTGCCTCGCCGACGACATGGGGCTCGGCAAGACCGTACAGGTGCTGGCGCTGCTCGCCGGCAAGCGCGCCGGCCCGGCGCTGGTCGTGGTGCCGCGGTCCCTCGTGTTCAACTGGAAGGCGGAGGCGGCGAAATTCGCCCCGAAACTCAAGGTACTCGACCACACCGGACCGGCACGCGACCGCACCGGCACCGCGTTCGCTTCACACGACCTGGTTCTCACCACCTACGGCACGCTCCGCAACGACGCCGAACTGTTCGCGGCCTTCCAGTTCGACACGTGTGTGCTCGACGAGTCGCAGGCGGCGAAGAACGCCGAGACGGACACGGCGAAGGCGGTGAAGCTGATCCGCGCCGACCACCGCCTCGCGCTCAGCGGTACGCCGGTCGAGAACCACCTCGGCGAGCTGTGGACGCTGTTCGACTTCCTCAACCCCGGCATGCTCGGCCGCGCCGCGCTGTTCGGCGTCGGCGCCGGCGGCCGCAGCATCGACCCGGAGGCGAAGGACCTCCTCGCCCGCGCGCTGCGGCCGTACATCCTCCGCCGCACGAAGGACCAGGTGGCGAAGGACCTGCCCGAGAAGACCGAGCAGACGATCTACTGCGACCTCGGTACGGACCAGCGCCGGCTCTACGACGAGTTGCGCGACCACTACCGCCAGGTGCTGCTGGACCGCGTCGACTCGGTCGGCCTCGGCCGGTCGAAGCTCCAGGTGCTGTCGGCGCTCCTGCGGCTGCGGCAGGCGGCGTGTCACCCCGGGCTCGTCGACCCGAAGCGCGCGACCGACGACTCGGCGAAACTCGACGTGCTCCTGCCCGACCTGGAGGAACTGGTCGAGTCGGGGCAGAAAGTGCTGGTGTTCTCGCAGTTCACGTCCCTGCTGGCGATCGTGAAGAAGCGGCTCGACAAGCTGCGGATCACCTACGAGACGCTCGACGGCCGCACCCGCGACCGCGCCGCGCGGGTCGAGCGCTTCCAGACCGATCCGGACTGCCGGCTGTTCCTCATCAGCCTGAAGGCGGGCGGCGTGGGGCTGAACCTGACGGCGGCGGGGTACGTGTTCCTGCTCGACCCGTGGTGGAACCCGGCGGCGGAGGCGCAGGCGATCGACCGCACCCACCGCATCGGCCAGACGAAGTCGGTGTTCGCCTACCGGCTCATCGCCCGCGACACGGTCGAGGAGAAGGTGCTGGCGCTACAGGCGAGCAAGCGCGAGCTGGCCGACGCCATCCTTGGCGGCGACACCGGCCCGATCTCGGAGCTGAAGCGCGAGGACCTGGAACTGCTCCTCTCCTAGCCGGCTACTTCGGCTTGTAACGGTTCGATTCTTCTGATCGAGGGGGCGCGAACCACCGGCACGGGTTGGGTGTCGGGTGCGGGGATGTCACCGGGGCCGGCTCGGTGTTCCTGGGCGCGGACGAGGACACCCGGCAGTGACACCGCCTGACGAGAAGGCCATCGCGGAAACGGCCCGCCGCCACGGTCTCGAACTGGCCGGCGACATCCAGCTGAACGACGTGGGCCTCGATTTCCGCGTCGCCTTTGCAACCGATGAAGCGGGTACGGCCTGGGTGTTGCGGCTTCCTCGCCGGCCGGACGTCCGGCCGAGGGCGGAGAACGAGGCGCGGGTGCTGCGATTCCTGAAGGGCCGGCTACCGGCCGAGATCCCCGACTGGCGAATCTTCACGCCGGAGTTGATCGCGTACCCGCGCCTGGCCGGCACCACCGCGATCACCATCGACCCGGCGACGAAGGAGCCGACCTGGCACGTCGACAAGGAGTCTCCCGCGTTTTCGGCGAGCCTCGCGCGAATCCTCGCGGCACTCCACGGCACCCACCCGGCCGACGCCGCCACGGCCGGCGTGAAGGTCTCGACGCCGGCTCAGGTGCGACGGGCCTTCGCCGACGACCTCGACCGGGTGAAGAAGGAAGTCGGGGTCGGCGAAGAACTCTGGCGGCGGTGGCGGTCGTGGGTCGATGACGACGCCTCGTGGCCTCCGTTCACGGCGCTGGTCCACGGCGACCTGTACGTCGGTCACGTCCTAGTCGATGAGACCTCCCGGGCGACCGGAGTGCTGGACTGGACCGAGGCCGAGGTGAGCGACCCCACCATCGACTTCACCGGGCACCTCATGGCCTTCGGCAGGGACGGCCTCGACCGCCTCCTGGCCGACTACGAGGAGGCCGGCGGACGGACCTGGCCGGGGGTGAGGCGCCACACCGAGGAGCGGCTTTCGGCCTTCCCCGTCAAGTACGCACTCTTTGCCCTGGCAAGCGGGACGGACGAGCACCTCGACGCGGCCAAGGCGCAACTCGGGCTCGACGCGGGTCCGCGCTGACGCGCGGTTACTTCACCTCGCGCACCCGGATGTTCCGGTAGCTGACGGCCGCCCCGTGTTCCTGTAGGCCGATGTGCCCCTCGCGCTTGAAGTTCTTCAGGGCCGTCTTGAACTTGTTCGTCGTCCCGTCCGGGTTCTTACCGCCCTCGGTCCACCGGTCGAGGTCCATCTCGGCCACCACCTCGCCGTTCGATTCCACCTTCAGCAGCGGCCCGCGGGCGGTGACCCGCAGCGCGTTCCAGGCGTTCGCCTTCGAGTTCTCCTTCGTCGGCGCCACGAGATCGTAGATCGCCCCGACGCTGTGCTTGTCGGTCTTCCCGCGCGGCACGTCCACCTGGATCTCGATGCCGGTCTGGACGTTGTCCTTCGGGTTGTCGGTGCGGAAGAAGACGCCGCTGTTGCCGCTCGTCTTGAACTCCAGGTCCAGCACGAAGTTGCCGAACCGCTCCTTCGTCCAGATGTCGCCGCCGCCGCCCTCGCGGACCATTGCCCCGTCCTTCACCACCCACCCCTTCGTGACCGGCTGGCCAGCACTGGTCATCCAGCCGGTGAAGTCGGTGCCGTTGAACAGCGGGCGGGCGCCGGGCGTGTCCTGGGCCGGGGCAGGGACCAGTGCGAGGGCGACGAACGGGAGCGCGAGAACGAGACGCATCGGGGCACCTTGGGGCGGGGACCGCGGCGCGCTAACGGCCGCGGCGCTTCTGGAGGTAGGCGGTCAGGTCGTGGCCGAGGTCGGCGTCGGTCCGCAGCCGCACCAGGTCGACCTCCATCCCGCGACAGCCGTTCTCGATCGCCGCGACGTGGTCGGCGAACGCCTTCAGGTAGCCCTCACGGACGCCGAGCGGGTCGGTGAGGATTTCCGGCAGCCCTTCGAGCCCGCGGAACAGCGTCGTGTGGCGGAACGGGAAGTCGATCTCGGCCGCGTCGAGCGTGTGGAACAGCACGACCTCGTGCTTGTGATACCGCAGGTGTTGCAGGCCGGCGAGGACGTCGGGTACGTCGTCGAGCAGGTCGCTGAAGACGAAGACGATGCCGCGGCGGCCGGTGCGGCCGGCGAGCTCGTGGAGGGTGCGGCCGAGGTTGGCGGGGCCGCCGGCCGGCGGGTCGGCGAGTGCCCGGCACGCCTCGCGGAGCTGGTTCATCTGCCCGGACGGGCGCAGGAACGCCCGCACCCCGCCGGCCACCGTCGCCAGCCCGACGCTGTCCGACTGCCGCAGCACGAGGTAGCCCATCGCCGCCGCCGCCGAGCACGCCAGGTCGTACTTCGTGAGCCGCCCCGAGCCGTACTTCATCGACTCGCTGGCGTCAACGACGAGCCACGCGACGAGGTTGGTCTCCTGCTCGTACTGCTTGAGGTGGAACCGCTCGGTGCGGCCGTAGACCTTCCAGTCGATGTGCTTGATGTCGTCGCCGGGGGC
>JAFKFQ010000487.1:0-7311 GCA_017308215.1 bacterium | reverse complement strand
TGCGCGAACTCGACCGCGAACCCGTGCCGCGGGCTCCGGTGCCGCCCGGCGAGGTAGCCCTCGACGAACTGCCGCGCCTCCAGTTCGAGGCGGTCGACGCGGGCGAGAACCGCCGGATCCGGGAGCGGCGGCATGGCTATCGGTCCCCGTCGCGCGGCACCAGCGCCAGCAGCTTCCGCACGATCTCGTCGGGCGTCACGCGGTCCGCCTCGGCGTTGTAGTTGGTGATGACGCGGTGGCGCAGCACCGGCATCGCCACCGCCTTCACGTCCTCGGTGGCGACGTAGGGGCGGCCCTTCAAGAGCGCCCGCGCCTTCGCCGCGAGGATGAGGTTCTGCCCCGCCCGCGGGCCGGCGCCCCACGTCACGTACTTCTTCACGAAGTCCGGCACGTTCGGGTCGGCCGGCTCGCCGTCCTGCCCGTGCGGGCGCGTCAGCCGGGCCAGCTTCAGGGCGTAGCGGATCACGAACCCCGCCGCCGGCACCTTCCGCACCAGTTCCTGCATCCGTAGCACCTCGTCCGTGTCTACCACGCGGTCCACGCGCGGCACGGCCGACGAGGTCGTCGATTCGATCACCCGGAACTCGTCGTCCTCCGTCGGGTAGCCGACGTTGATCGTGAACATGAACCGGTCCTGCTGGGCCTCGGGGAGCGGGTACGTCCCCTCCTGCTCGATCGGGTTCTGCGTCGCCAGCACGAAGAACGGGTTCGGCAGCGGGTGGCGCTGGCCGGCGACCGTCACCTGCTTCTCCTGCATGGCCTCGAGCAGCGCCGCCTGCGTCTTCGGCGGGGTGCGGTTGATCTCGTCGGCGAGGACGAGGTTGGCGAATACCGGGCCTTGCAGGAAGCGGAACGCCCGCCCGCCGGTGACCTTGTCCTCCTGGAGCATCTCGGTGCCGGTGATGTCCGACGGCATCAGGTCCGGGGTGAACTGCACGCGGTTGAACGACAGGTTCATGCCGTCCGCGAGGGTGCGGATCATCAGCGTCTTGGCGAGCCCGGGCACGCCGACGAGCAGGGCGTGGCCGCGCGACAGGATGGCGATGAGGAGCTGTTCGAGCACGTCCTTCTGGCCGACGATTACCTTGCCGCACTCGGCGAGGAGGCGGTCGGCGGCGGTGCGCAGGTGCTCGGCCGCGTCGAGGTCGTCGTCGGTCCAGTCGCCCACCGGCTCGGCTCGGAGTGCCACGCACGTCCCCTTCGGTTCGGGTCGGCCCGCGGGCCGTAAAGTCATGGTAACGGGCGCGGCGGCGACCCGCCACCGGCGACGAATCGGGCCAAGACCGCGGCGTGGCGGGCAAATCACCCGGCAAAGAGCACGCGGGGCGACGGTGACGACGACCCGCACAAAGGGGCGTGATTGTGGTCGAGCCCGACGGCCGGCGCGCGTCGGTGTTCGACCACTGCCCGGTGAACGACATCGAGTAGGTCGCGGTGCGCCTCCGCGAGGCGCCGGGGAAGTGAGTTCGAGTCCGTGCGACCGATAGCGCCTCCTCTGGATCAACTCACCTACCGGCGGCCGCCTCCGTGACGACCCTATCCCGCCAGCGCAACCACTCCTCGACCGCCTCGACAAACTCCCCGCCACGGACGAAGGTGGTCTGCCACACGTCGATCGTCCGCGGCTGGTCCGCCGAGCCCCACACCACCGGCTCATACCGCCCGGGGGTGACGGTCAGGTCGATCCGGTTGCCGAACCCGAACAGACTCTGTCGGACCGAGAGAATTGCTTCCCAGGGAATGTGACGGAACCGCCACCGCGGTAGGACCGCGTACCACTCAATTCCGGCGGGGGAAAGGGTCACGGTCGCGTTTCCGGTGGCGATCAGAGCCAGAATCACGGAGAAGAATGGCACAACAAAGGGGAGGGCGGGCGGCGACCACCAGCCGATCCACGCGGTCGCCGCTGTCACAATCACGGTCGGGATGGCGAGTCGGAAGAAGTAGGGTCGAAAGACCCGGGTGGGCGGGCTGGCAACGGCCACCGTATCCCTCCGGGCGATTGCCCACTGGTTCCGTCACACCTCACAACCGCACGGAGGATTCGCTGCCAGCGGTCAGATCTTGGTCGTTCAGCCGCCCCGCGGGATCAGTTCCAGGCACAACAGTCGCTCCTTGCCGCGGACGTACATGCGGCCGTCGCTGATGACCGGTGGCGCCCAGCACGGGTAGCTCAGCTCCGGGATGCGGTAGCGGCTCACCTCCTCGTAGCGCGCCGGGTTCGCCTTGAACAGGAACAGCTCGCCGAACTCGCCGAGGCCGACGAAGTGGCCGTTGATCAGCGTGAACGTGCAGCGCGACGTGCGGCGGAGGGTCCACTTCACGTCGCCGGTCGCCAGCTCGACGCAGCGCACGTCGGCGTCGTTGTCGTGCCGGCCGCTGCTGCCGTACACGAACCCGCCGACGTGGATCGGTGTACACCAGTGAGCCATCAGCGACTTCTCGAACCGGTCCTTGTCGGCGTCGTCCCAGAGCGCCCTGACGCTGCCGTTCTTGACTTCCAACAACGCCGCCCCGGGGCCGTAGCACTCAGTCAGGAGGATGCGGTCGCCGACGACGAGCGGGTTTGCGGCGTTGACGCTCTCCTCGATTTTCGCCCGCCACGGGAATCCGAACCGCTTGGCCCCGGTCTGTGGGTCGAACGCGTACAGCCCGCCGCGGGCGAAGTAGAGCCCCGTCTTCTTCCCGTCGATCGTGCGGACGACCGGGCTGCTGTAGCTGCTCAGATCGTCGCCCGCCTTGTACCGTTCGGCGCCCGTGTTCTTGTCGAGGCCGACGATGGCGGTGCCGTCCGGCCGGGCGTCGCGCAGGTCCACGGGGCGCGGCCCCTTCGGGCTGCCACCGACGGCGAGGATGAGCGTGTCGCCGTCGATCACGGGGACGCTGCCGACGCCGAAGAAGTTCTGGTGGAAGCGGTACTTCGCCCGCGTGTCGAGCCGCCAGCGCTCCTTGCCGCCGGCGGCCGAGACGCACACCAGCGTCCCCTCCGGGCCGATGACGTAGACGCGGTCGCCGTCCACGACCGGGCACGCCCGCGGGCCGGGGTCGTAGCCGTAGAAGTCCTCGTATTGCGTCGGGTACTCGTACTGCCAGATGTGCTTCCCGGTCGCGGCGTCGCGGCAGGTGAGCCGGCAGGAGTCGCCGAAGCGGTCGAAGTGGAACAGCTTCCCGCCGGCGACGACCGGCGGCGCGTACCCGGCGCCGAGCGGGCAATCCCAGAGCACCTTCAGCCCGTCCTTCGGCCAGGGGGCGATGATGCCTTTCTCGGTCGAAACCCCGTCCTGTGTCGGTCCGAGGAATGTCGGCCAGTCGGCGGCGACGAGTAGCGGGAGGAGGAGAAGTGTCAGTGTGCGGCGGGTCATTACGCTCTCCGGGTAACCGGGCACCATGATACCGCAAGCAAGCCGCACCGCCATCGCCCGATGGCTGCCAGCGTAACCCGAATAGAAAGAGGCGGTTCGGCCGGCAACCGGCGGCTTGTTAGGCCGGGGCGCAAGCCCCGGTGGGGCGATGACGCGCCGATTCCCACCGGGGCTTGCGCCCCGGCCTAACGTGCGGTCCAGACAACCACACCCAATGAGAGCGGCACGACCAACACCGCCCGGATGTAGCGGTTAGGCAGGCGGGGCGGGACGAATCGAGTTCTGCTGGTGGTCTGCTGTGGCTCCCCGGCGTAAGAGACGGCGGTAGAATCGTCTGACACCCGCCGGGGAGGCGATATGCTGTTTTTCCTGCTCGCCGGCCACGCGCTGATGGACTACTCGCTCCAGAACGACGCGATGGCGGCGTGCAAGTGTCGGCGCACCACCAACCCGATCCAGCAGGCCGTCCCCTGGTATTATTGGCTGACGGCCCACGCGCTGCTCCACGGGGCGGTCGTCGGGGTCATCCTCCAGTGGTCCGGGGCCGGCTACCACGACGCCGTGTTGATCGGGCTGGCCGAGACGATCCTCCACTGGTTCATCGACCTGGGGAAGTGCGAGAAGCTCTACAGCATCCACATCGACCAGGGGCTGCACGTCCTCTGCAAGGTCGCGTGGTGGGGTCTCTTCTACAGCGGGATCGTATCGTACCGGGCGGTGATGTCGTAGCGGGCGGCGCGGTTTGTGCGGTGGTGCGGGGCGGGGTCGAATGGTTCCGCGGCGGGGGCGCGATCGGCCGCGCCGCCGGCCGCCTGGCCAGCCGATAACCGCCCCGACCGCCCCGAGGAATCCGGTTCAATGCCCGCCGTTCCCTCCCGCCCCGGTCGGGCGTGGGTCATGCTGCCCGCGGTCCTCGCCGCGTTCGCGGCCGGGGGTGGCGTCGTCTACTTCTTGCTCAGGCCCGCCCCCGGCGCCGAGCCCCGGACCGGCCGTTCGGAAGCCCCGTCGCCGAACCGCGTCGCCGCCCTCGGCCGCCTCCAGCCGGCGGGTGGCGTTGTCCCCGTCTACGGCCCGCCGGGCGACCGCATCGCGGAGATGAAGTCTCTCGCCCCCGGCGGCGAGCTGAAGGCCGGCGCCCCGATCGCCGTGCTGGCGAGCCGCGACATCAAGGCCGCCGAACTGCGGGTCGCCGAGGTACAATTGGAGGAGGCGAAGGCGGCGCTGGCGGCGGCGAAGGCGGCGGGCGCGAAGAAGATCGAGGCGGCGAAGGCGGAGTTGGCGCAGGCGCTCGCTGGCGAGAAGGCCGATCTTGCCGCGCTCGACGCGAAGACCGTGCTCGTGACGAAGCAGCGCGACGCGGCGGCCCGGCAACTCGTCCGGCTCGACGCCGCGCGGGCGGACGGCGCGAAGATCGCCGAGGAGGACGTCGAGAAGGCCCGGCTGCCCGTCGACCAGGCCGACGCCGAACTCGCCGCGACCGCGGCGGCGCGCGAGAAGGCCGTCGCCACCTACGCCGGGAGCCGCACCGCCGCCGAGGCTCGGCTGAAGGCGGCGGAGGCCGAACTCGCCGAGGCCGAGGCGCGGACGCCCGTGAAGTCCGGCGAGGAGCGGCTGGCCGTGGCGCGGCAGGCGCTCGACCTCGCGACGCTCAAGGCGCCGGTCGACGGCGTCGTCCTCCGCGTCGCGGGCCGCACCGGGCAGCCGACCGGGACCGCGGAACCGGTCCTCCAGATGGCGGCGCTGGGCGAGATGGTTGTGGTCGCCGAGGTGTACGAGTCCGACGTGGACCGGCTCGCCGGGTGGGTGAAGGCGGGGCCGGTGCCGGTCGAGGTGACCCACCCGGCACTGCCGAAAGTCCTGAAGGGGGCCGTCCGCACCGACGCCGACTTGTCTCGCATGATCGCCCGCAACCAGGTCTTCCCGCTCGGGCCGCGCGAGGACGCCGACCGGCGGGTCGTCGAGGTCACCGCCCGGCTCGACGCCGACTCCGCCGGCGTGGCCGCCCGGTTCGTCGGCCTTCAGGTCACCGCCACGTTCGCACCGGCCAAGTGAAGCCCCGCCGTAGTGCTGACGTGCGGCGGCGCCGCGCGTACCCTGAACCATGCTCCTCGTCGGGACCGCCGCCTTGCCGGATGACCCACAGCCCGCCCCGCCGACCGTCGACACGAGCCGCGTCGAGCCCGACTCGATCGCCGCCGCGCTCGACCAGGTGACCAAGCCGTCGCACCCGCCCGCCGCCGGGGCCGAGGCGGCGCCGGTGGTGCCCGGGTACGACGTGGTGCGCGAAATCAGCCGCGGCGGGATGGGCGTGGTGTACGAGGCGCGGCAGTGCTCGCTGGACCGGGCGGTCGCACTGAAGCTCGTCCTCGGCGGCGTCCGCGCCGATCCGATGGCGCTGGCGCGGTTCCTCGTCGAGTCGCGGGCGACCGCCGCGGTCCACCACCCGCACGTCGTTCAGGTCCACGACTTCGGCGAGAGTGCCGGGCGCCCGTATCTCGTGATGGAGTTCTGCCCCGGTGGCACGCTCGCCGGGCGCCTCGGCGCCGGGCGGATGGAGCCGCGGGCGGCTGCCGAACTGGTGCGCAAGGTCGCCGGCGGGGTCGCCGCAGCGCATATCTGGGAGATCGTCCACCGCGACCTCAAGCCGCAGAACGTCCTCTTCGACGAGCTTGGTGAGCCGAAGGTGGCCGACTTCGGCCTCGCCAAGTTCGCCGCCGGCGCGACGCTGACCCGCCCCGGCGACGTGATGGGCACGCCGGCGTACATGGCCCCCGAGCAGGCCGCCGGCCGGGCCGACGCCGTCGGCGCCGCGGCCGACGTGTGGGCGCTGGGCGTGATCCTCTACGAGTGCCTGACCGGCGAGCGGCCGTTCTCCGGGTACTCGAACGCCGCCGTCATCGCGGCCGTTCAGTCCGTCGAGCCGCGCCGGGTGCGGGTGCTGGCGCCCGGCGTGCCGCGCGAGCTGGAGTTCATCTGCCTCAAGTGCCTGCGGAAGAATCCCGGCGACCGCTACCCGTCCGCCGCCGAGTTGGCCGCCGACCTCGACCGCTTCCTGGCGGGGCAGCCGCTCGCGGCGCGCGACCGCACGTACCAGTTGCGGCGACTCGCGGCGTGGTGGTGGAAGCCGGCGGCCGTCGCGGCGGGGCTCGTCGCGCTGGTCGCCGCCTTCTTCTGGCTCCGCGAAGACCCGGCGCTGGCGCTGCGCCGCGAGGAGGTGGTGCGGCGCGCCGAGGCGGTGATGCTCGGGCGGCCGAACGCGGACCGCGAGACGCCGCACACGGTCGTTGCCGTCGAAAAGCTGCCGAAGGTGGACGCCCGCGCCTTCCGCGTCATCTACGACGAGCGCGTCGTGGACCTCCGCGGCTGGCGGAAGCTCGGCGAGTCGCCGCCCGGCACGGAGTCGTTCGTCATCTTCCAGAACCGCCGGGTGCTGTCGAAGCAGGCGCCCGCCGACGAATACCGGATCGAGTACCGCACGACCGGCCGCGACGTGGTGCCCCGCGCGATCAGTCCGAACCCCGAACGGGCGACGGTCTTCACCACGGCCGAGCACCGGACGGTCGGCGGGCAGGGGATGAAGGTCCGGCAGTTGGCGCTCGACACCCGGACGGTGCCGCTGCACGAGGAGTTCACCGCCCAGGTGTCGGCCACGTACATCGACTCGCTCCAGGCGGCCGACGACCAGTGGCTCGGGGTGATCGGGTTCGACGGCACGTTGAAGTCGTCCATCCTTATCGTGTTCCCGGACGACAAGCCGTTCGTCACGTACACGCTGCGGGTCGCGCCGCCCAACGGCGCGGCGCCGCAGCCGTACACCGGGCCGCGGATCGTCTTCCAGGGCGACGACCGGCGGTGGCTGTACTGGGAGGTGCCGCGGCCGTTGGAAGAGCACGTCTACCGCGTAGACTGGACGTGGTAACCATCTCTGCGGACCGTCCCATGACCGACC
>JAFKFQ010000486.1 GCA_017308215.1 bacterium | reverse complement strand
GTTGGTTGTTAGCTGTATGCTTCAGCCTGCACTCAGCTGAGCGCAGGCTGAAGCCTGCGGCTACCAACCAACGGTGCCACACCGCATCCATGACGCCCAGAAGGGGGCGACTCGTGAACCCGTTCCTCCACCGGATCGGCATCGACTTGCCGATCGTCCAGGCACCGATGGCCGGCGTGTCCACCCCGGAGATGGCCGCCGCCGTGTCGAACGCCGGCGGGCTCGGCTCGATCGGGGTCGGACCAATCGATGCCGAGCCCGCCCGGCAAATGATCGCCGCCGTCCGCGCGAAGACGGACCGCCCGTTCAACGTCAACGTGTTCTGCAGCCGCCCGGCGGTCGCGAACGCACCCCGCGAGGCGGCGTGGCTCGCCCGGCTCGCGCCCGAGTTTGCCCGGTACGGGGCGACACCGCCGCCACACCTGACCGAGATCTATCAGAGTTTCCTGACCGACGACGCCAAGCTCGCGGTCCTCGTTGCCGAGCGGCCGGCAGTCGTGAGCTTCCACTTCGGCCTGCCCGCCCGTGAGCGGATCGCGGCGCTGCGCGCGGCCGGGATCGTGCTGTTCGCCACGGCCACAAATCTCGACGAGGGGAAGGCCGTTGCCGCGGCCGGGGTGGATGCCGTCGTCGCCCAGGGGTACGAGGCGGGCGGGCACCGCGGGGTGTTCGACCCGGATGCGCCGGACGACCGGCTCGGCACAATGGCCCTGACCCGGCTGCTGGTAAAGTCGCTCGACGTGCCGGTGATCGCGGCGGGTGGGATCATGGACGGGGCCGGTATCGCCGCCGTGCTCGCGCTCGGCGCGAGCGCCGCCCAACTCGGCACCGCGTTCGTCGCCTGCCCGGAGTCGGCGGCCGAAGCGAGCCACCGGGCCGCGCTCCTCGGCCCGCCTACCGCACACACCGTCATCACGCACGCGATCTCGGGCCGACCCGCGCGCTGCCTCGCCAACCGGTTCACGACCCTTAGTGCCAGCGTCGAACACGGGGCGATCCCCGACTACCCGATCGCGTACGATGCCGCGAAGGCACTGCACGCCGCCGCGAAGGCGGCGGGCGAGTTCGGGTACGGGGCACAGTGGGCGGGACAGGGCGCGCCCCTCGCCCGCTCCCTCCCCGCGGCCGAGTTGATCGCGCGACTTCGGGACGAGATGCGGCAGGCGGCCGCCGGGCTACCCGGGTGACGGGGTAGCGGTCTGACGACGGTATTCCGTCACGGGCACGCCGCCGACGCCCCAGTCCTCCAGCTCCACCTCCTGGATGACCACGAAGGTCAGAGCCGGCGGCTTGTTGAGCACGTTGACCAGGAGATCGGTCGCCCCCTTGATGAGCTCGGCCTTCTGCTCGGGGGTCGTCCCCTCGCGGGTGATCTGGATCGTCACGATCGGCACGGCACTCTCCTCGCGGGTTACCAGTGGCCGGCGTGCGCGCCGCCGTCGACGTGCAACGTCTCGCCGGTCACGAACGGGGCCGACTCCAGGTACAGCACGGCGTCCACCACCTCGCTCACCTCGCCCAGCCGGCCGACCGGGTGGAGGCCGGCGAGGGTGGCGAGCGTCTCGGGCGTGTGCATCGGCGTCTTGATGACGCCGGGCGCGACGGCGTTAACGCGGATGCCCTTGTCGGCGTACTCGATCGCCAGCGACCGGGTCACGGCGTCGAGCCCGCCCTTGGTGAGCGACGCCAGCGCCGCCGGCACCCCCTTCACCGGCTGGCCGACGAGCGTCGTGGTGACGTTGACGACGTGCCCGCCGCCCTGCTTCAGCATTTGACGGATCGCGTGCTGCGAGACGTAGAAGAACCCGGCCAGGTTGAGCGAGATCTTGGCGGCGAAGTCGGCCGGCGTGTACTCGGTGAACGGCTTGCCGATGAACATCCCGGCGTTGTTGACCAGCGTGTCCACCCGGCCGAACTTCGCCACCGCCTCGCCGATCACCCGCTCGGCGACCGCCGGGTCGGCGATGTCGCCGGCGACGGCCAGCACGTCCGGCGAGGCGTGGGGCGTGACGGACCGCGAGTTGGCGACGACGCGATAGCCCTTGTCGAGATACCCGCGGACCAGCCCGGCGCCGATCCCCTGCGACGCCCCGGTGATAACAGCGACCTTGCGCTCGGTGCTCATGACGATGACCCCCATGAAGTGATTCGTGCTCGGATCAGGACCGTCGAATACCGCCGAACTCGTCCGCACGGAGCGCCGCGAACTCGCGGACACTCGTCGCCGGTCGGCCAGTCACGAACTCGACGCCGTTCGCCAGCCGATCGTACCGGCCGGCCCGGTGGAGTTCCCCCATCGTCACCAGGTGTTGCGCCACGTGCTCCGACACACCCGCCTGCTTCAGCCCGGCCGCCCAGTCCTCGGGGGCGATGTCGGTGTATCCCACCTCGCGGTTCAGCACGGCCGAGAACTCGCGGGCGATGTCGTGCATGTCCTGCGACCGCGGGCCCGTGAGCTCGTAGACACGGCCGAGGTGTGGCCCCGGGTCGGCGAGGACGGTGGCGACCACCCGCGCGACGTCGGCCGCACTGACCGGGTTGGTCTTCCCCTGCCCGAACGGCAACTCGATGCGACCACGGTCGCGGACGCTCGGACCGGCGAGCGGGACGAAGGTCTCCAAGAATATCGTCGGCCGGACGGTGACGACCGGCAGTCCGGACCACGCCAGCACCTGCTCGCCGAGCCAGTGCTGCCGCTGCTGGTGGCTCGGGGTGGTGTGGTGAATATCCATCTCCGACACCGTCATCTGGGACATGTTAACCAGGGCCTCCACCCCCGCCTCACGTGCCACCGCTGCCAGCGTCGCGGTCGCCTCCAGATATCCGGCGGACACGGACATGCCGAAGTACACCCGCCGGGTGCCGCGGACAGCCCGGTCCACGTCGGCCGGTTCGAGGAGATCACCGACCACCACCTCAGCCCCGGCGGCCCGCAGCGCCGCCGCCCGGTCGTCGTCGCGGCGGACCAGGGCGCGGACCGCGAACCCCCGGTCGAGAAGCAGGCCGGTCACAGTTCGCCCGACCGCCCCGACTTGACCGGCCGCCCCGGTGACGAGGATGGGTCCCTTCCGCCCGGCGTTCATGAGGGCACTCCTGTTGGGGGTTCGGGCGAGGCGTCGGCTTAGATGAGGTTGATGGTAACGTCGATGTTCCCGCGCGTGGCCTTCGAGTACGGACAGAGCTGGTGGGCGGCGTTCACCAGAGCATGAGCGGCCTCGCGGTCCAGGCCCGGCAGGCTGACGTTGAGGCGGGCGCGGAGGAGGTACCCGCCGTCGTTCGTCCCCAGGTCCACCTCGGCGTCGATGGCCCGGTCGGGCGGGAGGCTGATCTTCCGCTGGGATGCCGCCAGCCCGATCGCGCTCATGAAGCACGCGGACCAGCCTGCGGCGAAGAGCTGTTCCGGGTTGGTCCCGGTGCCCGCGGTGCCGGGCGACGAGAGCTTGACGTCGAGGCGGCCGTCCGAGCTGCGGGCGGCGCCGTCGCGGCCGCCGGTGGTGTGGGTCTTCGCGGTGTAGAGCACCTTGTCGATCGTGGCCATGACAGGCTCCGGTTCGAGTCGTTGCGGTCTGCAACTGACCGGGTATACTGCCTGCCAGGTTGCATCTTGCAACCGAATCGGAGATCCCGCCTGTCAAGTGTAGTTCCGGTGGCGATGTGACGGCCCCGGTTGGTAGCCGCAGGCTTTAGCCTGCGTCACGCGAGCGCAGGCTAAAGCCTGCGGCTACCAACCAGTAGACCGCCGCCGAAGTAACCCCGTCGCGCTCACGCCGCCACCGACAGCCGATCCGCCGCCTGCCCGCCGCGCGCCAGAAGATACGCCTTCGCCGAATCGGCCATCGTCACCAGGGCGGCCCCCATCATGATCGCATCCTTGATGACCAGCCGACCCGCCCCAGAGAGCAGCGGGAAGCCGTGCTCCGGGCCGCCGCGGTCCGGCACCCAGCATTCCGGTGTCGTCACCAGGAACGACAGGGTGACGAACGACATCACGAACACCAGAAAGCTCCCGACCGTCGCCGCCTGCGGCAGGACCGGGTGGAGCGCGATGAGCACGCCGTACAGCACGATCACCGACCCCAGCCCGAGGGCGAACGGGTAGGTGCGATTCATCTCGTGCCACGCCCGGTTCTCGGGCACCACCGCCCCCTCCGGGTTCATGTGCTTCTTGTAGTTCGTCGGGTCGGCGTAGAAGAAGCTCATGGTGGGGCTGTTCGCCACGAACGGGACGATGCCGTCGGCCTCGTAGTGGTACACCTTCAGCCCGCCGATCCACACCAGCACCACCACCAACCCGACCCGGGTGACCGCCAGCCCCGCCCGGTCCGCTCGCGCCGCCAGCTCGAACAGCCGTGTGATCGCGCCCATCGTCCGCCTCCCGCTCGGCCCGGTGGACCGGGCCTCAAGCGGGTCCGGTGTCGCACGCGGGTATGGAGGCATTCTTCCGAGAAGCCGCCTCGGGCGGAATGGACGCGGCGGCCTAAGGCATGGACAGATTGCTCCCGCCGCGGATCGCCGTCTCGAACTCGCGGAACGCCGTCGGCGACAGGCCCGTCGCCTTGCGGAACAGTCTGCTGAAGTAGAGTTCGTCGTCGAAGCCGACCTCGCGGGCGATCTCCTTCACCGACCGCAGCGTGTGGAGCAGTTCCCACTTCGCGTGCAGCAACACGCGGTCGCGGATCAGGTCGGTGAGCGTGCGCCCGTGGTGCGCCTTCACCAGCCGGCCGAGCGCCTTTGGCGTGACGCCCAGGAGGTCGGCGTAGTCGGCGGGGGCGTGGCGTTGGCGGTAGTTCGCCTCGATCAGTGCCCGCAGGTCGTCGAGCAGCGCCGGCCGCCGCGGCGCGGAATCGGCCGGCGTCGCCTGCTGCTCGCGCTTCAGCCGGGTCGCCCGGATGAGCAGGAGCTTGAGGTACGCGACGAGCGCCTCGGCGTGGGCCAGCCCGCCCTCGGTCAGTTCGCGGCGGATCGGCCCGACCAACTCGCCGACCTCGCGGTCGGTGCCGGCGTCGAGCGCGACGACGGGCGCACCGTAGGGGTCGTTGAACAGCACGCCGTTGCAGCCGACCTCGGCGTGGACCGTCTCGACACAGAGGAAGTTGGCGTGGAACCGCAGCACGACCCCGCGGACGGCCGCGGCCGACTCCACCCGCACCGGTTGGTACGGGACGGCGAACAGCAGGCACGGCGCCGTGAACAGGTGCCGGGCGGTGCCGGCCCAGAACGTCCCCGAACCCTCGCGGAGCCAGTAGACGGCGAAGCAGTTCGTCCGCTGAGTAGCCGTCGGGGCGCGCTCGTCCGCGTCGGTGACCTGGAGGGACAGGTCGCCGTTCCGCGGGTCGAAGAGAGAGTCGGTGACGGCACTCACGGGGGCACCACGCGGGCGGCGGGCGAGGCGTGCCGCCGCATCATGTGGGTATAGGGGTGCGGCACACGACCTGTCCGCCCGCGCCGGCCGCGAAAGAATCTGCCATGTCGTTCGGTCCCAGCGCCCGCAAGACTCGTTCACGGAACCACTCGATCCCCCGGGGATTATTTGATGGGTAGCGGTTTGAAGCTGTCTATCCTTTCCACTGTTTCCGCAATTTCCGCCCGAGATGAGCGGATCCATTCGCCACGGAGACGACATTATGCGAACGCCATCGACGATCACGACCGTGGGACTACTCGCCGCCGGGGCGCTGCTCGGCTGGGCAGCGAGTCAGACCCGGTTCCCGCTCGCGGCGCAGGAGAAAGCCAGAGACGCCCCGCCGCTCGTCAAGCAAATCAACAACGGCAACTGGCTCGATGACGCCGAGGCCAAGTCGCTCGTGGATGAGCTGTACTACCAGCGCGCCGTACACGCCTACATGACCATGCTGCCGGCGCTGAACACGATCGGCATGCGCGACGGGTTCGAGAAAGCGTTCGGGGCCGGCTACAACGTGCTCCCGATCTGGAAGGACCGGATGGACAGCCGCACCTGGGTGCCGACGCCGAACGCCGACGTGATCTACTCGATGAGCTACCTCGACCTGAAGAAGACGGGGCCGCTCGTGGTCGCCGCCCCGCCCAACGTGATCGGCATGTTCACCGACTTCTTCCAGCGCACCATCACGGACGTCGGCGCGGTCGGCCCGGACCGCGCGCGCGGCGGTCTCTACCTGCTGCTGCCCCCTGGGTACGACGGCGAGGTGCCAAACGGGTACTTCTCGGTCAAGTCTCGGACGCCCGCGTCTACCCGCTCTTTACCCCCGAGAAGGACGTGAAGGCGATGATGTTCCCCAACGGGAGCGGCAAGCACGTCAACATGATGTACCCGACGGACCACACGTACTGGACGAGGCTGAAGGAGTTCGTGGACTACGAACCGGTCGCCGCCATCGACCCGGAACTTCGCGGCGTGCTGGCGTCGATCGGCATCGAGAAGGGGAAGCCGTTCGAGCCGACGGCGATGCAACAGAAGCTGCTGAAAAAGGCCGTCGAGACCGCACCGCGGATGATCATGGCCCTGCGCCAGCTCGGCCGACCGGACGGGCGGAACAAGTACTACCCGGACCGCCAGTACGAGAACACTTGGGCGGCCGGCACCGCGGAGTGGCTCCAGGACACCTATCTCGACGTGAACCAGCGTGCCTGCTACTTCCAGATCGCGTACTCAAGCGCGCCGGCGATGGTGATGCGGACGATCGGCGCCGGCTCAAAGTACCCGTTCACCACGCGCGACGCGGACGGAAAGTTCCTGGACGGGTCGAACGGCTATAAGCTCCACCTGCCACCACACCCGCCGGCGGCCTTGTTCTGGGCGGTCACCGCTTACAACATCACCGACGGGACGATGACCGCGACGCCACAGTTGATGCCATCGATCAACGCGTACAACAACGTAGCGAAGAACCCGGACGGCTCGATCGACCTGTACTTCGGCCCCGCCAAGCCGGGCGGCACCCCCGACTCGAACTGGATTCAGACCGTCCCGGGGCGGAACTTCCTGGTGGCGCTGCGCCTGTACGGCACCGGGGTCGAGTTCTTCGACCAGACGTGGAAGCCCGACGACGTGGTAAAGCTGAACTGATCACCTTCTCTCTCGGCGTGATTGTGGCGGCGAACGCGCCGCCGCCCCTCGGACGCACGCACCGCAACCCACACGAGATCGTCACCATGCTTACCAGACTCGCACTCCCGACCCTCGCACTCCCGACCCTCGCCCTGCTGGCGATGGGCTTGCTGGCGAACGGGACGGCGGTCACGTTGGGGCAGGAGACCAAGCCGGCGGCCGGCACACCGCCCGGCCCGGTCCCCGGAACGCGGATGACGGAAGCCTACGTCCAGCAGGTAGCGCGAACGGCGCACGCGTGGGCGTGGCCGATGATGAACATTCAGGCCCGCCATGCCGCCTACGCACCGCTCCCCGCCCCCGGGTTGGCCGGCGGGGTGCTTCCCGTCGCCCCGCCGAACCACCTCTGCATGCTCCGCGACTACATCGAGCCGACGGAGCGGGCCGTCGCCTGCCCGAACCAGGACGTCGTGTACGGGCAGTGCGTCGCGGACTTCTCGAAAGAACCGGTTGTGGTTCAGGTACCGGACTTCGGCGACCGGTTCTGGGTGTATCAGGTCGTCGACCAGCGCACCGACAGTTACGCCGCGCTCGGCAAGATGTACGGCACCCGACCCGGGTTCTACCTGCTCGCCGGCGCCGACTGGAAGGGGCCGGTGCCGGAGGGGATTACCGCCACATTCCGTTGCCCGACCCGGCACGGGTGCCTGTTCCCGCGCGTGTTCCAGAGCGACGAGCCGGAGGACAAGAAGGCTGTCCAGGAGGTACTGTCCAGGGTCAACGCCTACCCGCTGAGCAAGTTCAACGGGAAGGTGCAGCCGATGGACTGGTCGAAGGTTCCGGAGTTCCCCGGGGCGAAGGGCAACGCGGAGGTGAAGTGGGTGATCCCTGAAAAGACCGTGGACGTACTGCCCGAGATCCTCGATCAGGTGCCGCCGATGGCCGGCGAGGAGGCGATGTACGCGCAGTTCCGGGCCGTGCTGGCCGCGGTGAAGGCAGACGCCAAACTGAAGGAGGCGTTCACGAAGGCCGCAGTCGAGGCGGAGCGGGAGATCGTCACGCCGCTCTTCCAGTTCCGCCACTACGGCCTGCCCCTGAGCGGAAACTGGACGACCCAGAACAACGGCGCACGGTTCGGCACTGACTACTACACCCGGCTCGCGGTCGCCAAATCGAACATCTTCGTGAACCTCCAGACCGAGACGAAATACTTCTACCAGGATCTCGACGCCGGCGGCGAACGGCTCAACGGCGCGAAGAAGTACACCGTGACCTTCCCGAAGGGCCAATTGCCTCCGGTCAAGGGGTTCTGGTCACTGACGCTCTACAACGAACACCATTTCTTCCACCCGAACGACCTCAAGCGGTACTCTCTCGGCACCAAGAACAAGGGGCTGAAGACCAACAGCGACGGGTCGCTCACGCTCTATGTCCAGGCCGACCCGCCGGACGAGGACAAGCGGACGAACTGGCTTCCGGCCCCGAATGCGGACTTCTCACTGTACATCAGATGCTACTGGCCGGACGCCGCGATCACGGAAGGGAAATGGACGCCACCCGCGGTCGAGCGGGTCGAGTGAGGTGCAGCAATTCAACCCGCGTCGGCCTGTCCCGTCGCTGTCCACGCTCTCCATTGTTTCCACCGAATTGGTCCAACCAGTCCGGCGGAATGCGGCCTAATATAGGGATTTCTCCGATCAGGCCGCGCCGGTTCCCAGACGGCAAGCGCGCACCGGCGTGAAGGCCCCCATGTCCACGCGGTCAATCGCTCTTGCCCGGCTCCGCCGGCGTCGGGAAGCGTTCCTGGAACCACGCCTGCCACTGCGGCGTCTCGCGGGCGGCGGTTTCGGCCGCCTGATCGCCGTACAGGTAGAAGTTCAGCGCCACCATGACCTGGCCGCAGTCGAAGGCCCCCAGGGCGGCCACGCCCGGCCCCGGCTTGTCGAGCCGGAGCAGAATGTCGTACGGACTCTGCGTGACGTGCTCCGCCACACCGCTGAACCCCGGGACACCGGCAGGCGCCGTAAACCGCTGCCCGACACTCAAGCCCTTCACTCCCACCGCCGCAGTCAGCGCGTCCCAGGCTTCCGCCTCGGTTCCCGGGACCGGAACCACGAATTGCATGATCGTCGAGCACTGGCCGCGGAAGTGAGTGAGGTAGATCCGCAGGGCGCGCAAGAACCCGTGCCAGGCAAGGGCGGCGGATTCCAGCTGGTTGTCCCAATCGTCCGTGCTGGCGAAAAGGCTCTGGACGATGCGGACGATGCAGGTACCTCCGCCGCGCGCTTCCACGCTCCACTCGTTCGCCAGGGACGGCGAGCCGGGGACCCCGCCGTCGAACTGGGCCGCCCACTTGTGCGGTGGCTCCCAGACCGTCACGGCCGAAGTCGACTCCATGCCCGGGCCGAAGTTCAGCTTCACCGCGACCGGCTTCCCGTCGCGTTCCTCGAACTCGGCCGGCACCATCCACGACGAAATCCCCGGCCCGGTGGCGATGGCCTGCCAGACTTCCTCCGGCGTGCCGGGGATCTCGAATTCGAACTGGACCGACCGGCGTCCGGACGGATCTTTCTCCACGCTCATGACGGCTCCTTCGGGTCGGGTTTCTGCGGTAGGGGGTGGGCCACGACCACCAGGCGATGGGGGCGGCCGCCGGGGGCGGATTCGTCGTGATACTTCGCAACGAGCTTCGTGATGGCCTCGGCGAGTTCCTGGCTGAACGCCGCCCGGTCCGTCGCCGACCGGAAGCGAATCTCGGTATCCACCGCCAGGGTCGCCAGGCGTTTGCCCGCCTCTTTCGCCCGACGAACGAGGTCAGCCACCTCGCGGACGACCCGGGCACCCAGGGCGATGAGGTAGCTCGCGGACAGCCGATCGATTTCCCGGTTCGGATCGGCGGCGACCGGGCCGAGCGCGCTCGGCGAAACGACGTAGGAAGCCGCCGTCGCTACGAACAGCCGTTCCTTCAGGCCGCCCCACTTGCGTTCCTCGGCCAGCGTCACCAGCCCGTGCGCCTCCAGCGCGTGCAGGTGATAGTTGACCTTTTGCCGGGCCAATCCGACCCGCGTGGCCAGCGTCGCCGCCGAGGCGGGCGCGGCCAGCTCGGAGAGGAGTCGACTCCGCACGGGCTCCAGGGCCACCGTCGCCGTCGCCGGGTCATCGATGACGTGGATGTCGAGCATGAGGAGATGGTGCCATTGACAACTTTTCTTGTCAAGACAAGACTAGGGCTTTTTTCGGTCGTGTCTCCGTGTGGTGGGGCCGGCGGGACGCCGGCCCCACCACACGGAGACACGACCCAGTTTCCCACTCGCTTCGGTCCGAACCGTCGGAGCCGGTCTCGATCGATATGATGGGGATGAGCTTGCGGACCCGAATTCCACCCGGCCTCCGCCACAATCAAATGCGTAAACATCTTCCGTAAAACGGGATACTGCGATGACCGGCTTCATCGACCCGCACATCCACATGGTCTCGCGGACCACCGACGACTACCAGCGGATGGCCTACGCCGGGTGCGCGGCGATCTCGGAGCCCGCCTTCTGGGCCGGGTTCGACCGCGGCACCGCCGCCGGGTTTCACGACTACTTCCGGCAGCTCACCCGCTACGAGCCGAAGCGCGCCGCGCAGTTCCACATCCGCCACTACTCCTGGCTGTGCATCAACGCGAAGGAGGCGGAGAACGTGTCGCTGTCGCGCGAGGTCATCGCGCTCATCCCCGAGTTCCTGAAGGAGCCGACCGTCCTCGGGATCGGCGAGATCGGGCTGAACAAGAACACCCGCAACGAGGCGACCGTCTTTCAGGAGCACCTCGACCTCGCCGCGAAGACGGACGAACTCATCCTCATCCACACGCCGCACCTCGAAGACAAGTACAAGGGGACGCGGATGATCGTGGACATGCTCAAGGGCGACTCGCGGGTGAAGCCGCACCGCGTCTGTGTCGATCACGTCGAGGAGCACACGGTTCGGCTGGCGCTCGACAACGGGTTCTGGTGCGGGATGACGCTCTACCCGACGACGAAGTGCACGCCGGCGCGGGCGTGCGACATCATCGAGATGGTGGGTACGGACCGGATCATGGCGAACTCGGCCGGCGACTGGGGCAAGTCCGACCCGCTGGCGGTGCCGGAACTCATCCAGGAGATGCGCCGCCGCGGCCACTCGGAGGCGATCATCCGCAAGGTGGTGTACGAGAACCCGTTGAACTTCTGGCGGCAGGCGAACAACTGGGTCGAGTGGACGTGACCGGGTGTTGCCTGCGTCGGGGTGCGAAACCCCGCCGTGGCGAACGGCCGGTGTGAGCCGGGCAGGCAACCGTCGGTGCGAATACTGGGGCGAGGTGTCGGGTGTGGCCCCACCGACTCCGCCGCGGCCCGGACCGCGGCGGAGGTATAAGGATTCGGCGCACACACCCGGACTGTGACTTCCTCCCCAGTCCGTTTGCCGCGCGGCCCAGCACTGTCATGGTGCGTCCGCGGGGGCGGTCGTCCGGGCGACCGAGCAGGGATCTCCCTGCGACCCCCGCGGCACGAGCGGCCGGCTGGGGCACCGCGCCGGAACCCGACCCCTCACCCACCGGCGGCCGCCGGCCCGTGCAGCGATGCGCGGCCGACGGCCGCCGCGTGGCGCGTTCCACCCGTCGAGCGGTGCGCCCGGCCCGCCGTAGACGGCACTCCCGTGAACCCGGTACAGTAACCGCGGTCAGGAAGATGGGGTTACCCCCCACAGCCCGACCGCCCACGGAGGCCGCGATGTCCCGGTTCGACCTGTCCCGCCTCGAAGCGGCCCCAAAGGTGCCCGGCAAGCCCCGCCACAAGACCCGCGAGGTGAAGGTCGGCAGCCGCGTGTTCGGCGGCTCGAACCCGATCTGGGTTCAGAGCATGACCACCACCGACACCTTCGACGTGGACGGGACGATCGCGCAGATTCACAAGCTCGAAGAGGCGGGGTGCGAGCTCGTCCGCGTGACGGTGCCGAAGCCGGAAGACGCCGGGGCGCTCTCGCGCATCCGCGAGCGGATCGGCATCCCGCTCATCTGCGACATCCACTTCGACTACAAGATGGCGATCGCGGCGCTCGATCACCCCGTCGACAAGATTCGGATCAACCCGGGCAACATCGGCAGCCACGACCGCTTCCGCCAGGTCATCCGCAAGGCGAAGGACCGCGGCCTGCCCATGCGCATCGGCGTGAACGCCGGGAGCCTCGAAAAGGAACTCATCGACAAGTACGGCTTCCCGTGCCCGCCGGCGATCGTCGAGAGCGCGCTGCGCTACATCGAGATGGCCGAGGCCGAGGGGTACCACGACATCGTGGTGTCGCTGAAGTCGTCAGACGTGCTGGTCGCGGTCGAGGCGTACCGGCTGTACGCCGGGCTCGCCGACTACCCGACGCACATCGGCATCACCGAGGCCGGCAAGCCGCCCTACGCGGTGACGAAGAGCGCCGCCGGCCTCGCACCGATCCTGCTCGACGGCATCGGCGACACCATCCGCATCTCGCTGCTCGGCGACCCGGTGCCGGAGATCGCCGCCGCGTTCGACATCCTGCAAGCGACGCAGCGCCGCGTCCGCCGGCCGGAGCTGATCGCCTGCCCGACGTGCGGCCGGCTGGCGATCGACCTGGAGAAGATCATCGCCGAGCTGGAGCAGAAGCTGAACGGCCGCCGGCTGCCGGTGAAGATCAGCGTGCTGGGGTGCGTGGTGAACGGGCCGGGCGAGGCGAAGGAGGCGGACATCGGCATCGCCGCCGGGAACGGCCAGGGGATGATCTTCCGCAACGGCGAGATGGTCCGCCGCGTGCCGGAGGCGGAGATCGTGGACGGCTTGATGGAGGAGCTCGCCCGCTGGGAGGCGGAGAACGCCGGCAAGATCGCCGCCGCGAGCCCGGCCCGCCCCGGCGAGACCGAGGGGCTCGGCCGCCGTCGGTTGCCGGTCGTGGCGGGGTAAGCACTGCTCAACTGATGAGCTGCGACAACTCGCGCCGGATGCGATCGAGGGTTGTCTGGTTCACCCTCCCGAACCGCGCAGCGATGATCGCTTGCGCGAGGGTAAACACCTTATCGGCACGCACGCGGCCTGGCCTATTGAGAGTGCCGTCGGCCAAGTCCGCTGACGTGATCTCGAAGCTAAACGGCTCGACCTTCAGGTTCGAGGTCATCGCCACGCAGACGAAATCCGCGGTCGCGGCTTGGTATGAATCGTTCGAGACCACGATCACCGGCCGGCGGCGGTGCGAGGTCAGGTCCGTGAACGGCACCGGGACGAGCACGATGTCACCCTGGGCGGGGCGCATTCCAGTCCTCGTCGTCGAGCGGGTTGTCCCAGAAGCCGAGTGCGGAGCCGGCCGCCGCCACGAGGTCATCCGTGTCGTCCGCCCCCGGGACGAACACGATCACCTCCACCGGCGTTCCGGGCGGGAGGGGTAGCGAAACCTCCACACGCCCGCCGGGACCGACGGTGCCACTCGATTTGTACGCGCTGCCGGTCATGTTGCCTCACAGGGTCGGGCCGATGCCCCACGGGGCGAACTCCTCCTCGCCGACGCCGTGGATCTCGCTCTTGGTCTTCTTCCCGCTCGCCGTTGCCAGGATCGCCTCGAAGATCTCGCGGCCGACCTCCTCCACCGGCGTCCCGGTCAGGATCGGGCCGGCGTTGATGTCCATGTCCGACTCCATCCGCTCGTACAGCGGCGTGTTCGTGGCGATCTTCAGGCACGGCGTCGGCTTGCACCCGTACACGCTGCCGCGGCCGGTCGTGAACACGCACACGTTCGCCCCGCCGGCGACGATGCCGGTCATGCTCACCGGATCGTAGCCCGGCGTGTCCATCACCACGAACCCCTTCGTCGTCACCGGCTCGGCGTACCGCACCACGTCCACCATCGCCGTGCTGCCAGCCTTGGCGATCGCGCCCAGGCTCTTTTCGTAGATCGTCGTCAGCCCGCCCTCCTTGTTCCCCGGGCTCGGGTTGTTGTTGATCTCCGCCCCGAACACGCCCGTGTACCACTCCCACCACTTGATCCGCTCCACCAGCTTCTCGCCGACCTCCTTCGACACGGCGCGGCGAGTGAGGACGTGCTCGGCGCCGTAGATCTCCGTCGTCTCGCCGAGGATCGTCGTGCCGCCCTGCTGGACGATCAGGTCGGACGCGACGCCGAGCGCCGGGTTCGCCGTCACCCCGCTGTTGCCGTCCGACCCGCCGCAGTTGGTCCCGAGGATGATGTGCTTCGCCTGGAGTTCCACCCGCTTCACGTCGTTCACCCGCGGCAGCAGCTCGGCGAGCGCCTTCACCCCGGCGTCCACCGTCTTGCCAATCCCGCCGGCCTCCTGGATGGTGATGACCGCCGGCGCCGCCTTGGTGCCGCCGAGTTGCAGCAGCCCCTCGGCCTCGACGAGGTGCGCCGCCTGCACGATCTCGCAGCCGAGGCCGACGATGATGAACCCGGCGATGTTCGGGTGCTTGGCGAACCCTGCGAGGGTGCGCTCGAGCTGCCGGTGGTCCGGCCCCTCGTACTGCATCGCGCACCCGCCGCGGTGGACGATCGGCACCACCCCGTCCACGTTCGGGAAGTCGCGGAGGATGCCGCTCGCCCGCACCTTCTCGGCGATGTACTTACTCGCGCTCGCCGAGCAGTTCACCGTGCTGATGACGGCGACGTAGTTCCGCGTGCCGTAGCGCTGTTGGTCCGGCCGACCGGCGCCGCGGTCGTAGCCCATGAAGGTGCGGTACTCGGCCGGCGGCGGCAGCGGCGCGGGGCGGTCGGCGCAGAAGGCGTAGTCGCGCTCGAAGCTGCCGAGCTTCACGTTCTGGACGTGGACGTGCTCGCCGACGCCGATCTCGCGGCCGGCGAAGCCGATCACCTGCCCGTACTTGTTGACCGCGTCGCCCTCGTGGATCGGCCGCACCGCGAACTTGTGCCCCATCTTGATTGGGCCGGTCACGGTCACGGTGTCGCCGCCGAGGCGGAGGGCGGTGCCGGCCGGGATCGGCTTGCGGGCGACGGCGACGTTGTCGCCGGGGCGGAGGTGGACGGCATAATCGGCCAGCGGCGCGGCGGACATCGCGGCGGGTTCCTGCGGGAAAAGCGTAGCGGGTGTGATTCGTTCACACTACCGGAAACGGCGGCGGCCGGGAACCCGGGCCGGTCGGGGGGGTTGTGCGGGCCGGGCGGGCGTCCGGGACAGGTTTCCGCCAACCCACACGACGAGCGCCGCGGCGGGGGCGACGCGCCCCGGTAAACTCGTCTCAAGGTGCGGCGACGTGTCCGTTCCCCGGTCTTCCCCTATCCTGACGCCCAACACCTCGCCCACCGGACCCCGGGGGCGGCACCTCGGAAAGGTCGGCGATGGAAAAAGGGCTCTGCTACGGGGCGCTCGGCGTCGCCGGACTGATGCTCGTGGTCTTCCTCCTCGACCTCGTCGCCGGGTTCCCGTTCGGCGGGAGCCCGTTCATGCTGCTCGACATCCTCGGCATCCTCGCCGCGGGCGCCATCGGCTACCTCGCGTTCAACGCCAGCAGGGATCTCAAGTAATCGCCTCGCCCTCGTCCCGGACGAGCCGGATGAGCGCGTCGATCAGCCCGTCGGCGGTGAACGTGGTCGCCTCGGTCGCCACCGGGTAGCCGAGCGCCCGCACCGCCCCGCCCGTCTCCGGACTGATCGCCACCAGCCCGATCTCGCCCCGCTCGACCCGCCCGCGGATCGTCTCGTCGAACCCGGCGAGCAGGTTCTGCGCGATACGCGTGCTCGGGAGCGTGACGTACCGAATCTCGCCGCGGCGGAGGGCGTCGAGCACGCCGGGGTCGGGCACGGCCGCGTCGGCCTGCTCGTAGACCGTCACCTGTTCGACGACCGCGGCGGCCTTCGCCAGCTCGGTGCGAACGAGGTCGCGGCCGCGGTTCGCCCGCGCGAGCAGCACCCGCTGCCCGCCGACGTGCGGCGCCAGCGCCGCCGCCAGCCCCTCGGACGAGAACGCGTCCGCCGGCACCACGTCGGCGCGGAGGCGGTACTCGCGGAGCGCGTCGGCGGTCTTCGGGCCGATGGCGGCGAACCTCACCCGCCCCACGTCGCGCAGGTCGCGGCCGAGCGCCTCCAGCCGGCGGAAAAAACCGTGGACGCCGTTGGCACTCGTAAACACCACCCAGTCCCAGCCGCCATCCCGGACCTGCGCGAGTGCCCGGTCGAGCGGGCCGAAGTCGGCGGGGTCGCGGATTTCGACCGTCGGCATGCGGTAGACGACCGCCCCGAGGTGTTCGAGCCGGCGGACCATCCCCGCCGCTTGGTGGGCGGGGCGTGTGACGAGCACGCGCCGGCCGAACAGCGGCCGGGCCTCCCACCACGCCCCCACCGGCCGGTGCGCCACCGGGTCGCCGACGACGATCAGCCCCGGCGCTTCGAGTCCGGCGTTGCGGCGGGCCGGCTCCAGGTCCGCGAGCCGAGCGTACACCGCTCGCTGCTCGCCGGTGCTGGCACGCTCCACGATCGCCGAAGGCGTGTCCGGGTTCTTCCCGTACTTCAGCAGTTCGGCAACGATGACCGGCAGACGGGCGACGCCCATGTAGATGCAAAGCGTACCCGGGAAGGCGGCGAGCGCCTTCCAGTCGAGGCGGTTGCCGGGCTTGTTCGGGAGCTCGTGGCCGGTCACCAGTGCGACGGCGCTGGCGTAGTTGCGGTGCGTGAGCGGGATCTCGAGGAACGCCCCCGCCGCGAGCGCGGCCGTGACGCCGGGGACGATCTCGTAGCCGACGCCGGCCGTCCGCAGCGCCTCGGCCTCCTCGCCGCCGCGGCCGAACACCAGCGGGTCACCGCCCTTCAGCCGCACCACCGTCTTCCCCGCCCGCCCGTAGCGGATCAGCATCTCGTGGATGTGCGGGTACTTGTCCGGGTGCGTCCCGGGCAGGTCGCGGACGCACACCTTTTCGGCGGCCGGGTTCGCCAGGTCGAGCAGCCGCACCGGGACGAGCTGGTCGTACAGCACGAGGTCGGCCCGCGCCAACACCTCGGCAGCGCGGACGGTCAGGAGCCCCGGGTTGCCGGGGCCGGCGCCGACCAGAAACACGGTCGGCTCGGCGGGATCAGGTGAGGGAATCGGCTGCATGACTTTCTTGCGGCGCGGAATGACGAATGACCCGCCCATGACGAAGGAAGACCGACGAGGGCTTCCCTTCGTCATGGGCGGGTCATTCGTCATTCCTCATTCTAGGCTAGACGGCGATCTCCTCGAGGGCCGGCTCGTCGGCGTCGTGCGGGTCGAAACCCGGGAAGTAGTGGCAGAACGCGATGCCGACGAGGTACAGCCCGAACATCGGGGCGAAGAGGTAACCCATTGTCACGATGTCCGGCGTCGGCGTGATGATTGCCGCGAACAAGGCGAGGATGAAGCAGGCGTAGCGCCACCTCTTGAGGTAGTCCTCGGCGCTGAACAGGCCGATGCGGTTCAGGAAGATCATCACCAGGGGCGTCTGGAACGAGACGCCGAACACCAGCGGCAGGATGAGCGCCAGCCCGAGCCACTCGTTCAGCCGGATGTCCGGGTCGATGCCGAGCCACTCGTTGAACTTGAGCAGCGCCTTCACCGCCCCGGGGAGCACGACGAACTGGCACAGCAGCACGCCGGACACGAACAGGATCAGGCTCGGCAGGAAGATGAGCCGGATGTACCGCTTCTCGTGCGGGTACAGCCCCGCCCCGACGAACGCCCAGAACTGGAACAGCAGCCACGGGCTCGACAGCACGATCCCACAGACGATCGACACCTTGAAATAGACGACCAGTGACTCCTGGGCACTGAGCGCGGTCAGGTAGCTCTTCGCCCCGACGAGCGCGTCGCCCTGGTTGCTGAGCGAACTCAGGTAGCCGGGGTAGACCAGGATGGTGGTGGCGATTTCCTTCGGGGCGTCCTTCTTCGGCGGGCCGAAGACCGGGATGAACGCCTCCGCCTTGATGACGACCGGCATCTCTTGCGGGGCGCCGAGCAGGATGCGGCGCTCGTCGTCGTCCAGCACCGACAGGGCGTTGTCGGCATCCCTCAGTTTCTTCCGCACCCGCTCGACCTCGTCCTCCCCGGACCGCTCCATCTTCTGGAGTTTCTCCTTCTCCGCCTCGCGGTTGCGGCGGTAGTAGAAGTCGCGGACCTGCGTCTCGACCGGGTCGGTGATCACGTCGAACATCGGCTTGCCGATGCCGATCTTCTTGTTCCCGACGGCGCTGCCGATCCCGTCGAGCACGAACCCGATGCACATCAGAACGACCAGCCCCATGAGGGCGCGGATCATCCGCATCCGCAGTTCTTCGAGGTGTTCCCCGAAGGTCATGCGGGTGTCGTCGAAGATGTCGTCCGGGTACTCGTGAGTGTTCTGGCTTTTCCGGGCCGGCATGGTATACCCCCGCGCGGGTGGAGCGGGACGAATCCCAACCACGAGGCGAAGGTGCTCGACCGGTTGGCGGGAACGGACTCGGCGGAAGGTCGGGAGTATCCTATCGAGCCGGCCGGCCCGGCTCAAGTTCCGCCGCGCGTCCGGCCGCCCGGCGCTCCCCCGCCGGGTAGAATTCGGGCGGACGGACCCACCCCCTGGGGAGGCCGACGGATGACACGGCTTCTGCTACTGGTCGGGATTCTCGCGGCGGTCGGGTGTACGCGGTACGAGGGGCCGCTGGAGGTGTACGGCAAGAACCGCCGCGGCGACCACGCCGACCTGCCCGGTTACACGATCGACGAGCAGAAGGCCCGCGCCCGCGAGCGGCTGACCACGTTCGAGGACGACCGCGAGCGCTACCCCACGTCACAGGTGGACCGGCCGGGCGGGGTCGGGCGGTAAGTAACGGACGACCGGCCGGCGCCAGCCGGCTGATCGCCACGCAATACCACTTCACGTCCGGCGAATCCCCTCCCACACCGCGGTTATTCCGTTGCCGCGCCGCCACCGGCACGGCGAGAATGACCCGCGACCCACCACCCGCACCGCGGAGGCCGCCATGGGGCTCTGGGACCGGATCACCGGCGAGTTCATCGACATCATCGAGTGGACCGAGCCGAGCCAGAACGAGGTGCTGTCGTACCGCTTCACGCGATACAAGAACGAGATCAAGAACGGGGCGAAGCTCATCGTCCGAGAGGGGCAGGCGGCGGCGTTCGTGAAGGAAGGGCAGCTCGCGGACGTGAAGGGGCCGGGGACGTACACCCTCGACACCAAGAACATGCCCATCCTCTCCACCATCCTCGGGTGGAAGTACGGGTTCGAGTCGCCGTTCAAGGCCGAGGTGTACTTCATCAGCACCCGCCAGTGGACCGACCAGAAGTGGGGCACCCAGAACCCGGTGATGCTCCGCGACCCCGAGTTCGGCCCGGTCCGGCTGCGGGCGTTCGGCTCCTACGCCTTCAAGGTCACCGACCCGGCCACGTTCCTCCGCGAGCTCGTCGCCACCGACCCGTCGTTCGAGGCGTACGAGGTCACGGCGCAGTTCCGCAACGCCATCGTGTCGCGGTTCGTGGACGCGCTCGGCTCGGCCCGCATCCCGATGCTCGACCTGGCCGGGAACTACGAGAAGGTCAGCAAGATCGCGCTGGAGAAGATCGGCCCCGAGCTGGCGAAGATGGGGATTTCACTCACCCAGTTCTTCGTCGAGAACGTGTCGCTCCCGCCGGAGGTGGAAGCCGCCCTCGACAAGCGGAGCCAGATGGGGATTCTGGGCAACCTCGACCAGTACGCGAAGTTCCAGTCGGCGGAGGCGATCCGCGACGCGGCGAACAACCCCGGCGGCATCGCCGGCCTCGGCGCCGGGCTCGGCGCCGGGGTGGCGATCGGCGGGCAGATGGGCGGCGCAATCGCCGGCGCCGCCGGCACCCCCGGCGTGGTCACGCCCGGCAACACGCAGCCCTACGGCGCCCCGCCGCCGCTGCCGACCGGCGTGCAGTTCTTCGCCGCGATCGACGGCGCCCAGGCGGGGCCGTTCGACATGGCTGGGCTCCAGTCGCAGGCCGCACAGGGAAAACTGACACGCACGACGCTGGTGTGGAAGCAGGGCATGTCGGGCTGGACGGCGGCCGAGAGCGTGCCGGAACTCGCGCCGCTGTTCGCCCACCTGCCGCCGCCGTTGCCGACGTAACACGGGCACAAATCCGAAATCCGAACCTCGAACCGGGAGCCGCTCGGGTTCGAGGTTCGGATTTCGTGCTTCGAGATTCGGGGCCATTCCCATGAGCGACACGCCCGCCAAGCCGGCCCCGTCGGGGAAACTCTTTCCCTGCCCGCAGTGCGGGGCGAAGGTCGCGTTCGACCCGGCGACGCGCTCGCTGAAGTGCCCGTACTGCGGCCACACGACCGCCGTACCCGACCCGGGCGACGAGGCCGCGGCGGCGGTCGTCGAGCGCGACTTCGAGACGTACCTGGAGCGCGAGGAGAGCGGCGCCGGTGCCGCCATCGCCGGGCGGTCGTCGCAGACGCGCTGCACCGGCTGCGGGGCGATGGTGCTGCTCGAGGACAAGGTGGCGACGAAGGAGTGCCCGTTCTGCGGCACGCACCTGGAGAACAAGCCCGAGAGCGCGGCGGGGATGATCCCGCCCGAGTCGCTCGCCCCGTTCGCCGTGGACCTGCGCGGCGCCCGCGAGGCGTTCACGGCCTGGCTCGGTAGTCTGTGGTTCGCCCCGAGCGAGCTGAAGACCGTCGCCAACCTCGGCCGGCTGACTGGCGTGTACGTCCCGTACTGGACGTACGACGCGATGACGTACACCGCGTACCGCGGCGAGCGCGGCGACAACTACGAGGACACCGAGACGTACACCGAGCGCGACGCGAACGGCAACACGGTCACGAAGACGCGCACGGTCACGAAGATCCGCTGGTGGCCGGCGTCGGGGCAGGTCGAGCACTTCTTCGACGACGTACTGGTGTGCGGCTCGAAGAGCGTCCCGCCGCACCTCGTCGCGTACCTGGAGCCGTGGGATCTGGAGAAGCTGGAGGGCTTCCGCCCCGACTTCCTGAGCGGCTTCACAGCCGAGCGCTACGCCGTCGGCCTGCGCGAGGGGTACGGCGAGGCGAAGCAGCTGATGGAACCGACGATCGACCGCCTCGTCCGCCGCGACATCGGCGGCGACCACCAGCGGATCAACTGGAAGCGCACCGACTACACGGCGGTGACGTTCAAGCACCTGCTCCTGCCGGTGTGGGTGGCCCACTACCGGTATCACGAGAAGCTGTACCAGATCCTGGTGAACGGCCGCACGGCGAAGGTGTCGGGCGAGCGCCCGTGGAGCGCGTGGAAGATCGCCGCGCTGGTGATGGCGATCCTGCTGGTGGTCGGCGCGATCGCGCTGGTGATGGCGATGAGTTCGGGGAAGGCGCGGGGGGCGAGTGGATCGGCGACGACCATGT
>JAFKFQ010000485.1 GCA_017308215.1 bacterium | reverse complement strand
CGTGGAGCTTGTTGGCCGTGTCCCGCCGCGGGTCGGGCAGGTCGTCGAACACCGCCGTGAGTGGCAGAACCGGCATGGGTATCCTCCTGATACCCCCGGTGTAGCCTCAACCCCCTATGCCGTCAGCGGTTCGTAGTGCGGTAGCCCTGGGGTCGGCTGCGAATGCCTCGATCTGCTCGTAGGTCGGCGGCAGGTCGTGGAGGTCGTAGACGAGGCGGCGGACGAGCGTGCGCCGGTCGGTGGGCGGCGCCGGCTCCCACTTGTCCGGCAGCTTGGCCAGGATGAAGCGGTCGATGTCGTTCCGGACCGCGTGCTTCTTGGCGGCGATCTGTGGGACGGGCGGTCGTCGGATTGGTTGCAGGCTCCACCAGTCGCGGCCGGCGCGGGTGCTGCTCGTGAACGCGAACGGGTCGAGCGGGTCGGTGCCCCACCTCGCCCCCTCAGCGACCCACTCTTTGAGAACCGCCTTCTCAGCAGCGGTGAGCGCGCCCTTCGGCGGCATCTCGCCGGTCTCGACGCGCTGCCACAGCGGGCTGTCGGCGAGCTTCCCGGGCACGACCGCCTTGCCGGCGCCGACCACCTCGGCGCGCCTGGTCAGGTCGAGCCCGCCCTTCGGGTCGTCGCCCGCGTGACACGCCGCGCAGCGCGCCGCGAGGACGGGCGCGACCTGCTTGTCGAAGTCGGGGGCGGCGTGGGCGGCGGACGCCAAGAGCAGGACCGCCGGGAGGGACGCGGCTCGCATCCGCGCATCCTACCCGACGGCCCGCGTGCGTGCGACTCAGAACCGCGCGGTTACAGGCAGCGCATGTACGCCGCGAGGTCGGCCTTCTCTTGTGCGGTCAGGCCGAGCTCGAGGACGATGTTGAAGAACTCGACCGTGTCCTCCAGCGTCAGGCAGCGGCCGTCATGCATGTACGGCGGGCTGTCCTTGATGCCGCGGAGGGTGAACGTCTTGATCGGCCCGTCGGCCGGCTCGTCACCGAGGAACCGGTCGAGCCGCAGGTCGTGCATCAGATGGTCGAGGAAGAACGGTGCCGGGTGACAGACCGCGCACTGCCCTTTCCCGAAGAACACCTTCTCGCCGCGCTTCTCCTGCTCGGTCGCGGTGCGCGGGTCGAGCCCGCCGAGCACCGACAGCTTCGGGGCCGGCGGGAAGTCGAGTGCGTTCTGGAACTGCGCCATGTGCGGGATCTGAACCCGCGGGATCTCCTGGAACCCCTTCTTCATGGCCCGGATGGCGTCGCCGTTGAAGTACGCGGTGCGCTGCTCGAACTCGGTGAAGTCCTCGATACTCCGCAGGCTCCGCTTGCTCCCGTGGATGTGCTGGTTGAACACCCCGCGGAGGCTCACCGTGTCGAGGCGGAACCGGCGCTCCTGCGGGCGCACGTCGGGCGTGAGGTGGAACTGTCCGGTCGTGTGGCCGTTCACGTGGCAGTCGAAGCACGCCACGCCGATCTGCGGCTGCGGGCTCTTGCGGTCCACTGTCAGGTTGAACTCCTCCTGAGCCAGCGGGGTGAGGAGCAGCCGCAGCCCGTCGAACTGGACCGGGGTGATGATGTCCTTGAACAGCTCCTGGAAGTTCCCGAGGTGGACGACCTGGCCGCGTGACACGTCGCCGAGTTCGGGGCGGGTGGTGAGGAAGATCGCCGGCGGGAACTCGGGGAGGAAGTGGTCGGGGATGTCGAAGTCGACGTCGAACCGTTCCAGCCGCGGGAACATGGCGATCTGCATCTTCGGGAACACCTGCCCGCCGTTGGCGTGGAGCGGGTGCGGCAGCGAGGGGTATGGGAACAGGCCGCGCTTCTTGATCTCGTCCGGCCCGAGCGCAGCGAGCTGCTCGAATGTCATCCCCTGCGGTAGCCGGGCGGTCGGCCCCATCGGGACGGGCTTCCCGCGGGTCATCTTCACCCCCGGAACCGCCTTCGCGGTCAGGTCGTAGCGGGCCTCTAGGAGCTTCCGCTGCGCCTCCATCACCTTCGGCTTGGCGGCGCTCTCTTTGGCCATCACCTCGGCCAGTGTGGTAAACGGCTTGTCAGACCCGTACAGGTCGCGGGAGAAGTCGAACCCGGTGACGCGCCCGCCGCCCGGCTGGTCCTTCAGCGCCGGCGACACCGGGGCCGGCGTCTTCGCGTCGAACTGCTTGGACTTGTCGTGGGCGGTAATCGTCTGCTCGGGCCGGTCGGCCGGAACGGCTGTCGCCTTCACCGCCTCGGCCGCGGGGTCGCGGGCCGGCTGACCGGTGATCCGGTCACCGAGCAGGAGGGTGCCGGTCAGCATTCCGACGGCGAGGACGAGACCGGTGGCGATGCGCTGCGCCATGAGAGAGCCTCGGGGTGACGGTCGAGGTGTGGGGCACGACCGGTGACCGGACCGGCGCTCCGAGTGCAGCGCAGAACCGACCACCGGCGAACCCATCGATCGCGCGAGAATTGAGCAATCTCCGTGCCGCCGTTGCGGGGCGGCTCGACTACGATCCCGTCTCGCCATGCCACGGCCGGCCCACACGGCGGTGTGCATGCCACGGCCCTCCGGGCGGTCGGGCCGGCGGAGCAGGGATCAGCGGTCGGCCGCCGGGTCGTACGCGCCGCCGTCGTAGTGGACCGGTCGGTTGGCCGTGTCGCCCTAGTCACCACCGCCTGTAGCGCTCACGCACTCTGAACGGCTGACCGGGCAGGAGGTTGTGGCTACACCAGCGGCATCACGGAGGATGCCCAATGCCGCTCCCGATCGCGACCGCGTTCGTGGACCTGCCCGACTCCCGCCTCGACACCCCGAACAAGCTCCACCGGCTGATTGACCTCCCCGCAATCGCCACTTGCGCGGTCATCGGCGGGGCCGACGGGTGGGAACAGGTCGCCGAGTACGGACAGAGTAGGGAGGCGTTCTTCCGCCGGTTCCTGGCCCTGCCCAACGGCATCCCGAACCACGACACCTTCTACCGGGTGTTCACCCGGCTCAACCCGGACGCGTTCGCCGACCGGTTCGGGAAGTGGACGGCGTTGGCATGCGAGGCGACCGGGTTGGCCCACGTGGCAGTGAGCGGCCACGCCCTCGCTCGTGATCCACATCTGCACCACCGACCGGGTACCCGCCAGAGTTGCTCTATCTCCTCCCACTCGTCCTGCCCTCACGCGAAGTTCGCGCCGGTGACGACGCCTCTGCTGACCGTCTGGTAGATCACCCGCGACTTGTCCTGTTCGAGCTTCCGAATTCGGTCCCCCTTGCCCCGACGGTTCCGGGGCACCCACCTATTATCCGCGGTCCGGGCAGAAAGAGATGCCGCGCCGCCGTATACTGCCTCTCTCGCCGCGCACGCGCGGTTAGTCTATCCGGGAGGCGGAATGGGATTGCGGATGCGGGTCCACGACCGGGAGCCGATCGGGGCGGCCCTCCGGCGGTTCAAGAAGCTGATCGAGCGGAGCGGGATGAAGGGCGAGATCCGGGCGCACGAGTACTACGAGAAGCCGTGCGAGGCGCGGAGCCGCAAGGAGGCCAAGCGGCAGAGCACGATCCGCAAGGCTGCCCAGGGGAAGCTGGTCAAGAAGCCTCGGCCGTTCTGATCTGACCCACTTCGCCACAACCTCCGGGTGGGCGAGGGTGGCCGGGGAGAACGGCTTCTGCAGGAAGTGCAGCTATTCGTGCAGCACGCCGTGCCGGACCACGGCGTCGTCCGTGTACCCACTCAGGTACAGAACCTTCAGCCCCGGGCGGGACGCCCGCAGCCGTTCGGCAAGCTCCCGCCCGCCCACCCCGGGCATGACGACGTCGGTCACCAGCAGGTCGATCCGGTGCCCCTCGGCCGCCCGCACCGCCGCCCCGACGTCGGCCGCGTCCACGACCGCGTACCCCGCCTGCTGGAGAACGTGGCGGGTCGGCGGCAAGCGCGTCGTCGGCGGAATCTCTGCCACAACCTGCCACAATGAGCCACTCCGGTCGGCACTCCATGATACCGCGGGCGGTGCTGGCTCGCGCCGGCGCTGGCGGGGTTTTGCGGGAGGCGCGAACGTCTACACGTCGGCCGACCTTGGCTGATTGTGGCCGGACCGGCTCAACCGCGCGGCCGAGCGGTGGCTGGCGGCCGAGCGACCGGGCGTTCGGGTGGAGATCTCGTCGCGGTCGGCGGAGCGGTCGGGTTCACCCCGCGGCGGAAGCGGTGGGGGCGGAGCAGACGTTCGCGTGGGTCGGGCGGTGCCGGCGGAACGGGGGGACGACAGGCGGACCGAGGGGGGCGGTGGAAGCGACGGTACAGGTGTCCGGCATCCGGCGAATGTCACATCGACTCGACAAAATGATTTAGCAATTTAATACATGACAACAGATCAACCCGCCTCGTGTGAAGGCTGGGTCGGGGGTAGTTACCCGAGGTCCCCGAACAGGCTCTCAGTGTCGGGTTCGAGGATCGTCTCCCCCATCCACAAGGTCTCGGCCCCTACCAGTACGTGCGTGATCGCTGGCGGGTGCAACGCCCCAGCCTCCGCAGCCACGCACGCACCAGTTCGAGCGGCCGGATGATCCGGCCGCCAGACGGGGCGTCCGAGCCGGGGCGTTCGTCGCGCGCCGCGGTTCGTGCAGTCACGCCTACCTCCGCGGGGCGAAAGCAAACGGCCGGCCCGGTGGGGGACGGGCCGGCCGTCCTTGTACGGGCGACGATCCCGGGACGGGTGTGCCTGCGGTGCGTGCTGTGGCTCGGGTCAGCGCTCAACGTCGCGCCCGCGGCTACCGGCTCCCGTCGAGCGGGAGGCGGACGACGAACTCGGAACCACGTCCGAGGCCGTCACTCGACACCCCGAAGGAGCCGCCGTGTGACTCGGCGAGGGCCTTCACCAGGGTAACACTCCCCGTCGGTATTTTCCGGCGGCGGTATAATCGATCGTGATCTCGCCTCACCGCGGCCGGGGACTCGACCATGGCCGAAGAAGGAACCACGGCGGTCGTTCAGTGCTATCTGGACGAGCTCGCCGCCGACGCCCCTACCGAGCCAGTCGTCCGCGCCCTGTTGGAACGGGCCGTCCGTCGGTTGCAACTCCACTGCACCACACTGCTTCACCGCAGCTATCCGAGGCTGACGCGCCCGCCCCTGAACCTGCGGGCGGAGGAGTTGCTCGGCGCCGTGGTCGAGCGGCTCCTCAAGGCGCTGCGCGAGACCCGCCCTGCGAACGTGCGCCAGTTCTTCTCTCTCGCCAGCCAGCACATGCGGTGGGAGCTGAATGATCTGGCCCGCCGCTTAGATGAACAGCCCCGCTCCGCCGAACTGCTCGACGACGGGGTGCCCGCCCCGGCCGACAGCGACTCCGGCCTCACCACCGACGGCCGCCGGATGCTTGAGGCGATCGCCGGCCTGCCGGACGACGAGCGGGAGGCGTTCGACCTGGTGAGAATCCAGGGGATGAGCCAGGCCGACTGCTGGCCGCACGGCTCAGCAACCTCCGCCCGGACGGTGGTGAGCCGCAGTGACCTGACCCCGCCCGGGCGACTGGGCCGGGTCCGGATTGGCCTCGGAGGGGCCGCCATGCCCGACGACCCGCGCGTGTCGGCGTTGCTCGACGAACTCCTCGACTCGCACGCCACGCCTGAGGAGGTGTGCCGTGCGTCGCCCGAGTTGCTCCCGGAAGTCCGCGAGCATTGGCAGCGGGTGTGCCGCGTGCGGGCGGAACTCGACGCGATGTTCCCGACGCGGCGGGAACCGGACGTGGGGGCGCCCGACGCTCCGCAAAACGGCGCCGCGCTGCCGCGGGTCCCGGGCTACGACGTGGAGGCCGTACTCGGCCGCGGCGGCATGGGGGTCGTCTACCGGGCGCGGCATCTCCGCCTCGGCCGCGTCGTTGCCCTGAAGATGCTCCTCGCGGACGCATACGCGGGGCCGCCGGAGCGGGAGCGATTCCAGCGCGAGGCGGAGGCGATCGCCGGGCTGCGGCACCCGAACATCGTCCAGGTGTACGACGTCGGGGAGTCGTACGGGCGGCCATACTTCACGATGGAGTTCGTCGACGGCGGCAGCCTGGCCGAAAAGCTCGGCGGCTCGCCCCAGCCGCCCCACCAGGCCGCCGCCCTCCTCGCCACCGTCGCCGCCGCCGTCCACGCGGCCCACACGGGTGGGATCGTCCACCGCGACCTGAAGCCGGCCAACGTTCTCCTCGCCGCCGACGGCACCCCCAAGGTCAGTGACTTCGGCATCGCCCGGCGGCTGGACGAGCGCCACGCCCTCACCCGGACCGGCGTAGCCCTCGGGACGCCGAGCTACATGGCCCCCGAGCAGACACGGGGACAGGGCCGTGTGATCGGGGTCGCCACAGACGTCTACGCGCTGGGGGCGCTGCTGTACGAGTTGCTCACGGGCCGCCCGCCGTTCCGGGCGGGGACGGAAGTGGAAACGCTCCACCAGGTCGTTTCCCAGGAGCCGGTGCCCCCGTCGCGGCTGAACGGTAAAGTGCCCCGCGACCTGGAAACCATCTGTCTGAAGTGCCTGCAGAAGGACGCGGGCCTCCGGTACCCCGGGGCGACCGCGCTGGCGGACGACCTCCGCCGCTTCCTACACGGCGAGGCGATTTCGGCCCGGCCGGAGCACTGGGCCGAGCGGCTGGTCCGGCGGGCCCGCCGGCGGCCGGTCCTGACGTCGGCGGTCGCGGCCGCGACCCTGCTGACGGCCGCCCTGCTCGGCGGCGGGTTGTGGGTCCTGTCCGAACACCGGGACGTCGCCCGGTGGGTGGCCGCGGAGCAGGAGGCCGCCGAGCGGGCGGCGGGGGACGACCTGGGGGAGATGGCCCGGTGCCTCCAAGCCTCCTCCTGGGCCGAGGCGACGGCGGCGCGGGAGCGGGCCAGGGGCCGGCTGGGGGATCGCGGGCGCGCCGAGTTGGCCTACCTCCTGGACGAAGGCGCTCGGGAGTTGGCGCTGGCGGCCCGGCTCGACGCCATCCGCCTGAACGGCTCCACGAGCACCGGCGGCGTCCTCGCCCTCCAGACGTGCGACGCGGAGTACGAACGGGAGTTCCGCAAGGCCGGGTTGGGTGCCGTCCACGACGACGCGGCTGCCGTCGCAGCACGGATCGGTGCGTCGAATATCCGGATCGCGCTGCTGGAGGCCCTCGACCACTGGTCCGAGTGCGTCGCGGAGACGCGGCGCAAGAACTGGATCCTGAAGGTCGCCCGGGACGCGGACCGGGATGCGACGGCGTGGCGGGTCAAGGCCCGCGACCCGGACGTCCGGGGGGACGCCGCCGCCGTGGGGCAACTGATCGCAACGGCCTCGATCACCGAACAGTCCGTCGTGCTGTTGCTGGCGCTCGAGCGGTGTTTAAGCCCCACGAGCCCGGACCATGTGCCGTTTCTGAAGCGGGTCCAGCGGACGCGTCCCGGCGACTTCTGGGTGAACGTCCGGTTGGGCAACGTGTTGCTTCAGGTGGACAAGCCACGGGAGGCGGTCGGTTACTACCGGGCGGCACTGACGGCTCGCCCCGGGGCGGCCCAGGTGCGGAGCAACCTGGGTGGGGCGTTGATCCGGTCCGGCCAGGGCCGGGAAGGGGTCGAAGAGTACCGAGAGGCGGTTCGGCTCGACCAGACGGCCGGTGCGTACCGGTTGAACCTGTGCGCCGAGTTGTGCAACCAGGACCGGTACGACGAGGCCTTGGAGCAGTTGCCTGCGGCCGTCCGCCTCAACCCCGACGCGGCCATCCTCCGTACCGCCTTCGGCATCTGCCTGGAGGCGAAGGGCCGACACGACGAGGCCTACGGCCAGCACCGAGAGGCAGTCGGGCTCGACCCCAAACGGTTGGAAGCGCAGACCAAGCTGCGCGGCTTCCTGATGCGCCGGGGGCGGATGACCGAGGCGCGGGCCACCTGGCGGGCGGCCATCGACGCCAACCCGCTCGACCACGCCGCCCACTACGGGTACGCCGAGTTCTGCCTGTTCCTCGGCCAGGAGGGCGACTACCGGTTGGCCCGGCAGGTGCTGCTGAGCCGATTCGGTGCCGCCACGGACCCGTACGTCGCGGAGCGGACCGCCCGGGCGTGTCTGCTCCTGCCCATGGCCCGGAACGAGCTGCAACAGGCCGTCGCGCTCGCCGACCGGACCGCGGCCGTCGACCGCACGAGGTACGCCCCGGCATCCGCCCACTTCCTCTTCGTCCGGGGCCTGGCGGACTATCGCCAGGGGCGGCTCGACCAAGCGATCGCCGCGATGCGCGGGGATGCGGGCCGCGTGCTCGGCCCGGCCCCCCGCCTCGTACTCGCCATGGCCCTGCACCAGAGCGATCGAGTGGCCGAAGCGCGACAGGCGCTCGCGGCGGCGGTCACGGGATACGACTGGCGGACCGACCAGGCATGTGAGCAGGATGCCTGGATCTGCCACATCCTCCGGCGCGAGGCCGGGGCCATGATCCGGGCCAACCCGTCGGCCGTGCCGGTTCGCACGACTCCGTAGGCCATCGGGTAACGAGATCCGGTGAGAGGCGGTCACCATCCGCGACGAGCGGGAGACATGGGGGCGTGACCCGCTGTACCCGTCTGCCGCGTCCTTCGCGACGAAGACTTCGCCCCGACCCTGCCGGGTCGCGACCCCTCTCGTCGCGGCCCCTCTCGACACTCACCGCTTCAAGGCACCTCCGGTAACGAATTCGGTCACGGCGGCCAGAAGGCCCGCTCGAGCGACTCAGATCGAAAGACGGCCGTGTCGCCCGGCCCCACAGCCGCCCGGTGATACCCGGTCACGCTTAGTACCACGGGGAGGCGGAATGGACGAGCGGCGCGGTGACGGCCGAACCAGTGTGCAAGAAGGCGATTCCGATCGTCGAGTTTGCCCGCGGCCGGTGGCGGGGGGCCGCGTCCGCCACGGGTTTGTCACCGAATCAAGCACACACGGAGTACACCGTGAAGACGCTGGAGTGCACCGACCATCCCACGGCCGCCGGAGTCGCGGCCCTACTCGATGACCTGGCTTTCCTCCGCACGGTGATGGTCAACCTCTACTTCATCGGCCCGTCCGGGGCCGGGGACCGGGGGGCTGGTTGATACCGGCATGACCGGCTCGGCCGACCGCATCGCGCGCCGCCGAGAAGCGGTTCAACGCCGACGCCCGATCGGCGGCCTCGGCCGCGGTCATCCGGTCCAGGGCCGCCAGCTCCCGGGCGAGGCTGGGTGGCGGGGATTGGTCTTCGCGGGCATGGGTCTCATCTCGCGTCTCGGGGTCGCTAACCGGTGTGGACAGTAGCGCTTGTGTCGGGCGAGTCTTCAAGTCGATTCGCCCGCGATTTCCTGAGAATTCAGATCGGCGGCGGGTGGCGGGAAGTGCTCGGGGTGGAGGTGGCGGAGCAGCCCGGCGGCGAGGATCGCGGCGACGGAGGTTGCCTACTCGGTCGGCGTCATCTCGGCCGGCATCGAGTGGAGCGTGGGGTTCGTCTCCTGTCGTCATGACATCAGTATATGATTAAATTTTTAAGTTTTAAAATGTCATATAATTTCACTTTGACACCCTTGCTGCCACCGTGGTCACACCCTGTCATCCCAGCGGCCCACGGTTCCCTCCGGCTGTCATGTCGCCCATGCTACCAACCCGTGAAACCAGGCGGAGTTACACCGCGCGGCCGGACGATCGGCCGACGGTTACTGCCTCCCGGCCCCTGTGGCGCGGCCCTTGCCTTGCCTTGCCTTGCCTTGTGGCGCGGCCCTTGCCTTGGCCTCTTACCAACGAGCACCGAAAGATGGGCATCCGCTAAGGAACAATCGAACCCCGTGAGCCGGGGCGTTGGGTGCTCAATGAGCTGATCGCCCGATCACTCTCTGGCGAGGAGGCCCGCCGACCCGGCGGCGGGGACGCTCATGCGGTGGGAAATCGCGGAACACGGAACCCCGCTCGCGCCGTGGGAGTACCACCGGCTGATCCCGCACGCACCGACTGCCGCGAGCCACCGGTTCGGATGGGCCGGCCTGGCGGCTGCCCGGTTCTGCGACCTGCCCGACGCCGAGTTCGAACAGCCCCGCATGACCCACCACATGCTCATCCTGTTCACCCGGCCGCCGGACGAACTGGAGTGCCGTTACGTGGGGGTGAGGAGACACCGGCCGCCCCCCGTCGGGACGATCTCGGTGGTGCCGGCCGGCACCCCGTCCTGGTGGCGCTGGGCCGGGACCAAGAGTTCGCTGCACGCTTACCTGGAGCCGGGGTTGATCGGGCGGGTCGCCGCCGAGACGTTCGGGCTCGACCCGGCGCGCGAGGTGGTGCGCCCGTTCGATTCTGTGGCTCTCCCTCAGCTTGGGGTTGCGATGCGGGCGGTGGACGCCGAGTTGGCGGCCGGCGGCGCCGGGGGGCGGCTCGCCGCGGAGTCCCTGGCCAACATCCTGGCGGTCCATCTGATCCGGCACGCCGTGGCCCCCGGCCGGGTCGTAGCCGGGCGGGACGGTGCCCTGCCGCGCGGCCGGCTCCGAGCGGTCGTCGAGTACGTCGAGGAGCACCTTGACGGCACCCCGAGCCTGGCCGAGATGGCCGCGGTCGCCCGGCTCAGCCCGTTCCACTTCGCCCGGCAGTTTAAGACGGCTACCGGACTGCCGCCGCACCAGTACGTCATCGCCCGCCGCGTCGAGCGGGCCAAGCAACTGCTGTCCGAGGGGAGCATGCCGTCCCTCGCGGAGGTCGCCTTGCATGTCGGTTTCTCGGACCAGAGCCAGTTCGCCCGCCACTTCAAGCGACTCGTCGGCGTCACCCCGGGGCAGTTCCGGGTGCCCGCAAGAACCACCTAACGGGCCGCAAGTCCCGCCAAGAGACCGGGCGGGAGCCCCCTTACCATGCCCCGTCGGCGGGGCGGTGACATCCGGTCGCTTCGGGTGTCGCGGCCACCGCGGTCGCGGGTGAGGAGTCGCCTCGTGTCGAAGAAACTGGACGGCAAGGTCGCGGTCGTGACCGGGGGCGGCAGTGGCATCGGGCTCGCCACGGCCCGGCGGTTCGTGGCGGAAGGCGCCCGGGTCGTTATCACGGGCCGCCGGCAGGCCGAGCTCGACGGCGCGGTCGCACAGATCAACGGGGGCGTCACCGCCGTTCGGGGCGACGTTTCGAACCTGGCCGACCTCGACCGGCTCTACGAGGTAGTTGGTCGGGAGCACGGCCGGATCGACGTCCTGTTCGCCAACGCGGGCGTCCCGACGTGGGCTCCGATCGGATCGATCACCGAAGCCCAGTTCGACACGGCTTTCGGCACCAACGTCCGGGGTCTGCTCTTCACCGTCCAGAAGGCGCTGCCGCTCGTCGCGGACGGGGGTTCGATCATCCTGAACGCCTCGGTTTCCGCTTCCAAGGGGCGGGCGGGGGTAAGCGTCTACAGCGCCACCAAGGCTGCCGTGCGGTCGTTCGCGCGGTGCTGGGCCGCCGACCTCCGGGGGCGTCAGATCCGTGTCAACGCCGTCAGCCCCGGCTCGATCGACACCCCCTTCTTCGGCAAGGGTGCGTTGCCGTCGGGGGCGGTCGGCGCGTTCAAGGCGAGCGTCGCGGCGACCGTCCCGTTGGGCCGCATGGGCACCCCGGACGAGGTCGCGAAGGCCGCGGTGTTCCTCGCGTCGAACGACAGCAGCTACGTCACCGGGATCGAGCTGTTCGTCGACGGCGGCGCGGTCCAGGTGTGGACTGACACCGGCAGGGAACAGGACCCGGTTCGCGAGGTCGCGCCTCGCAACACGACCTGACGCTACCCGCCACGGCCACAGCGGGTCGGGAGAGCAACACCTTTGGCGTTCGACTTCACACTCTGGAACCAGTCGCCCTCTCGGCTGGTCCGTAAACGGAGCCCTTCATGCATCGCATCGGCATCTTGAGTTTCTCGTCGCCGGGCCACTACTACCCGCTGACCGCCCTGGGGCGGCGGCTCCGGTCGCGCGGCCACGAGGTGGTCTACTTCCAGGTCGCGGACCTGGAGCGGCCGATCCGGGCGGCCGGCCTCGAGTTCCGCCAGATCGGCCGGGACGATTTCCCCGCCGGCGCCCTCCGCGCGCGGGACGAGGAACTCGGCCGGCTCAAGGGGCTCGCCGCCCTGCGGTGCGCGATGCGCGGGCTCCTGCGGCAGACCGCGATGCTCTTCCGCGACGTCCCCGCCGCCGTCCGCGAGGAGGGCGTCGACGCCCTCCTCGTCGACCAGATCGAGATGGCCGGCGGGACGGTGGCCGAACACCTGGGCCTGCCGTTCGTCAGCGTGGCCGCCGCGCTGCCGATCAACCTCGACCCCACCGTCCCGCCGTCCACAGTCCCGTGGTCCCACCGCCGGGGGTACGGGGCGCGGGTCCGGAATCGGCTGGGGAACGGGGTCTTCGAGTGGACCTGCTCGGGCGTTCTCCGGGCGATCGACCGACAGCGCCTGGCGTGGGGGCTGCCCCCGGCCCGGGGGCTCAACGCCAAGTTCTCGCCGCTCGCTCAGGTGTCGCAACTGCCCGCCGCCCTGGAACTGCCGGGCCGCCGCCTCCCGCCCCACTTCCGCCACACCGGCCCGTGGGTGGACCCCCAGGCGCGAACCCGGGTGGATTTCCCGTGGGCCAGGCTCGACCCGGACCGGGCGCTCGTGTACGCCTCGATGGGGACGCTCCAGAACGGCGTCCTGCGGACCTTCCGGATGATCGCCGAGGCGTGCGCCGGGCCGGACCTGCAGCTAGTGATCTCGCTCGGCGGCGGCCAGGACCCGTCACTGCTCGGCGGCTTGCCGGGCGACCCGATCGTGGTCGGGTACGCGCCGCAACTGGACCTGCTCCGGCTGGCGACCCTGACGATCACCCACGGCGGGCTGAACACGGCCCTGGAGTCGTTGGCGGAGGGCGTCCCGATGGTCGTGCTGCCGGTAGCCTACGACCAACCGGGAGTCGGAACCCGGGTCGAGTGGGCGGGCGTCGGGCGGTCGATCCCCGTCGGCCGGCTGACGGTCGGCCGGCTCCGCGACGCCGTCCGCGAGGTGCTGGGCGCCCCGACCTACCGCGAGCGAGCCGGTCTCCTTCGGACCGAGATCGAGGCGGCCGACGGGCTGAACCGGGCGGCGGATGTGATCGAAGCGGCGCTCTCCGACCGGACCAAACCCGGATCCCACCGCGCCGCGGGCGTCGTGCGATCAGGTTCGTGAGTACCCGTAGTCCCGCGAGGCGTGGCCCGGGTCGGGATCAGGAGAACAACGCATGGAGCGACGAAGGGGCAGGATTCGTGCATTCCCAGAGACGGCCTGCGCGGGTGACGATGATAGGCAGGCCGGAGGTGTACGATTGTCCGCGCGTCACATGATCGCGGACAGCCCGGACCGCGCGTCGGACTCGACCGGGAGTTGGCCCCGTGACGGCCGCGAGACAGGCCGGCCGAAAGCGGTCGAGGATGACGTCACCCGGTCCGCCCGCGGGGAAGTCATAGCGAATCCGTTTCCGTCGCACCCAGAGTCAAAGCCGACAGCGTTCCACCAACCGGGTGGGCGGTCCGTGATCGCCCTGATGACCGGCCTGGTCATCACCGCGGTGATCGTCTGGAGGCTCGTCCACTTGGAAACCGACCCCGTACTTCGGTACCTCGATGCCTTAGTCTTGGTCGTCATCGTCCTCGCCACGACGGTCGTGGCCTGGGCAGCGGGCCGGTTCGGAAGGAAGGCGACCGAGGCAAGGGCGCTCGGCTCGTATCACCTTCTACGGCGGATCGGTGGCGGCGGGATGGGAGAGGTGTACCTGGCCGAACACCGATTTTTGAAGCGGCCGTGCGCGGTCAAGCTGATCCGACCGGAAAGTGCGGGCGACCCACGCGCCCGTGCTCGGTTCGAGCGGGAGGTCCGCATGACCGCGACCCTCTCGCACCCGAACACGGTCGAGGTCTACGACTACGGGAGAGCCCCGAACGGGGCGTACTACTACGTGATGGAGTATTTACCCGGCCTCACCCTCGAGGACTTGGTGGACCGGTACGGCGCGCTGCCGCCCGGGCGGGTGGTGTACCTGCTCCGGCAGGTCTGCCTTGCGCTCCGGGAGGCGCACGGGATCGGCTTGATCCACCGCGACCTCAAGCCGTCCAACGTCATCGCCGCCCACCGGGGCGGGGCGGACGACGTGGCCAAGTTGCTCGACTTCGGCCTGGTCCGCCACCTCACGAAGCCCCTCGCGACCGGTCTGACCGCGGACGGGTTGGCCGTCGGCACGCCGCTATACATGTCGCCGGAGCAGGCGGCGGGTGATCTTCGGGTCGACGAACGGAGTGACATCTACTCGCTCGGGGCGGTCGCATACTACTTGCTGACCGGGCGGCCGCCGTTCGAGCGGGCGAGCGCGACGGCCGTGCTCGCGGCGCACGCCCGTGACCCGGTGGTCCCACCGTCCCTGGTGCTCCCAGGAATCCCCGAGGATCTGGAGCGGGTGGTACTCCGGTGCCTGGCCAAGAGCCCGGCCGATCGGTTCTCCGACACCGAGAGGCTTGAGCGGGCACTCGGCCGGTGTGCGTGCGAGGGGGACTGGGACGCGGACCACGCCGCCCGGTGGTGGCGGGAATTCAGCCCGACCGCGGGGCCATGATTCCTCTGCTGTAGAAACGCGACCGACCGAAGCGATTCCTGGGCGGGTCCGTATTGCCCGATGCCCCGGCCCGCGTCGGGCCAGGGCCGACGATCCGCGCCCTGCACCGGCGATCGTCGCCGAGGCTCCGGGATCGAGTTGCCCGCCTACGGGGACGTAGGATCGGCCGGCGCATCGTAAGGCCGTTTCGCCGCCGGCGGTTCCGACACGCCCACTGACACCGGGGAGGGACCAGAGTGCGAATCGGGATCGTGGGCGCGATGCGCGAAGAGGTCGACGGGCTGATCGCGGAGATGACGCCGGCGGCCGCCTCGCCCGCGGGCATGCGGACCTACCACACGGGCCGCCTGTGGGGCCAGGAGGTGGTCCTGGCGTTCTCGCGCTGGGGGAAGGTCGCCGCGGCCACGACCGCGACCCACCTGATCACCCGCTTCGACATCTCGCGGCTCGTCTTCACCGGGGTCGCGGGCGCCGTCGACCCGTCGCTCCGGGTCGGTGACGTGGTCGTCGGCAGCCGGCTCCGCCAGCACGACATGGACAGCCGCCCGCTGTTCGCCCGGCACGAGATCCCCCTGCTGGGCCTGGCGGCCTTCGAGACCGACGCGCGCCTCCGGCGGGCCGTTCTGGCGGCCGCCCGCCGGTTCCTGGCCGACGACCTTCCCGCCCGGCTGGCGCCGAACCTCCTCGCCGGCTTCCACATCAACGCGCCCAGGGCTGTCGAGGGCGAGATCGCCAGCGGCGACCGCTTCTTCGCCGGGCGGGCCGAGTTGGAGCAACTCAGGAGCGACCTCCCGAGCCTGAGCTGCGTCGAGATGGAAGGGGCGGCCGTGGCCCAGGTCTGCCACGAGTACGGTGTGCCGTTCGCCATCGTCCGGACCATCTCCGACGCCGCCGACGAGCAGGCCGCGGCGGCGTTCCCCAGGTTCGTCCGGGACGTGGCCAGCATCTACTCGCACGGCATCCTGCGCAACGTCTTGCGCGATCTCACGGATGACTGACCGGCAGAGTCCGGCGTCACACGGGTGCGGGCGGCAACACTCACCCTCCCAGTGGGTTGGCGGCGATCAGGTCACAGAAGTTCGTCCGGCGGAATCCCGCCTGTTCCCGCTCCAGCACGTCGGCGTTCATCGTCCCGAACGTGGTCGCGGGCTTGTGGGCGAAACCCTGGCTGAACGCGCGGACGATGCCGCGTTTGAAGTCTCCACGCGGGTACGCCGCGAGGACCGCGTCACGGTCGGGCGGCGGGATCTCACCCAGCCCGTCACCGAGAACGTCCGCCTCGACCCCGCCGGTCACCAGAGCGATTTCCGGCCGCTTGTGCCACGGGATTTCCGGCGTCGTGTGCAGGGCGATCGCGTCCCAGACCACCCCGGCCACCGGCTCGTCGACGCCGTTGGCGCGCAGGAAGTCTCGGGCCGCGTTCGCGCCATCGACCTCAAAGCGGTGGTCGGGACTGCGGTAGCGTGGGGTCAGCCCGAGGTCGTGGAAGACGGCCCCGAAGTACAGGAGTTCGTGATCGACGGCCAGCCCCCGGTGGCGGCCCCGGATCGCCCCGAACAGGTAGACCCGCAGCGAGTGGGCGAGCAGCAGTGGCGTGCCGTGTTCTCGTAGAAGCTCGGTCGCCTCCCGGGCCAGTTTGCTGTCGGGGATTCGGACGCCCGCAACGCGTTCAGACATGAGTCACCTCCGACACCCAGAACCGAGGGGCGAGGGGTAATTGACGGGCTCCTCAGCCCGTGAGCCGCCGGCAGGCCTCCCACGCGCCGCGCTCGACCCAGTTGTGCAGCAGCTGGCCGTCGGCACGGACCGCCCAGACGGCCGTCCCGGTGAACTCGATCGGTCGGCCGTCGGGCGGGAGCCCGAACACCCCGTTGTTCCGGCCGCGCACGCGCCACCGCGAGGCGACGCGGCTCCCGTCGGCGTTCTGGAAGCTCTCGACCGTCTCGAACTCGAGGTCGAGGACGGTCGCCAGGAAGTCGCGGACCCACTGCTTGAACGCCGCCCGCGTGCGGACGTCCACGCCCCCGCTCGTGAGCACGAAGTCCTCGACCACGTACCGGTCTACCGCGTCGGGGTCGCGGGCGGCCCACACGTCGGCCCAGAACGACTCGACGATTCTCACCGCGTCCAGCGAGGGCATCCTCGTCTCCACTCCCGGGTTCGGCCGCGCGCCACCTCACTGCTGTCGAGCAACAAACTCACCGCCGGCCGCCGTGTGCCTGCGTACCGGCGGCCGGCAAGAGTAACGTGCAGGTCGCCCGGAGGGCGGTACGTCGTCGAGCGGCATCATCAGGTGTTCCCCTTGCTCGGCCTGTCCCGGACGTACTTGAGATTCGGCTCCTGGGACCGCGGAACGACGTTGCGTCTGGCTCGCGCCGGCCACTGTCGTTCGTGTTGGTCGCACCCGAATTCGGCACTCGTGACTTGCGCCCCCTTGGGGTTGAAGGGGCAAAAGCAACGGCCGTGCCGGCGTCGTACTCGGCCGGCTTCACCAGGAATCGTGGTTTAGGAATGAAGGCGAGAGGCGTATGACCGACCCGGTGCCGTGGGTAATCTCCGTGTCAGGCTGGTACCGAATTGTCCCGCGCCTTCACCGCTTTGGGGATCTCGGGCGGCCTTACTCCTGACCGCCCGCGGTCCTTTACGCGCTTCACTTCGTCCGCGAACTCTTCGGGGCGGTCGGCCCGCGGTTCGAGCCCTTCGATCACTCGGCCGAGTTGTGACTGACCTCCGGGCTGTCGCTATGACCCGCTCGGTGTGGGAGTGGGCAACGCGGCCCGGCGGACGCGGGGCGGTGCCCGCGTCGGTTTCGGGCGGGTGGTCGCTCATCCCGTGACTTGCCGTCGGGGGTCAGCCGCGGATGATCTTGGCCATGCACTCGGCCAGCTTCTCCGGGGTACAGACGAGGACGTCCATGCCGACCTTGCGGAGCTTGCCCGCGGTCGCCTTGTTGTACGCGGGCCGGGCGTCGTACCCGAGCGCCCCCAGGCCGATCAACCGGACCCCGCCGTCGGCCATCAGCCGGGTCTGGGCCACCAGGTCGCTCTCGGCCCGCCCCTCGTAGAAGTCGGTGATGAGCACCACAATCGTCCGCGGCGGCTGGCGGACCAGCGTGTTGGCGTAGGCCAGTGCCTGCGTGATGTCGGTGCCGCCGCCGAGCTGGATGGAGAGGAGTACGTCCACCGGTTGCCCCACCTGGTCGGACAGATCGACCACCTGCGTGTCGAACAGGACCAGCGAGGTCTTCACCGCCGGCAGCTCGGCGAAGACCGACGCCATCACCGCGGAGAAGATGGCGCTCTCCAGCATCGACCCGGACTGGTCCACGACGACGATGACGTGCCACGGCTTCTTCTTCCGCTCCGCCGCGTAGAAGTAGGCCCGGTCGACGAGCAGCTTGCCGGACTCGCGGTGGTAGTTCTTCAGGTTGCGGCGGAGGGTGGTCTTCAGGTCCAGGTTGCGGAACACCTTCCGCGGCGAGTGCCGGTCCCTCCGCAGCGCCCCGGTGATCGCCTGCTCCACCTGCACCTGCATCCGCCGCCTCAGCTCCTGCACCACCTGGTCGATGATTTTGCGGACCAACACCCGGGTCTTCGGGTTGAGCAGGTCGCGGTGGCTCAGCAGCGTCTTCACCAGTTCCAGGTTCGGCTCGATCTTCTCCAGCAACTCCGGCTTCTCCATCAGCTCGGCGATCCCGCGGCGGCGGACGAGTTCCTTCTGCATGACCTCCTTCGACTGGTGCGGGAAGAGTTCGTTGACCGCGTCCACCCACTCCGGCACGGAGAGCCGCGACGGGCCGGTGCCGCCGGTCCGGTCCGCCGCCCGCCCGCCCCCCGACTTACCCCCACCCCCGCCGGGCTCGAACAGGAAGCCGACGAGCCGCTCGACGCGCTCGGCCTCGGGGTGCCCGCCGCAGCCGATGCCGTGCTGCTCGGCCGTCTCGCCGAGGACGAGGCGCCAGCGGGCCAGGGTGTGCGGGTCGGCAGTCACGGGCGCCTCCGGGTTACAGCGGCCAGTCCTTGAGAGTGGTGGCGACGGCGGCGTCCAGCCGGGCGACCAGAGCGGTCGCGGCGAGGTTGCCGATCGCCGCCCGCACCTCGCCCGCCCCGGCCAACCCGTACCGCCGGGCCACGGTGCCGGCGAGCGAGTCCTTGTGCGGGTTCGACAGGCGCTCGACGGCCGCCCGCAGCCGCGGCAGCATGACCAGGAACGACTCCCACCCGGCCGCCTTGAGCAGGTCGTCTACGGCGGCGACGAGCGCGTCCGCCCCGAGCACCAGCGACGAGCCGGAGACGGCGAACATCCCGTCGAGCAGGTCGCCGGCGGTGACCATCCGGTCCGGGGCGGCGCGGGCGAGCCCGGCCACCTCGGCCGCCAGCGCGTCCGCCGGGAGTTCGCGGATCTCACACAGCAGCCCGAGGAACGCCCCGCGGAGGAACGGCACCGGCGACTCCCCGGCGGCCCGCCGCGCCGCTTCCGCGAACAGTGCCCGGTCGTACCGGTCCGCGTCCGCCCGCTGCACCACCTCCGCGACCGACACCAGCCCTTCGACCACCCCGGCCTGTTCCTCCTCCGGAACCGCGGCGGCGTCGGGCAGGGCGAAGCAGGCCCGGTCGTAGCACCGGGTGAGGAGGTCGTCGAGCGCGTCGCGGCGGAGGCCGCGGAACACCGCGTACTGGGCGAGCCGGCCGAGGTTCCGCAGGGCGTGGGCCTGCGACACGAACCCCGGGTCGAGGTCGATCGCGCGGCCGCAGGCCTCGCCGGCCGCCGGCACGAGGTCGGACAGGTCCATGTCTACGGTGCGGAGTAGCTGGGCGCTGCTCTCGCCGGCCTGCGTTCCCGCCCCGGCAACGGCCTCGCGCAGTCGGCTGACGGCGGCGGCCTCCACCGTGTCGCCGTAAAGGGTTTGTTCGACCAGTGCGGGCTCGGTCCGGGGCTCCCACTTCAGCTGCCAGTCCTCGCGGAAGAGGGTGCCGGAGAAGTCGCCGCCGGTGGTCGCCAGTGCCGCGAGCGGCACCCCCAGGTAGGTGAGGCGGTGCAGGAACGCGGACCGGCGGGCGGCGAGCGGGTCGCGCTTGTCGAGCCGGACCGACAGCCGCTTCTCCCGGCCGAGCACCTCCCCCAGACCGAGGTCGGCCAACTGCGTGTGGAAGTCGTTCACGATCGGCAGCCGGCCGAGCCTCGGCGTCACCCTGCCGATGCGGTTGCCGACCCCGGCGGCGTCCATCGCGTGCCGGAGCCTCGTGCCCTCGTCCGCCGGGTTGCCCTTGCAGCAGCAGGTGACGAGGGCGTCGTGGATGTCGTCGAGGGTGGGGTGGCCGCGGCCGCGGAGCCGGGCCAGCATCCCGGCGTGGTGGGTGACGGCGATCGCGTCGGCGGTCGAGAGCGGGTCGCCGTCCTTGCGCATCTGCCGGAGCACGGCGACCGTGTGCTCCAGCGCGACGTCGGCGGCGCGGCCGGCGGCGGCGAGGTCGAAGCACGTCTGGTAGAACTGCGGGGCGCGGTTGCCGGCCCCGTACCCGGACAGCTCCGAGATGCGGAAGTACGAGTAGGGCACCACCGTGGTGAAGACCGTCCCGGCCGGGCACTCCGGCGGGGGCTCGCGGTCGGCGCGGTCGAGGAACAGGTGGAAGCCGCCGCACACCACCGCCGCGTCCTGCGGCCTCAGCTTTCTGGCGGCGAGGGTCTCGCGGATCACCTTCAGGAAGTGGCGCTCGCGCTCGGCCGTGCCCTCCAGCCGCTCGGCGGCCTGGTCGGCGGTGGCCCGCGCGGCGCAGCAGAAGGTCGCCATCTCGCGGCGGAACGCCTCGTGGTCGGTGGCGTGCGGGTTCTCGAACAGTGTGTCCCACGCCTCGTCCCACGTCTTGAACCCGGCGGCCGCGGCGAGGTGCTTGTAGAACCCGCTCGTGGTGATGAGCCGGTCCTCGTCCGGCGGCGCGGGCGGGCGCGGCGGGGCCGCGGCGCCGGACGCCCGCGGCCCGATCAGGGCGTGGTGCGGGAGGTCGATGAACACCACCTCGGCCCCGAGTGCGGCCGCGGCCTGCATGGCCGCGTACTCCGGCGAGTACGCGGTGACCGGGTACCACACCGCGAATCTGGCCGGGATGTCCGCCGCCGGGC